>NZ_JBHXNU010000010.1:0-40320 GCF_042719255.1 Rhodococcus sp. NPDC058532
CACAATCGAAGACAGTTGCTGTTCAGCACCTGAAACACCCTGAAACACAATAGAACCACGGAGCCGCCGAGGCCACGACCGGATAGGTCGCGGCCTGGGCGGCTGCCCGTCCGAACGCCGCACCAGCGCAGGTCGGCGCGTGCGGCACCACGGGAAGTCCGTTTCGGTGCGCTACCACGGTGTGGAGGCGTCCAACTGCCTTACCGACGCCAGCACACCTCGACCACCGTCCCACTCGCCGACCAGCGTGGGTCCGTCCGGATCCGCATCCACCGGTTGATGGTGCACAACGACTTCGATCCTGCCCGCGCCGATGATGGTGCTACCACCGTGATCCGCGACGCTGACCCGCGTGACGGCGGGAGCCTCGGCTCCGCCGGCCCCGCTGCCCCGGACACGAACCGTGCTGGCGATCCTTCTCGGCTCAGCATCATCGACGTGGATGTACTGCTCGGCCTCGCGGCCACCGCCGTAGACAACGACGAGCAGTTGCTGCACGTAGACAGGGTCGGTTGTCGCGTCATAGACGTAGCGGCGCCCGAGCACCGAATGATCCATCTCCCCGATCAGCCGCGCGCCGACCAGCGGCGTCGAACGATAGGTCATCGGTACCTGATGGATGACGTCGTCGGCGCCGCGCACCAGGTGCGTCTCCACACCGACTTCACCCGCCGGATCGTCAAACCGGAATGCACCAACCCGCTCCAAGGCGGGCGCGGCACCGACACCGAAGTGCGCGCGCGGCAGCCAGTTTCGGATCAGGTCGATCTTGGTGGGAGACAACTCTGCGTCATACAGAAGGGCCATGCCACCGATCGTAGCGACGACGCCACCGGCGCGCCCGCCGCGAACCCCGCGGTGCGGCCTTGCCACCTCCGAACCGCGCCGTACGCTATCCGCCTTCCTCGCCGCCCGCCTGTGCCTCGACCGCTCGGGTCATGTCGGCAAGGAATCGGTCGACGACCGCGCGGTCCTCGACGCTGTACCCACCGATCACGGCCGTCGCGTTGGCGATCACCGGACCGAAGAACGACCAGCCGAGTTCCACGGCATGCGGGGTGACGTCGACGCGGACCCGTCGCCGGTCCCGCTCGTCCCTGGTCCTCCGCACGAGCCCCGCCCGCTCCATCCGATCAACCAGTGCGGTCACCGACGCCGAATTGAGGTGCAGCTGTTCGCGCAGCCACGTCGGGGTCGCGGCCCGCCCGGCACGGCGGGCATCGAGCAGGCAGATCAGGGCGCGGACGTCGGTGGCGTGCAACCCGTTCACCCGCGCGAACTCGGCACCGATCAGGTGTAGTTCGACCATCAACGCGCGCAGTCGGTGGACGGTGCCGAGCGGGTCCTCACCGCGCACCGGGTTCTCGTCGGCCTTGCTGCCGGTGTCCATCCGCAACTCCAGGTGTCGACAACTCGATGCCGACACCCTACTATCTCGACAACCAAAGTATCTCGATTCATCGAGCTATCTAAGGAGTGGCCGTGCGCACGTTCGCCGACTTCACCGCCAGCGTCGAGGGCGCCGCCTTCCGGCGCGCCTACGACCGCGTACTCGGAAAGTGGCCCGTCGAGGTGACCAGCACCGACGTGGAGTCCCGGTTCGGCACCACCCGGGTGCACTCCTGTGGCCGCGCGGATGCCCCACCCGTCGTGTTGCTGCCCGGTGCGGGCGCGACCTCCACGGTGTGGTTCGCGAACGTGGCCGCTCTCGCCGAGAACCACCGGGTCCACGCGCTCGACCTGCTCGGCGACGCGGGATGCAGCACCGCGCACGGCGACCCGATGCGCACCGCCGACGACCTACTGTCCTGGTTGCACGCCGTCACCACCGGACTTGGCCTCGACACATTCCGCCTCGTCGGGCATTCGTACGGCGCGATGATCGCACTCGCCTTCGCGCTCCACCGCCCGGACCGGGTCTCGACCCTCGTTCTGCTCGACCCCACGTCGTGTTTCGCGGGATTCCGCTTCCGGTACCTCGCCCGCGCCGCACCGATCCTGCTGCGCCCCACCGAGACCCGGGAACGCGCCTTCATCCGCTGGGAGACCGACGCGGCGCCGATCGACGACGATTGGCTCACCCTCCTCGCCCTCGGCGCCGAGCACTTTCCGACATCGAGGACCATCGTCCCGAAACGGCCCCGCCGCGCCGCGCTCGCCGAGTCCCCGGTGGACACAACCGTGATCCTCGCGGCCGACAGCAAGGCACACCGCAGCGGCCGACTTGCGACCACGATCTCGACGACCATGCCGCGGGCCCACGTCACGGTCCTGGACGGCGCCACCCACCACACCCTGCCGATGACCCCCGCGGACACCCTCAACGCCGCACTGATCCGCGCGCTCGGCCGGACCACCTGATCGGGAAGGATCGACCCCGCCTACCGGGGCCGATCCTTCCGTCCGGTCGCGTCACCGCTTGCGGGCGGCGTACCAGTCGATCAGGTCGGGTGCGTCGACGGCGCTGCGATCGACGATCCGGGACGGATCCCCGCCCTGCAGGATCCGCTTGAGCGGCACCTCGAGCTTCTTCCCGGTGCGGGTGTGCGGGATGCCGGGCGCGGCGAGGACCTCGTCGGGGACGTGCCGCGGCGACACCTGGTCTCGCACCGCGCCGCGGATCCGCTCGCGGAGCGCGTCGTCGAGTTCCACCCCCTCGGCGAGGACGACGAACAGCGGCATCCAGTATCCGCCGTCGGTCCCCTCGACGCCGAGTACGAGCGCCTCCGCCACCTCGGGCAGCCCCTCGACGGCCTGATAGATGTCGGCGCTGCCCATTCGAATACCGTTGCGGTTCAATGTGGAATCCGAACGTCCGTGTACCACGACACTGCCCCGGTCGGTGATCGTGATCCAGTCCCCGTGCCGCCACACCCCCGGATAGTCGGCGAAGTAGGCGTCCCGGTAGCGCGCACCGTCGGCGTCGTTCCAGAACGACACCGGCATCGACGGCATCGGGCGGGTCACCACCAGCTCCCCGACCGCGCCCCGCACCGACCCCCCATTCTCGTCGAACGCGTCGAGGGCGACCCCGAGGTACGGCACCGACAGCTCACCCGGCCACACCGGCACCGTCCGGACGCCACCGGCGAACGCCGTCACCACATCGGTTCCACCACTGATCGAGAACACCGGCACCGTCTCGCCGACGTTCTCGGACAGCCACATCGACGACGACGGCGGCAGCGCGGAGCCGGTGATCCCCACCGACCGCAACGCGGACAGGTCGTGCGCGTCCCGGGGCACCACACCGGCCTTCGCGCACCCGAGCAGATAGCCGGGACTGGTGCCGAGCATCGTCGCACGAGTGCGGGACGCCAACTCCCACAACGCGTCCGGCGCCGGGTACGACGGGCTGCCGTCGTAACAGACGATGGTCGCACCGACCAGCAGCGCCGCGACCTGGAAGTTCCACATCATCCAGCTGGGGCTGGTGTACCAGAACAGGGTGTCGGCGGCGCCGATGTCGTTCTGCAGCGCCAATGACTTCAGATGCTCGAGCACCACACCACCGTGACCGTGCACGATGCCCTTCGGCAGCCCGGTGGTGCCGCTGGAGAACACCACCCACAGCGGATGGTCGAATGGGACGTCGACCGGATCCAGCGGCGCCGCCCCGGCGGTCGCCTCGGCCCAGCACAGCACGGCCCCCGGCGGCGGCGGGCCCGCGGGCTCCGCCGACTCGTCGTCGGCCGCGCCGCCGAGGTGCGGGGTGCGGACCGTCAGGCGCAGCGTCGGCAGTCCGGCGCGGAGGTCCGCGACCTCGGCGTCGCGTCGGTGCACCGTGCCGCCGAACCGGTACCCGTCCGCGACGATCAACGCGACCGGGTCCAGCTGCCCGAGCCGGGCCAGGGCGGCGGGTGCGGAGTAGTCCTGACCGCACGCCGCCCACACCGCGCCCAGGCTCGCGGTCGCGAGGAACGCGATCACCGCTTCCGGAATGTTGGGCAGATACCCGACGACCCGATCCCCCTGGCCGACGCCGTGTGCCTTCAACGTGGCCGCCAGCGCACCGACCTGCCGCCGCAGTTCCGCCCAGGACACCGAGGTGTCGGCGACACCCTCCCCGGAGTAGCGGATCGCCGGCCTGCGCCGCGTCTCGTGCCGCAACGCCTGCCGGGTGTAGTTCAGCCGCACGTCCGGGAACCAGCGGGCGCCGGGCATCGTGTCATCGACGAGGGCCGGGCCGGGCTGCGTCGGCGACTGGACCTCGAAGTACTCCCACACCGAGAGCCAGAAGTCGTCGAGGTCGTCGACGGACCACCGCCACAGGGTCGGGTAGTCGGGCAACCGGACACCCCATCGTCCCTCCGCCCACGAGGCGAAGTCGGTGACGCGTGCCCCCTCGACGTCCTCGTCCGACGGAACCCACTGCGGCCCCGTCGAGTGGTCCCCCGCTGCGTGTGGTCCCGTCATCGTCACTCGACCTCCTGATCACCCGCCCGACGCACGATCCGCTCGGCGTGCCGGAACACCGGGGCGTCCACCATCTTGCCCTCGAAGGTGAACACGCCGCGCTCCGCACCCGCAGCGGCGAGCAGCCTGCGCGCCCAGTCGAGGTCATCCCGTGTCGGCGCGTACGCCTGCCGCACCACCGGGACCTGGCTCGGGTGGATCGACACCTTGGCGTCGAACCCGACCGCGACGGCGTCGTCCGCCTCGGCCCGCAGGCCGGTGAGATCACCGATGTCGAGGTACACCGCATCGAGGGCGAGCCTGCCGTGCGCCTTCGCGGCGAGCAGCGACACCGACCTGGCGTGCCGCGCCACGTCCCGGTAGGTGCCGTCGGCGCGGCGGCTGGAGCTCCCGCCGAGCGCGGCGACCAGGTCCTCGGCGCCCCACATCACGCCGATCGCGTTGGCGACCTGCACCGATTCGGCGACGGTCAGCACGCCGAGCGGGGACTCGATCAGCGCGATCACCTGCCGCGGCGCGAGCGACCGCACCTGGTCCGCGGATTCGCACTTGGGCAGCATCACCCGCGGATAGTTCGTCGACAGCAGCGCCTCCAGGTCGAGCCGCTGGTCGTCGGTGCCGTGCGCGTTGATCCGGACGACGGTCCGCCTCGGGTCGAGCGGGGTGTCGATCAGGGCCCGTCGCGCCGCCTCCCGATCGGCCGGGGCAACGCCGTCCTCAAGGTCGAGGATCACCACGTCCGCCGCGGCGGCGGCCTTCGCGAACCGCTCCGGCCGGTCGGCCGGGCAGAACAGCCAGGCGGGCCCCGGTGGACTCCACTCCGTCATTGCTCCCCCTCCGGCCGCATCCGGACCATCGTGGTGCGGACCGCGGTGGCGACGACGTCGCCGTGCTGGTTTCGGGCGGTGTGCGCGAACGTCACGATGCCCTCACCGGGCCTGCTCCTCGACGCCCGCGTGTCGACGATCACGGTCTCCGCGTACATGGTGTCGCCGTGGAACAGCGGCTTCGGGAACGCGACCTCGGAGAACCCGAGGTTGCCGACGATGGTGCCCTGCGTCAGCTGCGCCACCGACAGGCCGACGAGGGTGGACAGGGTGAACATCGAGTTCACCAGCCGGGCGTTGAACGGCGGCAGCGCGTCGGCGAACGCGGCGTCGAGGTGCAGCGCCTGCGTGTTCATCGTCAGCGTGGTGAACAGGACGTTGTCGGACTCGGTGACGGTCCGGCCGGGCCGGTGCTCGTAGACGACGCCGGTCTCGAACTCCTCGAACCACAGCCCGCGCTGGACCACCCGGCGCGGCTGCGCGCCGCTCACAGCCCCGCCTCCCGCGCGATCAGCATCAGCTGCACCTCGGTGGTGCCCTCGCCGATCTCGAGGATCTTGCTGTCCCGGTAGTGCCGGGCGACGGTGTACTCGTTCATGAAGCCGTAGCCGCCGAAGATCTGCGTTGCATCGCGGGCGTTGTCCATCGCGGCCTCGCTGGCGACCAGCTTCGCGATCGACGCCTGCTTCTTGAACGGCTTGCCGGACAGCATCAATGCGGCCGCGTCGTAGTAGGCGGTGCGGGCGGTGTGTGCGCGGGCCTCCATCCTGGCGATCTTGAACGCGATCGCCTGGTTGGCCCCGATCGGGTGCCCGAACGCCTCCCGCTCCTTCGCGTACTTCACCGACTCGTCGACGCAGCCCTGCGCGGCGCCGACGGACAACGCCGCGATCGCGATCCGGCCCTCGTCGAGGATCCGCAGGAAGTTGGCGTAGCCGCGACCGCGTTCCCCGAGCAGGTTCTCTCGCGGGACCCGCACGTCGTCGAAGGAGAGCGGGTGGGTGTCGGAGGCGTTCCAGCCGACCTTGTTGTAGGCGGGTTCGGCGGTGAACCCCGGCGTGTCGGCGGGCACCAGGATCGTCGAGATCTCCTTCTTGCCATTGTCCTTCACCCCGGTGACCGCGGTGACGGTGACCAGCGTCGTGATGTTCGTTCCCGAGTTGGTGATGAACTGCTTGTTACCGTTGATCACCCAGCTGTCGCCGTCTTCGCGGGCGGTGGTGCGGGTGCCGCCAGCATCGCTCCCGGCGCCGGGCTCGGTCAACCCGAACGCGGCCAGGCTGCGGCCACTCGTCAACTGCGGCAACCACTCCTGCTTCTGGGCGTCGTTGCCGAACCGGTACACCGGCATCGCACCGAGCGACACCCCGGCCTCGAGGGTGATGGCGACCGACTGGTCGACCTTGCCGAGTTCCTCAAGCGCCAAGCACAGCGCGAAGTAGTCGCCGCCCTGGCCGCCGTACTCCTCGGGGAACGGCAGACCGAACAGGCCGAGGTCCGCCATCCCGTCAATCACCTCGTACGGGAAGGTGTGGTTGGCGTCGTGCTCGGCGGCGACCGGCGCGACGACGGTCTGCGCGAAGTCGCGGACGGTCTTGGCGAGCTGCTCGTATTCGTCGGGCAGCGACCCGGTGGAGAGGTAGTCGGTCATTGCTCGTCAACCCTTCTCGTTCAGTGCATTCGGGATCACTCGTGCCAGCAGTTGATCGACCTTCACCTGGTCGCCCGCGGCAGCAAACACCTCGACGGTTCCGTCGATCGGTGCGGTCAGTGCGTGTTCCATCTTCATTGCCTCGACAACGACGATCGTGGTTCCCGCGGTGACCGCGGCCCCGGAGTCGACGCCGACCGCGATCACCGCCCCGGGCATCGGGCTGGTCAGCTCCGCCTCCCCGGCGTGCGCGTCGCCGGTGCGGACGTTGACCTCCGCGACCTCGCGGACCATCACGACCCCCGACGACGACGCCAGCCACAGGTGTCCGTCGTTGGCGGCAACCCGATACGTCGCACTACGCCCGTCCACCACCACACGCAGCAGCCCGCCGTCCAACGATGCGGTCAGGGAACGGGTTTCACCGTCCTCAAGCGACACCGCGGCGAGTTCGGGGCGACCGGTGATGCGCACATGCTCGGTGCGCGTTGCGGTGGCGAGCCGGATGCCGGTGGGCGCTGCGCCGCCGACCCGCCATCCGGTCGGCACCGACCACGGGTCGGCCGGGCCCTGCGGCCATCGGGTCAACCAGCGGTACACGCCGGCCGCGACGACCTGATCGTCGGTGGCGTCGGGGGGGAGGTAGTCGTCGACCCTGCGGTCGAGCAGGCCGGTGTCGAGGTCGCCCGCCACCACGTCGGGGTCGGCGAGCAGGAAGCGGGCGAAGTCGACGTTGGTGACCACACCGAGGACCGCGGTCTCGGCGAGCGCACGGTCCAACCCCCGCAACGCGGTGGGTCGATCCGCGGCGTGCACGACGACCTTCGACAGCATCGGGTCGTAGTCGCTGCCGACGACGGTGCCGACCCGCAGTCCCGAATCCACCCGCACCCCGGGGCCGCTCGGCTCGACGAGGTCGACGACGGTGCCGCCGGTCGGCAGGAAGCCGCGGGCCGGGTCCTCGGCGTAGACGCGGGCCTCGATCGCGTGCCCGGTCATCGTGACGGCGTCCTGGCCGAGTGTCAGCTTCTCCCCTGCCGCAACCCGCACCTGCCATTCGACCAGGTCGACACCGGTGACCATCTCGGTGACCGGGTGCTCGACCTGCAACCGGGTGTTCATCTCCATGAAGAAGAACTCGTCCGGACGGTCCGCGGAGACGATGAACTCGACGGTGCCGACGCCCGCGTAGTCGACGCTGCGGGCGGTGTTGCACGCCGCAGCGCCGATCCGGGCCCGGGTCGCGGCGTCCAGCAGCGGTGACGGCGCCTCCTCGATGACCTTCTGGTGTCGGCGCTGCAGGCTGCACTCGCGTTCGCCGAGGTGGATCACGTTCCCGTGGGTGTCGGCGAGGACCTGCACCTCGATGTGCCTTGGCCGCAGCACGAATCGTTCCAGGAACAGGGTGTCGTCGCCGAACGCGGACGCCGCCTCCCGGCGCGCACTGGCCAGCGCCGCGGGCAGGTCCGCGGGATCCTCCACCAGCCGCATGCCCTTGCCGCCGCCGCCCGCGGACGGTTTCACCAGCACCGGGTAGCCGACCTCGCCGGCGGCGTCGATCAGTTCGGCGTCGGTCAGGCCCGGCCTCGCGATGCCCGGCACCACGGGCACATCAAACGCGGCGACCGCATTCTTGGCGGTGATCTTGTCGCCCATCACCTCGATGGCATGCGCGGACGGTCCGAGGAATGCGATGCCCGCCTTCTCCAGTGCCGCCGCGAAAGCCGCGTTCTCGGAGAGAAATCCGTAGCCCGGGTGCACGGCCTGCGCGCCGGTCCGCAGCGCCGCGTCCACCACCTTCCCGATGTCGAGGTAGCTCTCCCTGGCCTGCGCCGGGCCGAGCCGCACCGCGGTGTCCGCCTCGTGGACGTGCCTGGCGTCGATGTCGGCGTCGCTGTAGACGGCGACCGAGCGGATCCCCATCGCGCGCAGGGTGCGGATCACCCGGACCGCGATCTCGCCGCGGTTGGCGACAAGGACGGTGCGAAACCCGCCCGCGGTGTCGGAAGATGGTGCCGTCGTCATCATTTCGCTCACAGTCATGTCGCTCACATCCGGAAGACGCCGTAGGAGACGGGCTCGATCGGCGCGTGTGCACACACCGACAGGGCCAGTCCGAGAACAGTTCTGGTGTCGGCCGGGTCGATGATGCCGTCGTCCCACAGCCGGGCGGTCGAGTAATAGGGGTTGCCCTGCGCCTCGTACTGGGCACGAATCGCGTCCGGGTCGCTGCCGGAGCCGACGGTGCCGAGCACCGACGCCGCCTGCTCGCCGCCCATCACCGAGATCCGCGCGTTCGGCCACATCCACAGGAACCGGGGCGAGTACGCCCGCCCACACATCGAGTAGTTGCCCGCGCCGTAGGAGCCGCCGATCACGACGGTCAGCTTCGGTACCCGCGCACAGGCGACGGCGGTGACCATCTTTGCGCCGTGCTTGGCGATGCCGCCCGCCTCGTAGTCGCGGCCGACCATGAAGCCGGCGATGTTCTGCAGAAATACCAGCGGGATGGACCGCCTGTCGCACAACTCGATGAAATGCGCGCCCTTCATGGCGGATTCGGCGAACAGGACGCCGTTGTTGGCGACGATGCCGACCGGGTGGCCGTGGATCCGCGCGAAACCGGTGACCAGCGTCTTGCCGTATTCGGCTTTGAACTCCTGGAAGCTGGTGCCGTCACGGTGGTCGGTCTCGGCGGCGCCGTCCACGATCCGGCCGATCACCTCGTGCACGTCGTACGGGGTGCGCGGGTCGGTGGGGACCACGTCATAGAGCTCGTACTGATCGGCGGCCGGGTCCACGGTCGCGGCGACCTCCCACGGCCGCGGGCCGCGCGGGCCGAGCGTGGCGACGATGTTGCGCACGATGCGCAGCGCGTCCTGGTCGTCGGCGGCGAGGTGGTCGGTGACCCCGGAAACCTTCGAGTGCAGGTCCCCGCCGCCGAGCTCCTCCGCGGTGACAACCTCCCCGGTCGCGGCCTTCACCAGCGGCGGGCCACCGAGGAAGATGGTGCCCTGGTTGCGGACGATGACGGCCTCGTCGCTCATCGCGGGCACGTAGGCGCCACCCGCGGTGCACGACCCCATCACCGAGGCGATCTGCGCAATCCCCTTGGCGCTCATCGTGGCCTGGTTGTAGAAGATGCGACCGAAGTGCTCGCGGTCCGGGAACACCTCGTCCTGCCTCGGCAGGAACGCGCCGCCGGAATCGACGAGGTAGATGCACGGCAGGTGATTCTGCAGCGCAATCTCCTGCGCGCGGAGATGCTTCTTGACCGTCATCGGGTAGTAGGTGCCGCCCTTGACGGTCGCGTCGTTGGCGACGATCACGCATTCCCGGCCCGCAACCCTGCCGATGCCCGCGATCATGCCCGCGCCGGGACATTCATCGTCGTAGAGGCCGTTCGCCGCGAGGGGCGAGAACTCAAGGAACGGACTGCCCGGATCGAGCAGGGTGGTCACCCGGTCCCGCGGGAGAAGCTTGCCCCGGTCGACGTGCCGTTGCCGGGACCGCTCGCTGCCACCGAGCGCGGCGGCGGCAAGGCGCTCACGCAGTTCCGTCACCAGCCGCTCGTGTTCGGTCCTGTTCAGATCCCCGTCGAAGCCCATTCCGCCACCTGTCTGATCAGTTCGGTTAACGGTCAATAACCGAATTCAAGATAACCGTGCTTAACTGAGTTGTCCATACCCCGGGAAGCACAGGAGGTGCCTGCGTGACGGACGACGTGTCCGCCCCGACGCGGCGGAGCCAGGCCAAGGCCGACCGCCGCCGTCAACTGCTGCACGCGGCCGCACGGCTGATCGCCGAACGCGGCTACGCGGGCGTCCGCCTGGAGGACCTTGGGTCCGCGGTCGGGATCAGCGGGCCCGCCGTGTACCGGCACTTCCCGAACAAGGAGGCCCTGCTGGTCGAACTGCTCGTCGACATCAGCGCGCGCCTGTTCGACGGCGGCACCGACGTGGTCGAGGGGGCGCGGGACCCGGCCGCCGCGCTCGCGGGCCTGGTCGAATTCCACCTCGACTTCGCGCTGGGCGAATCCGACCTGATCCGGGTGCAGGACCGCGACCTCGCCTCGCTGCCCGACGCGGCGCGGCGACAGGTGCGACAGTTCCAGCGACGGTACGTCGAACTGTGGGTTCAGGTGCTGCGCGAGACCGATCCCGCGCTGACCGAGACGGAGGCCCGCACCAAGGCGCACGCGACGTTTGGCCTGATCAACTCGACGCCGCACAGCGCGGCGCGGACCACCCCCAGCCACACCCGCGACGTGCTGCGCCGGATGACGGCGGCGGCGCTCGCCCCCGGCGTCTGACCGCGTGACACGCCAGGCGCGCGGACGTTTCCACGCGCCATCGGCGACGCCGAACGCGGACACACCCCCACGGTAGGCCGCGGCCAGGCAGCACGCCCCCGATACCGTCCTGACATGACCGTCGCCAAGTCCATTGCCCTGTTCGCCATCGCAGCCGTGTTCGAGATCGGCGGCGCCTGGCTGGTGTGGCAGGGCGTGCGGGAGCACCGTGGCTGGCTGGTTGCCGGTCTCGGGGTGCTCGCCCTCGGCGTCTACGGGTTCGTCGCGACGCTGCAACCGGATGCGAACTTCGGCCGGATCCTCGCCGCGTACGGGGGCGTGTTCGTCGCGGGCTCGCTGGTGTGGGCGATGGCCCTCGACGGATTCCGGCCCGACCGCTGGGACCTTCTCGGCGCGCTGATCTGCCTTGCCGGCGTCGCCGTCATCATGTACTCACCCCGGTAGCCGCGCCGCGAACACCGCGCGACGCACCAGGATCTCGTTGACCGGGAGCGGGGCGACGCCGGGCGGCACCCCCGAGGACTACGCGTGCCTGGCGGGACCGGAATGGTCCATTCCCCGAGCGATCGCCTGGTAGCCGAGGGCGAGGACGGCCGCTGCCGCGATGCTGATGACCCAGCGGATCCAGTCGACGCCGCCGGTGTCGCCCTGGCCGAGCAACCCGTCCCACACCCAATATCCGATGAGGGCGCCTGCGATGCCGAGCACCACCGTGATGATCCACCCCATTGCCTGCTTTCCGGGGATGATCAGGCGGGCGAGCACGCCGATCAGGGCACCGAAGATGATGGTGCCGACGATGTTCCAGAACATTGCGATTCTCCTCTCGGACACCGAGCGGGACGAGAAGTCTGTAACCCCTCGATGGTGGCACAGTCCAACGCCGAGCGGAACCCCATTGCCGCGCAATGGCGCCGACGACGACGGCGTCAGTCCGCGGTGGTGCCGTCCGGCAGGACGGCGTCGGTCAGGTCCGCACCCGTCAGGTCGGTCGCGTCGAGGGTCGCCCCGGTCAGGTTGACCTTCCCCAGGTAGGCGCCGGTCAGGATGACGCCGGTCAGGTCGGCATCGCCGAGGTAGGCGCCGGTCAGATAGGCGTCGGACAGGTCGGCACCGGTCAGGTCGGCGTGCCCGAGGTAGGTCGACGTCAGATACGCCATCGTCAGGTCGGCGTCCCGGAGTCGGGACCGGGTGAGGTACGCGCCGGTGAGGTTGGCGTCGTGCGCCCGCACGCCGCTGAGATCGGCTCGCGTCAGGTCGGCACCGACGAGGTCCGCGGAGACGAGACGCGCGCCCGCCAGGGTGGCGTCGACGAGGACGGCCCCCGACAGGTCCGCGCCGGTGAGGTCGACCCCCGCCAGGTTCGCGCCGGCCAGCATCGCGCCTGCGAGGTCCGCATCGCCCAGGTCGACCGCTCCGTCGTCGCTGGACCGATACGCATTCCATGCGGCCACGTCCGTGCCGAGCAGGTCGATTGGACTGGTTCGCGCTGCCGACGTCATCGCACCTCCGAATGGGCATTCTGGTTGACGGCGTCAACCTAACAGCACCACGCACGGCGCCGCACGACCGATGACCGGCCGTGCGGCGCCGCCCGCCGGGGTCAGGAACCGTGGACGATCACGCCGCGAATGTTCTTGCCGTTCCGCAGGTCCTCGTAGCCCTGGTTGACGTCCTCGAGGCGGTACCTGGTGGTGACGAGCTCGTCGAGCTTCAACTGCCCGGCGTCGTAGAGGCGCAGCAGCTTGACGATGTCGTACTGCGGATTCATCGAACCGAACAGCGAACCCTTGATCGTCTTCTGGTTCAGGGTCAGGTCGCAGCCCGACACGTGGACCGTCAGCTTCTCCGGGTTCGCCAGGCCGGTGATGACGACGGTTCCGCCCTTGCCGACCACCGCGGTCGCCGCGCCGACGACCTCCTCGTCCACCGTGCCGACCAGGATCAGGGCGGCGTCCGCGCCCTGTCCCCAGGTCAGCTCCGACACCTTCGCTGCGGCGGAGGCGGCGTCCGGAAAAGCGTGGGTGGCACCGAATTTCAGCGCGGTCTCGCGCTTAAGCGGTACCGGATCCACCGCGACCACGTACTTGCACCCCGCGCTCACCGCACCCTGGATGGCGTTGATGCCGAGACCGCCGACCCCGTAGACGACGGCGGTGTCCCCGGCCCGCAGGTTGCCGGCGTTGACCGCGGTCCCCCACCCGGACGGGACACCGCAGCCGACGAGGACGGCCGTCTCCAGCGGCAGCCAGTCGTCGACCTTGACCACCGAATGCTGGGAGATGGTGGCGCGCTCGGCGAAGGTGCCGAGCATGCACATGGCGCCGAAATCCATTCCCCTGCCGTGGAATCGGAACGAACCGTCCGGCATCGACCCTTCGAGGATGGTGGCGCCCATGTCGCAGAGGTTCTGGCGGCCGGTTGAGCAGTAGCGGCAGGTGCCGCAGTTCGGGATGAAGCTGCACACCACGTGATCGCCGGGCTTGACCTTGGTGACGCCGGGGCCGACCTCCTCGACGATCCCGGAGCCCTCGTGGCCGCCGACAATCGGGTACCGCGGCGGCAGGTCACCGTCGGTGAGATGCAGGTCCGAATGGCACAGGCCCGCCGCGGTGTACTTGATCAGCACCTCACCGGGGCCGGGACCGTCCAGATCGAGTTCCATGATCTCGAACGGCCTGCCCGCCTCGAGCAGGACTGCTGCGGTGGTCTTCATCTGATTCTCCTTCTGCGAGCGAACCGGTCGGGGGCGGGAGGGTCGGGTCGTACTGTCACAGCGCGACGTTGACGGACTTGGTGGTCGTGTAGGCGTCGAGTCCGGCGGCGCCGAGTTCGCGTCCCCACCCGGACTGCTTGTAGCCGCCGAACGGCATCGCGGTGTCGAAGCCGTTGTACTGGTTGATCCACACCGAGCCGGCCTTGATCTGCCGCGCGGTGCGGTGCGCCCTGGAGATGTCCCTGGTCCAGATGCCCGCCGCGAGCCCGTAGATCGAGTCGTTGGCCGCGGCCGCGACCCCGTCTTCGGCGTTGAACGGGAGCGCAGCGACGACGGGGCCGAAGATCTCCTCACGGACGATGGAGAACTCGGGCTTGACGTCGACGAAGACGGTGGGTTCGACGAAGTAGCCGGTCTCGCCCCACCGCTTGCCGCCGGTGAGCGCGCGGGCCCCGTCCGCGAGGCCCGCCGCGAGATAGCCGGTGACCTTGTCAAACTGTTCCTGCGACACCAGCGGTCCGAGTTGGGTGGTCGGGTCGAGGCCGGGACCGATCGTCACCCGACTGGCCGCGTCCGCGACCGCCTGGGTGAACTCCTCGAAGATGGTGTCCTCCACGAACAATCGGGTTCCTGCGACGCAGCACTGGCCGTGGTTGAACAGCCAGGCGTTCAGCGAACCCTGCACCGCCGCATCGAAGTCCGCGTCGGCAAACACGATGTTCGGGCTCTTGCCACCGAGTTCGAGGGTCACCTTCTTCAGGTTGCCTCTCGACGCGTCGACGATCTTCTTGCCGACCTCCGTCGACCCGGTGAACGCGACCTTGTCGACATCGTCGTGCGCGGCCAGCGCCGCGCCCGCATCACCGAAGCCGCTGACGATGTTCACCACACCGGGCGGGAACCCGGCCTCCTGGAACACCTCGCCGAGCAGCAGCGCCGTCAGCGGTGTCTGCTCGGCAGGCTTGAGGATCACCGTGTTGCCCGCGGCGAGTGCGGGCGCCAACTTCCACGATGCCATCAGCAGCGGGAAGTTCCACGGCACGATCAGTCCACACACCCCGACCGGCTCCCGCAGGGTGTACGCATGGAACTGCGCGTCGGGGGCGAACGGCATCGACACGTTGACCGTGCTGCCCTCGATCTTGGTGGCCCACCCGGCGTAGTACCGGAACACGTCGGCCGCCCATGCCATGTCGACGGCGGTCGCGATCGCGGCGGACTTGCCGTTGTCGAGGGCCTCGAGCTGCCCGAACTCCTCGGCACGTTCGGTGAGAATGTCACCCACCCGCCAGATCAACCGTTCGCGCTCATTGGGTTTCATGGACGCCC
The DNA here is from genome assembly GCF_042719255.1 of Rhodococcus sp. NPDC058532. Classification (NCBI taxonomy): domain Bacteria; kingdom Bacillati; phylum Actinomycetota; class Actinomycetes; order Mycobacteriales; family Nocardiaceae; genus Rhodococcus; species Rhodococcus sp. NPDC058532. The sequence continues at coordinate 15,252 of NZ_JBHXNU010000010.1, forward strand.
ACGGGCCCTCGTCGAAGGCCCGACGGGCCGCCCGCACCGCCCGGTCAACGTCCTCGGCCTGCCCGTGCGCGACCTCGGTGAGCGGATTCCCGGTCGCCGGGTCGTTGGTGGCGAACGTACGGCCCGAGGCCGCCTCGATCCATTCTCCTCCGATCAGGAGCTTCTTCGGGCCGCCTGCGAGGAAATCCCGTACCCGGGCGGCGAGGGGGTGGTCGGCGATCGCGGTCATCGGAGCTCCTTCGGTGCGAGGGGGTCGAGCTGCCCGCGGTGCGGGCCGTTCGGACGGAAACGATGTGCCGCAAACCACATTTCCCTGTCCGGACGGCCCGCAACTGTCCGGGCTTCGGACAGTCGGCGCCCGCGTCAGGTGGTGATCTCGAGGGCGCGCATCCGGGTGTAGAGGGTGCTCCGGCTAATCCCGAGCTGGGCGGCCGCGTGCACCTTGTTTCCGCTGCACTCGGCGAGGGCGTCGACGATCGCCTGCCGCTCGGCGCGCTCACGCCCACCGAGTCGGGATACCCGGCCGGATGCTCGGTACTGCTCCGGCAGGTCCGACAACGTGATTCGGCCACCGGAACGCGGCATCCGGTCCGCTGCCGCGGTCAGCACGACCTTCAACTCGGCGAGGTTCCCCGGCCACGATGCCGCGCCGAGGGCGGCGAGCGCCGAGGCCGTCAGCCGGCTTCCTGAAGCGATCCCGGCGAGCATCGACCGGGCGATGTCCGGCACCTCGGCGCGGCGGTTCCGTAACGGCGGCAGTGTGATCCGTTCGGGACAACGGGCAATCAGGGCGGCCACCGAGCGGGGCAGGTCGGTGTCGGGGCATGCGGTGACGACCACCCGGGGCTCGGTCCCGGCGAGGGCGTCCGCGACCAGCGGGTGCGCCGACTCCGGCAGCAACTGCACCTGCTCGATCACCACCGGTGTGCCTGCCTGCAGGCACCGGGCGAGGCCAGCGATCCAGGACTTGGTGCCCTGCACCGCGATCCGCGACGCGTCGAACCACCGCGCATCCCCGGAGCCGAGCACGTCGCGGGCGGCCGAGGTGCGGCCCGACCCCGGCTCACCCAGGATCGCCACCGGAACGTCGCGTCCGCGGGCCCGCTCCAGCTCGGAGCGAATACGGCCGCCCGCCGACGGTGTCGCGGTCCGTGGCACCGGGATCGTGTCACGGTGCACCGGCTCCACCTGGAACAGGGTCCCGCCGTCGGCTCCGGCGATCCGCTCCACCCGCACCGACACCGCCTCCCCCGACACGAGTTCGACACGGGCCGTGCGGGACTGATCCGGTCTCAGGTCCGCCGCCAGTCCCCGCAGGGCGGCGTGGTCGGCGGCGTCGAGCATCTCCTGCGCCGCGTGGTTGGACAGCAGCAGGTCGTCGGCAACCGCGGCGACCGCGACCTGCCGCTGCGGCGAGACCCGTTGGAAGGCGTCGACCAGCCTGCGCTGCGAGGCGCGGGCCCCCTCGAGCAGCCGGTGCTCGATGTCGCCCGCCGCGCGTTGCAGGAACGGCGCGAACAGCGAATTCACCTGCGGCCCGATACACGTCAGGTCGAGAATGCCCTCGACCCTCCTGGTCACCGGGTGGATGATGGGGTGCCCGTAGCAGCTGAGGTTCTTGAACTGCTCCAGGTAGTGCTCCGGCCCGTTGACCACGACGCCGCGGCGCACCTCCAGCGGTGTGCCGAGCGCGTTGGTGCCGGCATGATCCTCACCGAATCGGGAGCCGACGGTCACCCCCAGCAGTTCCAGCTGGCGCTCGACGGCGGGATTGTCGAAGACCCGGGCCACGATCCGGCAGCCCGGGTCGGCAAGCAGCACGCACAGTTCGGTGCCCGCTATCTGCACCCCGATCTCGTCGAGGACGGGACGCGCCGCCCGCAGCAGCCGTGACGCCGGGTCGACGTCCCCGGACGGACGCGCGTCGTAGCTTCCTGCCGGGTCGACACCACTGAGTTCCGATCGCTTCCACGACAGGGCGATCTCCGGGCGAATCACCGGACCACCGCACCCACCGACGCCACCCATGCCGGGCCCCTACGTCCGCCCGATCAGGCGGACGGACATTTCCCGCATCTCGATCTTGCGCACCTTGCCGGTGACGGTCATCGGGAACTCGTCGACGACATGGACGTACCGCGGAATCTTGTAGTGCGCGAGCTGCCCGGTGCAATAGGCGCGCAGGGTGTCCGCGTCGAGGGGGGTTGCGCCGTCCCGCATTCGCACCCACACCATCAGTTCCTCGCCGTACTTGGTGTCCGGGACCCCGATCACCTGCGCGTCGAGGACGTCGGGGTGGGTGTAGAGAAACTCCTCGATCTCGCGGGGATAGATGTTCTCACCGCCGCGGATCACCATGTCCTTGATCCGTCCGGTGATCGCGACGTACCCGTCGGTGTCCATCACCCCGACGTCGCCCGTGTGCATCCACCGGGCACCGTCAATCGCCTCGGCACTCTTCTCCGGGTCATTCCAGTACCCGAGCATCACCGAGTACCCGCGGGTGCACAGCTCACCGGGCTCACCCCGGGCCACCGTCAATCCCGTTGCCGGGTCGACGATCTTCACCTCGAGGTGCGGTCCGACCCGGCCGACCGTGGACACCCGCTGGTCGACGGTGTCGTCGGCGCGGGTCTGCAGCGACACCGGCGAGGTCTCGGTCATCCCGTAGCAGATGGATACCTCGGTCATGCCCATCTGCTCCATCACCTGCTTCATCACCTCCACCGGGCACGGCGAGCCCGCCATGATGCCGGTGCGCAGGCTCGACAGGTTGTAGTCGGCGAAGCCGGGGTCGGCGAGTTCCGCGATGAACATCGTCGGCACCCCGTACAGCGACGTGCAACGCTCGGCCTGCACCGCGGCGAGCGTCGCCGCCGGGTCGAAGGCGGGCGCCGGGATCACCATCGCCGCACCGTGACTGGTGCAGGCGAGGTTGCCCATCACCATCCCGAAGCAGTGATAGAACGGCACCGGGATGCACACTCGGTCCAGTTCGGTGTAGTGGCAGAGCTCGCCGACGAAGTAGCCATTGTTCAGGATGTTGTGGTGACTGAGTGTCGCACCCTTCGGGAAACCCGTTGTCCCCGAGGTGTACTGAATGTTGATTGGATCGTCCGCGGACAACCCGGCCTGGGCCGTCCGCAGTGCGGACGGGTCGGCGGCGTGCAATTCCCGGCCCTCCTCGAGCAGCGCCAGCCAGTCGGGACTGCCGAGCAGGATCACCGAGCCGAGCGCGGGGCAGGACGGCCGCACCTCCTCGATCATCGCCGCGTAGTCGGAGGTCCGGAACTGGGCCGCGGAAATCAGCATCACGATGCCCGCCTGTTCGAGGACGTACCGCAGTTCGTGCGACCGGTAGGCGGGGTTGATGGTGACCAGGATCGCGCCGATCTTTGCTGTCGCGTACTGCACGATCGCCCATTCCGGGCAGTTCGGCGCCCAGATACCCACCCGGTCACCCTTCGCGACCCCGCGGTCCAGCAGACCCGCCGCGATGGCGTCCACGTCGGCGGCGAACTGCGTGTACGTCCAGCGGCGACCGCTGGCGTGGTCGACGAGCGCATCCCGGTCGCCGTGGGCGGCGACGGTCCGGTCCAGGTTGTCGCCGATGGTGTCCCCCAGCATCGGGGCGTCCCACACTCCCGACGCATAACTGGGCAGCGTGGGTGAGCCCGACCCGTCCACTGCTGCGGCATCCGACACGGTCCCGGTCATTGCTGGTCCTCCTTCACGTCCGGCCACCGAGGCCGCCGGACGGGGTGCAATCGAAACTACTCGCATGGGTGTGATCCACGACATAGTCCGTCGGATCGGCTGCCGGCAACTGTCCGAGAACAGGACATCCGACCCGACGGACGTCGTCCTACAGCGTCAGGTCCTTGGTCTCGACCAACGCGCGGGTGCAGACGAAGCTGAGCACCGCCAGCGCGGCAAGCAGCACACCGATCGCGATGCCCCCGAACGAGGCCGCGAGCGGCGCCGCGAGCAGCGGCGGGATCGCGCCGCCGAGCACCCCCGCCAGGTTGTAGCCGAGCCCGGCGCCGGTGTAGCGGTAGCGGGTCGCGAACATCTCCGGGAGCAGCGCTCCGCACGGCCCATAGGCGATCCCGAAGATCGCGAGGGTGCCGAACATGCCGATCGCGAACGCCGCCGGGCTGCCCGAGTCGAGGATCGGGAACAGCGCCAACGCCCAGACGAACGCGGCGACACAGGACGCCATGATCACCCTGCGGCGGCCGATCCGATCGGAGTACAGGGCGGACACCACGATGGCGGCGCCGAATACGACCGCCGATGCGATGCCGACCGACAGCACGAACGGTCGCGAGAAGCCGAGGGTCGTTGTGCCGTAACTGGTGAGGAACGCGGTGCCCATGTAGAAGAACGCAAACAGGGTGGCAAGGGCGCCCGCGGACAGCAGGATCTCCTTGCTCTGATGCCGCCAGGCGTCGGCGAACGGTAGCCGGGCGCTCGATGTGTCGGCCTGGGTGGCCCGCGTGGCCTGGTTGGCCCGGAACACCGGCGTCTCCTCGATCGCGAGCCGCATGTACAGGCCGATGCCGACGAGCACGATCGAGAAGAGGAACGGCACCCGCCAGCCCCAGGTCAGGAACGCCTCGTTGGTGTCGCCGAGCACCGCGCCGGTGGCGAGGAACGTCCCCGACGAGAGGATGAACGCGATCGCGGGGCCCAGCTGCGGGAACATCGCGTACAGGCCGCGTTTGCCGGGCGGCGCGTACTCGGCGGTGAGCAGGGTCGCGCCCGCCCATTCGCCGCCGACGGCGAACCCCTGTGCGAAGCGCAGCAGCACCAGAATCACCGGGGCCGCGACACCGATCGTCGCCGCACTGGGCAGCAGGCCGATCAGCAACGTGGAGATGCCCATCAACAGCAGGGTGGAAACCAGGGTCTTCTTGCGCCCGATCCGGTCACCGTAGTGCCCGAACAGCATGGCACCGACCGGCCGCGCGACGAACGCGACCGCGAAGGTGGCGAACGAGGCCACGGTTCCCGCGGTGGATCCGAGCGCGGGGAAGAACACGGTCGGGAAGACGAGTGCCGCTGCCGTCCCGTAGATGAAGAAGTCGTAGAACTCGATGGTCGTGCCGATGCAGCTGGCGACCGCCACCCGGCGCACGCTCGTCCGCGTCGCGGGCGCGGTCGCGACGGCCTTCGCAGGGTCGGCGGACACTCCCGGGGGTGCCGGGTCGGACGAGACTGTGGTCATGGGTCCTCTTCTCGCAGTGCGGGGTCCCCGGCCCAGATCGCCGGGGTTGCGAGAAAAGGTAGTGACGCGGCTCACCCCCAAACCACCCCCGAAAGGGGGGAGGGGTGAGCCGCGTCACACCTAGGTCAGCGGCCCGCCGCGCTGAGGATCTCCGTGCGCAGCTCCGACCACACGACCGCGTACGCGCCAGCGTCCGCGACGGTGTCGGCGAGCAGTTCCTGGTAGCGCGCGAGCCGCGGCACGTAGGCGGAGACGTCGTCGAACACGTCGGCGGCGCGGCGGTCCAGGTCCGCGAGCTTGTCGGGGTCGCCGCTCGCGTCGGAGAACTCGGCGTCCAGCGGCTCGAACCGCTCGACGACCTCCGCGAACAGGAACTCGTCGATCGACACCCGTTCGGCGTCGAGCTGGGTGTCGAGCTCGGTGACTCCCTCCGCGGTGAGGGTGACCGAGCCTGCGTCGTCGGCGACGGCCCGGCCCATCTCGACCAGGGCGGTGAGCGCTGCCTGCGCGGAGGACTCCCCCACCCCAAGCTGCACGGCGAGCACCGGCGGCGTCACCGCGCCCTTGAGCCGCACCGACTGCAGTAGGGCCAGCTCATCCACGTTGCCTGCGAAGGCCATTGCGCATCTCCTCTGTCGTGTCGCCGCGCGTTCGCCGCGGCGGTGGGGCTTCATCATCTCGCGCCCCGGCGCGGCGGCGGCAGCTACCCGACCCGACCCCGGGGCTATAGCCCGGTGAGGAAGCCGTCGTCACGCCACCACCAGCACACCGATCAGCGCGACGACGGCGACCCACACCGTGGACAGCGCGGCGAGAACGACCGGGCGCGGGCCCATCGACCTGAGCAGGCTCAGCCGAACGCCGAGGCCGAGCGCGAACATCGCGGCGGCCAGCAGCGCGGTCTGCACCGGCCCGGCGATGTCGAGGACCTGCTGCGGGAGCAGTCCGGTCGAGCGCAGTGTCACGCATGCGAGGAAGCCGACGACGAACATCGGCACCAGCGGCGGCTGCGTTCCTTCGCCCCTCGCCATTCGACCGCCGGTGACCATTCGACGCTGCCGGGCTCCGAGATACGCCATGACCGGCGCGAGCATCAGGACCCGGGCCAGCTTGACGACGGTCGCGACGGCGAGCGCGCCACCGCCGATGACGCCGCCCGCGGCGACGACCTGCGCGACTTCGTGGATCGACGCGCCCGCCCACATCCCGGACTGCCGGTCGGTGAGCCCGAGCATCCGCGCGAGGAGGGGGATCGCCGGGATCATCACGGTCCCGAAGACCGCAACGAGCGCCACCGCGGTGAGCAGTTCCTCCTCCTTCGCGTTGACGACGCCGTCGGTCGCGGCGACCGCCGCGGCACCACAGATCGAGAAGCCGCACGCGATCAGGATCCGCTGCGTCCACGACAACCCGAGCAGCGCACCCACCCACATCGTGCCCGCGATGCCGGCGACGACGACCGCCACCACGACCGCGATCACCCCCCAGCCAAGGTCGGCCACGTCGCTGAACATCAGTTGCAGGCCGAGCAGGGCCACCCCCACCCGGAGGAGTCGCTTCGCGGAGAAGTCGAGGCCGGGACGAATCCTGGCGGGCAGCGCCACCAGGTTCGCCAGCAAGGCACCCGCCACGATCGCGATGAGGAGGGGGCTGACCGCGGGGACCAGCCGGCCGATGCCCATCGCGAGCGCGGCACCGAACGCGCACACCGCGACGCCGACGACCGTGCCAACGGCGCGGGACCGGGGGGTCGCCGCGGAGACGGCGGGCGGGGTGGGGGGTGCACCGACATCGCTGGACATGCCATGAACACTGGCGCACGCCTGGTCGTTCCGGTAGCCCTCGATCCGCCATGGCTACATATCGTTCCGATATGGGCACGCGCTTTAGGCATACACTTTCGATATGAAGATGCGGTGGCCCGACCTGGACGTCCTGGAACTACTGGTTGGTGTCGACGATCACGGGAGCCTCAGCGCGGCAGCAAAAGTGGCCGGCGTCGCGCAACCGAACGCGAGCCGGGCGATGAAGCGTCTCGAGGCGCAGGTTGGCGCGCCGCTCCTGCTCCGCAGACCGACCGGTTCCACGCTGACCGCGGAGGGCACCGTGCTCGCGCACTGGTCGAGGAAGGTGCTCGCCGACGCGAGGCACCTGATCGACGTCGCGGCGGGCATGCGGGAGAGACGTGCCGCTGAACTGACAATCAGTGCGAGCATGACGGTGGCCGAACACCTGCTGCCCGGCTGGCTCGGCCGGTTCCGTCAGCAGAACCCGGACGTCACGGTGCACCTGCAGGTTCGCAACTCGACCCTGGTGTTCGACGACGTCATCGGCGGCGCCTGCGATGTCGGCTTCGTCGAGTCGCCGACGGTGCCCCGCGGACTGCACACCGTCGCGGTCGCCCGCGACCGACTGGTGGTCGTGGTCGACCCCGGACATCCGTTGGCCCGGCGCAGGAAGCCGCTCACGATCGGCGAACTCGCACGAACCCCCCTCGTGGTCCGGGAACCCGGATCGGGTACCCGCACCACCCTCGACGTCGCGCTGCACGAATACGACCGCGCCGCACCACTTCTGGAACTCGGCAGCGCGGCAGCGATCCGGACGAGCGTGCTCGGCGGCGTCGGCCCCGCGGTGCTGAGCACCCTCGCCGTCGCCGACCAGGTGGCGGCGGGGGACCTCAAGGTCGTCGAGGTGGCGGAGCTGCACCTCGACCGGATCCTGCGCGCGGTGTGGCGCCCGCCCCGGCAACTGGAGGGACCGGGCGGCGATCTGGTGCGCATGGTCCGGCGGTGACCCGCGGCCCAGCCGTCACGGACGGCGTTGGACGGGGCAGGCGTCGGCGGCCTCCGCGACGATCTGCGGGACGACCGCGGGCCCGGGTCGCCGTCCGGCCTCCCACTGCTGACCGGTGATCGGGTCGGCGACGGCAAGCATCCCGAGCTCCGCCGCGGCGAAAGCGCGTCCGCGGCTGAGGAAGCGCAGCCCCTCGGGCGATTCGAGACTGAACCCGGAGCCCCGGCCGGGGACCGCGTCGATCACCAACTGGGTGTGCTTCCACAGCTCGAACTGCGGCCCGGAGATCCACACCGGTACCGCGTCGGCACCGTCCGGCAGGTCCACCGCCCGCTCCCCCACCCGCAGCCGAAGGTCGAGCAGCCCGACGAGAATGTCCCGGTCCCCCACGATGAACTCCCCGACCGGATAGCACATCGGTGCGGAACCGTCGCAGCACCCGCCGGACTGGTGCATCATCACCCCGCCGTGCGCGGCGACCAGCAGGCGCAGCAGATCCGCGGCCGCCTCGGTGGCGACGATCCTCGGCGGCGGGTCGGCCGCTGCCTTCGTCGTATCGACCATGGTGCGTTCCGTCCGTTCGTGTGGTGGGTCCCGGGAGCGGACTTCTGCTGTGCCCGTGCGGAAACGGAGGGGCGGCGCCCGCCGACGAGGGGGTATCGGCGGGCGCCGCGTTATTCCGCCGGCCGAGGGAGCCGGAGGAAGCGGGGCATCAGAAGAAGCCCTGCGCCTTGGGTGCGTAGCTCACCAGCAGGTTCTTGGTCTGCTGGTAGTGGTCGAGCATCATGTGGTGGTTCTCGCGTCCGATGCCGGACTGCTTGTATCCTCCGAACGCCGCGTGCGCGGGGTACTGGTGGTAGGTGTTCGTCCACACCCGCCCGGCCTGGATGTCGCGCCCGGCGCGGTAGGCGACGCCACCGTCCCGGGACCACACCCCGGCCCCGAGCCCGTACAGGGTGTCGTTGGCGATCGAGATGGCCTCGTCGTAGTCCTTGAACGAGGTCACCGACACCACCGGGCCGAAGATCTCCTCCTGGAAGATCCGCATCCTGTTGTTGCCGGTGAAGACGGTCGGCTGGATGTAGTAGCCACCGGACAGGTCGCCGCCGAGATCCGCCCGCTCACCGCCGGTGATCAGCTTCGCCCCCTCGGACTTCCCGATCTCGATGTACGAGAGGATTTTCTCGAACTGGTCGTTGGACGCCTGCGCGCCGATCATCGTGTCGGTGTCGAGCGGGTCGCCCTGCCGGACGGCCTTGGTGCGGATCGCGGCCATCGCCAGGAACTCGTCGAAGATGTCCTCCTGGATCAGCGACCGGGACGGGCAGGTGCACACCTCGCCCTGGTTCAGGGCGAACATCGTGAACCCCTCCAGGGCCTTGTCCTGGTAGTCGTCGTTCGCGGCGAGCACGTCGGAAAAGAAGATGTTCGGGCTCTTGCCGCCGAGTTCGAGGGTGACCGGGATCAGGTTCTGCGAGGCGTACTGCATGATCAGCCTGCCGGTGGTGGTCTCGCCGGTGAAGGCGATCTTCTTGATCCGCGGGCTGGACGCGAGCGGCTTGCCCGCCTCGGTGCCGAACCCGTTCACGATGTTGACCACACCGGGCGGCAGCAGGTCCCCGATCAGGGAGAACAGGTAGAGGATCGACGCGGGGGTCTGCTCAGCCGGCTTGAGCACCACGGCGTTGCCCGCGGCCAGCGCGGGCGCCAACTTCCAGGTCGCCATCAGGATCGGGAAGTTCCACGGGATGATCTGCCCGACCACGCCGAGCGGCTCGTGGAAGTGGTAGGCAACAGTGTCACCGTTGATCTCCGACAGCGACCCCTCCTGCGCGCGGATGGCGCCAGCGAAGTAGCGGAAGTGGTCGACGGCGAGCGGAATGTCGGCGTTCAGCGTCTCGCGGATCGGCTTGCCGTTGTCCCAGGATTCGGCGAGCGCGATCGACTCGAGATTCTCCTCGATGCGGTCGGCGATCCGGTTCAGGATCACGGCCCGCTCGGCGACGGGGGTCTTGCCCCAGGCGGGAGCGGCGGCGTGGGCGGCGTCGAGCGCCAGATCGACGTCCTCGGCGGTGCCGCGGGCGATCTCACAGAACGGCTGACCGGTGATCGGGGTGGTGTTCTCGAAGTACTGGCCCTTGACGGGGGCCACCCACTGCCCGCCGATGTAATTCTCGTAGCGGGACTGGAAGGACATGAGCGCGTCGGGCGAACCCGGGCGGGCGTACACGGTCATCGTCGAACTCCTCTGCTGCGGTCGGTCCCGCGGTGTGATCCGGAACACTATGAGCGGAACACTACGAGCCGGGGGGTTGCAACGGGGTTGCGACCGGGAGCCGTCACCCGCCCAGCTGTTCGTCGAGGATCGCGATCCTGGCCCTGACCTGGTCGTACATCGGCGACCGCGGATCGATCGAGGACAGGTACGCCGCCCAGGCCGCCGAGTCCCCGCGCCCGTCCGGGGTTGCCGTCCACCGCGCGAGCAGGCGTTGCTCGCCGGACCGCAGCAGCGCCGCCTGCATGCGGGCCCGGACCTGTTCGCGGATCTCCTCGACGCCCGGCGCATCCGACCCGGGCAGCACCGGGCCGCGGTACGCGGCGAGCGCCGCGGCCGCATCACCGGCCTCGAGGGCGCGGCGCACCTCGTCGACATCGGTGTCGAGATCGACGAGCAACCGATACGGGCGGGACCCGAGCCCGTCGGCCCCAAAAACCTTCCGCAGCCGCGACATCTCGGCGCGGATCGTGACGGCGTCGAGTTCGACCTCGTCGAGCAGGACGGACAACTGGTCACCGGACAGCCCCTCGGCGTGCTGCGCGAGGAGTAGCAGGATCTCCGCGTGCCTGCGCGACAACGGAATACGATCGCCGCCGCGGATCAACGTCGGTCGACCGGAACCGAGGACCGCCAGCCGGGGTGCTGCCGATCCCGGCGTCGCGAGGCCGGGTGCTTGCGCCCCGAGCAGCCGTGGCGAGTTCAGCAGGTGCAGCCGCAGCTCGGCCTCCGCCGCCGCAACCGTCGCCCGAACCAACGCAAGCACCTGCGGCTGCGCCACCTCGGGGCCGCCGGTGATGTCGATGGCACCGAGGATCCGCCCACTCGCCGGGTCGTGCACCGGGGCCGCCGAACAGCTCCAGTCGTGGACGGCGGCGCTGAAGTGCTCGGCCCCGAAGATCTGCACGCACTGGTCGACCGCGAGGGCGGTGCCCGGCGCGTTGGTGCCGACGCGATCCTCGCTCCAGTCCGCGCCCTCGACGAAGCGCATCGCGACCGCGCGGTCCTTCGCCCCGGAATCCCCCTCGACCCACAGCAGCCGCCCGGCGGCATCGCTGATCGCGACCAGCAGCCCGGTGTCCGCGACGTCCTCGACCAGCAGCCTGCGGACCACCGGCCGCACCAACGCCATCGGGTGGGCGGCGCGGTAGCCGCCGAGTTCCACCCCGCCCAGCGGGTCCTCGTCGCCGACGGACCGCGGGTTCACGCCCCGGTCCCGGCTGCGCACCCACGAGTCGAACACCACCGGCCTGACCGACGGTCCGGCGCCGGGGCCACCGGTCCGGGTGTCCGCACCCTCAACGAACGAGCGGTGCGCGGAGGAGACCGTGCGGGCGAGTTCAGCGACATCGTCACCCGGCCGAACGGCCACCCAGGGGTTGCCGCGGGCACCGGCCCGTGCGGTAGTGGTCAAGGAGATTCCTCTCGGCGTCGTCCCACCACTGTAACGCCAGTCACACCGGGGCGGCCGTCGCTCCGCCACCGGATCTGCTGGTCAGACGTCCAGCAGCGCGACGAACTCCGCGACCCGTTCCCCGATCATCACCGTCGTCGCGTGCGGGCCGCGGGTCGGGAGGGACGGCATCACCGAGCCGTCCGCGATCCACAGCCCGTCGACGCCGTGCACCCGGCAGCGGTCGTCGACGACGGCGTCCGGATCGTCGGGCGCACCGATCGAGCAGCCGCCCGACAGGTGCATCGAGGTGCCGAAGGTCGCGGACGCGTCGGTCAGGCTTCGTGGGTCGAGCAGCCCGGTGAACGCCGGACCGCGGAGCAGGTCCTCGGCGAGCGCGACTCCCGCGCGCAGCGCCGCCCGGTCCGCGGCCGCCTCCAGGTATCGGTACCGCACCAGCGGCGGGGCGGCGGGGTCGGCGGCCGTCAGCACGATCTCACCGCGGCTGCGCGGGCGCATCAGCGCCACCCCGATCCGGGCGAGCGGGTCGTCCACGCCGGGGATCGCCTCGCCGAACGTGGCGGTGTAGGGCCGCACCTCGACCGGCTCCCCGTCGAGCTCGGCCGCGAGGACCACCTCGAGGATCGCCCGGTCCGCACGGTGCGGCGGTGCGGCGGTCCTGCGGTAGCCGACGGTGACCTCGGGGTGGTCCTCGAACGCCCGTCCGACGCCGGGGAGGTCGACGCGCACCGGGATGTCGTGCACCGAAAGTTGTTGCGCGGAACCAACTCCGGAATGCATCAGCAGGTGCGGTGTTCCGACCGCGCCCGTGCACAGCACCACCGTCGACGCCCGCAGCACCCGGCGAACGCCACCCGACTCGACCTCGACGCCGGTGGCCCGGTGCCCGGACAGCTCCACCCGCCGCGCGGCGGTGTCGGTGAGCACCCGCAGGTTCGGCCGGCCGGTGTGCGGGGCCAGGTAGGCGGTCGCGGTGCCGATCCGCAGACCGGCGCGCGCGTTGAGCGGCACCGGGCCTGCGCCGTCGGCGTCGGGTTCGTTCAGGTCCGCCCGGTAGCCGAAGCCCGCCCGGTCGGCGGCGTCGAGGAAGGCCGTACTGATGGGGTGCCGCTCGTCCGGAGCGGTTCTGGTGACGGGAACCGGACCGGTGTCACCGTGCCAGCGTCGGTCCCCGAACGGATCGGTCTCGAGCCGGCGAAAGTACGGCAACACCGACGCGTACGACCACGACGGCGGCCACCGCTCGAAGTCCGCTGCGGTGCCGCGAAGGAAGTAGCCGCCGTTGACGGCACCGGACCCGCCGAGCATCCGGCCCCTCGCCAGCACCGTCTCCGGCGCGCCGTCCCGCAGCCGCGCCGGGTATCTCCCGACCACGTCGCTGTGCGGCCCGACCGGCAACACCCCGAGCGGGCCCGGCCCGACGACGCCGGGGCCCGCCTCGATCAGGATCACCGTGCGCTCGGGATTCTCGCTGAGCCGCGCGGCAACGACGCACCCCGCCGATCCGGCGCCAACCACGATCACGTCCGCCGCCAGCGGCTCCGCCGCCCGTGCGTGGTTTTCACCCCCATCGGGGGGAAAATCACGCACAGTTCCGGGCACCGGGTGCGCCGCTCGTCACCTGGTCAGGCGGGGCTTCAGTGCGGCCAGGCTGCGGTGCGTGACGGCACCGCGCCACAACCCCGCCCCGTAGGCAAGGTCGTCGAGACGCTTGTAGGCGATGTGCCGGACCGGACCGAGCCCTTCCGGTTCGCGGTGCGTCCACCAGTCGGCGGCACCCTCCGCGACCGCGACGGCAACCACCGCCCGGCGGACCCGCCGGGAACAGACGGCCGCGAGCACCGTGACCGGCCAGTAGTGCCTGCACACCGCGGACGCGAGCTGCCACGCCCCACCGGCCATCCCCTGGATCGCGAGCACCGTCGCGATCCGCGTCGGCCTGTCGAGTTCCCCGAAGGTCCGGCGCAGCCGGATCACCGTCGTCGCCTGGGTGACCGCGGCGGCGACCACCCCGAACCGGGTGCCGGTCGCCGCGAACACCCAGGCGACGAGGGTCCACCACGACATCGCCAGTGGCGGCACCAGCCCATGATGACGGGCCGCCAACGGTGCCGCACCCGTCCCGTAGAACATCTTGCGCCCGAACCATTTCCGGAACGACACCCGGTGGTCGTGCGCGACGTGGGAGATCGGCTCGTACCGCAACCGCCAGCCCGCGTCGTGCAGGCGCCAGCAGAGGTCAACATCCTCGGCGACGCGCATCGACTCGTCGAAACCACCGCACTCGTCCAGCGCGCGTCGGCGCACCAGCATCGCCGCGCTCGGCACGTACGACACCGCGCTCCCCGCCCGGACCGGCCCCTCCTTGCGCCCAAGGTCGAGAGAGGAGCGTGCGTGCTCGTAGCGCGCCAACGCTCCCCCCGCCGGTTCGAGTGCCACGATCCGTGGCGCGACCATCGCGACCGCGGGGTCGCTGAAGTGGCCGAGCATCGCCTCGAGCCAGCCGGTCCGGGGCACCACGTCAGAGTCCAGGAAGGCGACGAACCCCGTTGTGGCCAGGGCCATCCCGGTGTTCCGCGCGGCGGCCGGTCCGCGCGCCTCGGAATGCCGCACCACGGTGATCTCCCCGCGCCCGCCCTGCACCGGGGGCGAGATCACCGGCTCCGCGGATCCGTCGTCGACGACGACGACGTTCAGCCCACGCAGGGCGGGGAGGAGCCGGTTGAGCCCGGCAATGTTGTCCCGGACCGGGACGACGACGGTGACGTCGTGGTTGGGCGGTGAGCTCATCGGCCGCGGGTTGGCGACCCCGGAGTCGAGCAGGTGCCGCGCGACCTCCGCCGACTGGGGATCGACGACCTTCAGGTAGCCGTCGCCGATCATCGCGGCCGCGGTGGGAGCCAGTTTGAGCATCCGGGTGGGGGATCCCCCGATCAGCACCCGTCCATCGGAGAACGTGCGCACCGTCGGATCGAGTCGCACACCGAATCCATCGGGTAGTCGAGCTTGGCGCATCAGGCGATCGTATTCGGATCTGCTCTCACCGCAACATCCCGTGCTCATCCGGCTGCCACCGCCCGGCCGCCGCGACCGCGCGGCCGCACATCTGATCGAACAGCAGTGCCCCCTCGACGGCATCGGCATCCGTCGGATCGCCGAGAATCCCGTTCGCGCTGACCGCGGCGACACCGCCAGCCCGCAGCCGCGGCATCAGCTCCGCGATCGGCCGTGGATCACCCGCCTCGACCCGGTCCATCCGCACCTTGTCCGGCGAAAGATGCAGCAACAGTGCGGTTTCGGTTCGACCTGCGTGGGCGTCGGCGCCCGGTACCGCGCACGGCAGCCAGGCCGCGTCGCGGCCCTCGTACCGGAGCAGCGTCACCGCCTCCGCGAGCGCAGGTGCGTTGCCGCCGTGCCCGTTGACGAACAACACGCGCGGCGACCAGCGACACGCCGACCGTCCGTACTCGACGATCAGAGTGCGCAGCACCTCGGCACCCAGCGACACGGTCCCGGCGAACCCCTCGTGCTCGCCGCTGGCGCCGTACGCGATCGCGGGTGCGAGCCGCAGACCCGGCAATGCCCCGGCAACCGCCGACGCGATCCTGGTGTCGGTGTCGAGGGGCAGGTGCGGGCCGTGCTGTTCGAGCGACCCGACCGGGACCGCCAGCGCGGGCCTGCCGTCCGCGATCTCGGGCCAGGTGGCGTCGGCGAGGGAGGTGGGCATGCCTGCCAGGGTAGGCCGCGTCCTGCCGCCGCCTCCACCCCCGGCACGCCGCCGCGTGCTGGCGGCCGGGTCAGAGGGAGAGAGCAACCCGATACCCCTCCCGGACCGCGGCGTCGGCACGCCGGGGCGACAGCGCATCCCCGATGCGATGCACCTCGAATCCGCTGCCGGACAGTTCTTTCCACAACTGGTCCACCGGACGTTGGTGCACCGCGCACACGACCGCGTCAAACTCGACCTGCTCCACCACACCGGTGGGGTGATGGAGCAGGTGCACGCGGATCCCCGTCCCGGTGTCGGCGATCCCGGTCGGGACGGTGTCGGTTCGTTCGACGACGCCCGCCGCGTGCGCGCGACGCTGCCAGCCCTCCATGTCCAGGGTCAGGCCGAGGTCCTGCCCGACAATCATCCCCGGAGTCGCGATCGTGACCCCGGCACCGCGGGCAGCGAGTGTCTCGGCGACCGACGTGCCCTGATGGAATCCCAACTCGTCGAACACCAGGACCCGGCCTGTCGGGTGGACGCCGCCGTCGAGAACGTCCCGCACGTCGACGACCCGGTCGCTGCCGCCCGACCACGCCGGCCGCGACGGCCGGGCCCCCGTCGCGACGATCACCACCTCCGGGGCCAGTGCCAGCACCAGCGCGGCGTCGACGGCAACGCCGGTGCGCATCGTGACGCCGGATCGCAGGCACTCGCGTTCCAGATTCGCTGTCAACTCCCCGAACTCGGCTCGGCCCACGGCCGCCGCTGCGGTACGCACCTGCCCCCCGAACCGGGGTGCGCGTTCGTACAGGGTGACGGCATGGCCGCGCTGGGCGGCGGTGGCGGCGGCTTGCAGCCCGGCGGGTCCGCCCCCGACCACGACCACCGCGCGGCCGCGGCGCCGCGGCATCGGCAGCGGCACCGATTCCCGTCCCGCCGCCGGGTTTTCAATGCAGCCGAGCCACCGGTTCAACCCGACCCTGCCGATGCACTCCTGATTGCATCCCAGGCACGCCCGAATCTCCTCGGGGCGCCCGGTCGCCGCCTTCACGGCGAAGTCGGGGTCCGCGATCTGGCCGCGGACCACACCGACCAGGTCGCACTGCCCCTCCGTCAGGGCCTGCTCGGCCTGGACGGGACCGGTGAACCGCCCGACCCCGACGACGGGGAGGGACACGGCGCGGCGAATCGCGTTGGGAATGAACAGGGCGTAGCCGTTCGGCACCGCCATCGACCCCTCGATCAGGTGCAGCGTCTCGGTGGCCATCCCGATGGATGTGTTCAGATAGTTCACCGCGCCGGTTGCCTCGACCATCGTCGCCACCGCGACCGCCTCGTCGAGATGGATGCCGTTCGCGATCGCCTCCTCCCCGGTCAGTCGCACGCCGAGGACCAGGTCCGGTCCCAACGCCGCCCGGACCGCGGCGATCACCTCGAGCAGCGGCCGGGCCCGATGCGCGAGCGACCCGCCGTAGCCGTCGGAACGCAGGTTCGTCTGTGGGGACAGGAACGCGCGCAGGATCGAGGACTGCGACGCTTGAATCTCGACGCCGTCGAATCCGCCAGCACGACAGTGGGTTGCGACGCGCGCGTAGCCGTCGACGAGGTCGGCGAGGTCGGCGGCGTCCACCTGTCGGGGGACCTCGCGGAACAGTGGATCGGGGACGGGGCTCGGCGCCAACAGCGGAAGGCCGGAGTACATTCCCGACCCCTGGCCACCATTGTGGTTGAGCTGCGCGAGGATCACCGCCCCGTGCTCGTGGACGGCATCGGTGATCCGGCGGTATCCGGCGATCACCTCGGGGCGGTGACCGTGGATCACCTTCTCGTACGGCCAGTCGGTCGGGTGGACGCACTGCTCCTCGGTGATGATCAGTCCGGCACCACCCCGCGCCCGGGCCGCGTAGTAGTCGGCGTGCTGCCCGGTGGGCAGGCCATCGACGGCGGCGTTGGTCAGGTGCGCGGTGAACACGAGCCGGTTGCGCACCGTCCGGGGGCCGAGGGTCAGCGGCGCCAGCAGCCTCGGGAAGCTCACCGCGCCCACCCGGACATCAGGCGCGCGGCGGCACCGCGGCCCTCCCGGACTGCCTCGGCGATGGTGCGCGGTGCGACGCGGTCGCCGCACGACTGTGCGCCGCGCCGCTCGAGGTGCCTGCCCAGTGCCTCGTCGGGGACCCGGTGCCCACAGTCGACAATGACCGCCGCCCGGACCGTGCTCCGCTCCCCCGTGTGCACCTGTTCGAGTTCAACTGCGCCACCGACGATGTCGACGATCCTGCTGCGCAGGTGGCGGGTCACCGCGGACCGCTGCAGCCGGCCGTTGGCGTCGGCGAGGTCGCCGGTGCGCCCGAGGCCGGTGCCGATCACCGGATCCGGGGTCGCGATCGCGACCGGGTGGCCGCCTGCCGCGAGATGCTCGGCCACCGCGACCCCCACCGGGCCACCGATCGGATCCCACACCAGCACCGCCCCGGTGACGGCGTGCGCGGCGTCCAGGACGTCCGGTGCGGTGCGCACCGGCACGCTGCCGTCCCCCGGCACCGGCCACGGCGCGGCGACGCTGCCGGTGGCGAGCACCGTCGCATCGGCGTCCGTGACATCGGATTCGGTGATCTCGCGGCCCAGTTCGATGCGGACCCCGAGGCGGTGGCACTCGCGGGCGAGCCAGTCGGTGATCGCGGCCAGCCGCGTCAGGTTTCCGGTCGCCGCGCGGGCAACCATGCCGCCGAGCCGATCTCGGCGCTCGACCAGCCGGACCCGATTCCCGGCCGCGGCAAGCACCCGAGCCGCCTCCAGACCTGCGGGACCACCACCGACGACCAGCACCTCCCGCGTCCCGGGGTGACGGTGCCCCTCGCCCGGTCCAACGGCGTGATGGTGCCCTTCACCCGGGGTGGTGGTGGGGTTGCCGATGCAGGTGACGATCGGGTTGCGGGGGTCGCGCACCAGGCAAGTCTGGTTGCACAGCACGCACGGACGGGGGGCCCGGCCGCCGCGGACGGCAGCGACCAGGTCGGGGTCGGCGATCTGCGCGCGGGTCATCTCGACCAGGTCGGCAACCCCGTCGCCGAGCGCGCTCTCCGCGGCCGCGGCGTCGATCACGCTGCCCTGCAGGACGATCGGAACGGTGGTGGCCGCGCGGATGCGGCGGGTCGGTTCCACGGTGAACATCGGCGGGGTGTGCGCGTCCGGCCGGTACCGGGTCGCGGTGGTCGGACCGCCGCGCACCACGGTGAGCAGGTCGATCGACTCACCGAGCGCGCCCACCTGGTCGACCGCGTCGTCGAGGGTGATCCCGCCCCACGACGTCAGTTCATCGCAGCTCAGCCGGAGGGCGAGGATCCGGCCAGTGCCGAGCACGGCCCGGACCGCCGCGATCACCTCGTGCAGCAGGCGCGCGCGATCCTCGCCGTAGCCGTCCGACCTGAGGTTGGTGAGCGGCGAGAGGAACTGGCGCAGCAGGGCCGCCGGACCCGCGTCCAGCTCGACACCGTCCACGTCCGCCGCGACCGCCCGCGCTGCGGCGGCCGCGAAACCGGTGATCACCTCGCCGATCTCCCGGTCTCCCATCTCGGCGGGCAGCTCACGGGTCACCACGTCCGCGATCGGGGAGGGGCCCCACAGGACCGACTGCGAGTATGCGCTCGTCCCCTGCAGACCGGCGTGGCCGAGCCCGGCGAGGACCAGGGTTCCGTGCGGGCGGCAGGCGGTAACGATGTCACGCCAGCCGGATTCGGACTCCGCGGCCAGTGGTGCCCGCTCATACGGGTGGTCGTCGGCACGCACCGACGCCACCTCGGTGACGATCACGCCGCACCCGCCGCGCGCCCTCGCCTCGTAGTAGTTCGTGTGCCGGGACGAGAACGCCCTCCCGACACCGAGGTTCGTCTCATGAGGACCGAAGACCACCCTGGAGGACGCGGTGCGCCCGGCCAGGGTGGTCGTCGAGGTCAGCAGGCCTGAGCCGGTTGGCAGGTCAGGGCCCGTCAGGTCAGAGCCCGAGGTCGCGGCGGAAGCCGTCGGGGATGACCAGGTCCGTCGGGGACAGGTCCGCGACACTGGAGTGCCCGAGCCCGAGGACGGCGGAGTCGACACCACCGCGCAGGATGTCGAGAACGTTCTCGACACCGGCCTGCCCGTTCGCGGCGAGGCCCCACAGGTAGGCGCGGCCGATCATCACGGCCCGGGCGCCGAGGGCGAGGGCCTTGACGACGTCGGAACCGCGGCGGATGCCGCCGTCGAGGACCACCTCGAGCTGCTCGCCGACGGCCTCCGCGATCGCGGGCAGCGCCCGAATCGGGGCGGGGGTGCCGTCCAGGTTGTTGCCGCCGTGGTTCGAAACCGAGATCGCGGTGCAGCCCGCGTCGACGGCGCGCTTGGCGTCGTCGACCCGCATGACGCCCTTGAGCATGAACGGACCGTCCCACTGCTCACGCAGCCAGGCGACGTCCTCCCAGGTGGGCAGCGGGGTCCCCATCCACTCCCCGTAGGCACCGAAGAACGTCGGCGCTGGGCCGCCGTCCGCCGGGGCGAGGTTCGGGGTGGTCAGGTCCGGGATGGCGCCGGAACGGACGAACTGCGACAGCCACTTCGGGTGCAGCAGGCCCTGCAGGGCGTTCGCCTTCATCGCGGCGAAGTCCATCTTCTCCGGGATCGACGGGGAACCCCAGTCGCGGCCCATCGAGAACGACCAGTCCAGGGTCATGATCAGGCCGGTGGCGCCCGCCTTCTTGGCGCGCTCCATCCGGTGCAGCAGTTCGTCTCTGGTGCCGACCCAGTACATCTGGAAGAAGGTCTGCGGGTTCGCCGCCGTCACCTCCTCGACGGACTTGCTGGCGAATGAGGACAGGCCCATCGCGATGCCCCGCGCTGCGGCCGCCCTGGCAACGGCGACCTCACCGTCGGGGTGCACGGCCTGCACACCGGTCGGGGAGATCATGACCGGGAACGACAGCGGCTGCCCCATCACGCTGGTGGACAGTTCGCGCTTGTCCGACAGGCCAGCGACATGCGGAGCGAACCCGAGCTCGCCGAAGGCGTCGATGTTGTCGCTGGTGGTCAGGCCCTTCTCGGAACCGGCGACCAGCGCCATGTACACCGGCTTCGGGAGCTGCTTCTTCGCCCGCCGCTGCGCCTCGGCAACGGTCTCGAACCAGGCATTCTTTGCCATCGATATTCCTCTATTTCATTCCCGCGAGCGGGTTTTCGTCACAGATCTTGGCCGGAGGCCGGGTGGTCAACAGGGTCAGCGGGACCGGCGCCTGCGGGATGCGGCGCTCGGCGCGCTTCCCGGTCCTGGAGTGATCCTGGCTGGACTTCGGGACGCTACGGTCCGCGGCAAGGGCCGATTCACCGTATCCCTGAACACATTCGGGGTCCGGGCCGTCCATCGGCAGGCCGGTGAAGAACTTCGCCGCCATGCAACCGCCGCGGCAGGCGTCGTAGTGCGAGCACTTCGAGCAGGCGCCGCCGGTCTGCGGTGACCGCAGGTCCTGGAACAGTTCGGAGTGCTGCCACACCTGCTGAAAACCGCCGTCGGACACGATGTTTCCGGCGAGGAACTGGTCGTGGATCGCGAACGGGCAGGCGTACACGTCACCGATCGGGTCGATCAGGCACACCACCCGGCCCGCGCCGCACAGGTTCAGTCCGGGCAGCGCGTCGCCGTACGCGGACAGGTGGAAGAACGAGTCACCGGTCAGCACGCCCTCGCCGTTGGCGACGAGCCAGTCGTAGAGTTCACGCTGCTGCGCCTGGGTGGGGTGCAGCTCGTCCCAGACGTCCGCGCCGCGGCCGGACGGGCGCAGGCGGGTGATCCGCAGCGTCGCACCGTACGTGTCGGCGAGTGCCTTGAACTCGTCGAGCTGGCTCACATTCTGGCGGGTGACGACCACCGAGATCTTCGCGTCCTTGAACCCCGCCTCGGCCAGGTTCTCCAGCGCCCGCACCGCCATCGCGAACGAGCCGGGACCGCGGACCGCGTCATTGACCTCCGCGGTGGCGCCGTCGAGGGAGATCTGCACGTCGACATAGTCGGACGCGGCAAGGCGGGCGGCGACCTTCTTGTCGATCTTCACGCCGTTGGTGGAGAACTTCACGCCGACCTGGTGTGCGGTCGCGTAGTCGACCAGTTCCCAGAAGTCGGAGCGGACGGTCGGCTCACCGCCGCCGATGTTCACGTAGAAGACCTGCATCCGCTGCAGCTCGTCGATGATCGACTTGCACTGCTCGGTGGACAGCTCCCGCGGGTCGCGGCGGCCGGACGAGGACAGGCAGTGCACGCACGACAGGTTGCACGCGTAGGTCAGCTCCCAGGTCAGGCAGATCGGAGCATCGAGGCCGAGTTCGAACTGGTCGACCAGCCTGCCGACCGGGGCGGGTGCGGGTGGTTCCAAAACAGAGGTCATGGGCGCGGGTCCTCGTCAGACGAAGTGATGGGGCGGCGGCGTGAGGGGCTGCTCACGCGCGGCGGTTCAGGCGGCGGGGGCCGCGGCAGCGGGGACGATCATCTTCGACTCCGCGAGGGTTGCCAGGGCGCGGGCGTACATGTCGATGCGGGCGTCCTCGATGCCTGCGGCGCGGATCGCGCTGCGCGCGTCGGGATGGTCGGCCAGGGACTTCACGATGCCGACGATGGTCACGTTCTTGAGGAAGGACAGCTTCCTGGTCCCGAAGTGGTAGAGCAACGCCCCGAAAGGTTCGGGGCGAAGCGCCACCTGCGGGTGCAGCTGCCACCCGGTGTCGAGATTCACGATCAGTACACGCCGCACATGCCGTCGATCGACACCTCTTCCACCAGGGACTCCTGGACGAGCTCGGTTTCGTTGACTGCGGACTCGCGAGCGTCGGACATCGACATGCCTCCTGTGTCAGGGTTGTTCCGGTCGCAGCTGGAGCGCTGTGACTCGGCTCACCACATTAATGGCATCGAGTGCAGAAAGAAAGGCGGGAGTAGAAGTTGACGCGTACCCGCAGGTCAGGGACCGGACGCATCGGCCGTCGGCCGTCCACCACCCCCGATCTGATCAGCAACATCGCGATCGGTTTGTTCGCCGAGCATGGCTTCGACGAGACCAGCGTCGACCAGATCGCGGAGGCGGCCGGGATCGCGCGGCGCACCTTCTTCCGGTACTTCCCCTCCAAGAACGCGGTGCCCTGGGGCAACTTCGACACCCACCTGGCCGAGATGCGCGATCACCTGGCGAACCTACCGCGCGATGTTCCCCTCGCCGACGGCCTGACCCGGGCGTTGCTCGAGTTCAACGACTTCCCAGCGGACGTGGCGCCGATTCACCGCCAACGCATGGAGGTGATCCTCAACGTGCCCGCACTGCAGGCCTACTCGATGGTCATGTACACGGGCTGGCGCGCGGTGATCGCGGAATATGTCGCGGCACGGACCGGCCTGGAGGCGACCGATCACCTGCCGCGCACCGTCGGGTGGACCGTCCTCGGGGTCGCCCTCGCGGCGTACGAGCAGTGGCTCACCGACGAGTCCCTCGAGCTGCCCGACCTGCTGCGCGCGGGCAGCGCAACGCTGGGCGCAGGGCTGGCGGCGGTGCCCGTCGTCTGATCGGGGGCACCGCGCGGATACCTCCTTTTCGCTCGACCCGGTCCCCGCACCGCCGATACGCCCTAAACTTGGACGCGGGATGGACACCAGCCGTCCCACCGATCGTCATGAGGCACACGATGACGGAGAAGTCCGTGATCTTGGGTCGGCCGTCCGGTCGCAACGCCGGCGCCGATTCACGGACACCCGGCTCCACACACGGCAACCTGTCCGAGCAGGAGATCGTGGAGGCGGCCCTGCGCGTGATCCACCAGGACGGGCTGGACAAGCTCTCGATGCGGCGCCTGTCCCGCGAGCTCGGCGTGTCCGCGATGGCGCCCTATTACTACGTCTCCGACAAGGACGAATTGCTCGAGCTGGTCGCGACCGCCGCGCTCGACGGCGTCGCCGCCCCGCCGCCGGGTCCGGACTGGGCGGAACGCCTGCGCACCCTCATCGACCAGATCGACGAGCGCCTGTCGACCTATCCCGGGCTCGGGGAGGTGCTGCTCGAGCGGATGCTGCGATCCCAGCGTCACCTGGTCGCGCTGGTCATGGAGATCCTGTTCGACGCCGGATTCGACGAGCGCAGCGTCTACTGCGCGTATGCGACGATCCACACCTACCTGTTCGGCCGCAGCGGCGTCTCCACGCAGGATCCCCCGGTCCCGGACCGGACGGGGCTGCCCGAGGTGATCGCCCGCGCCACCCGGCGCCTCGACGAGATCCATGGCCGCGACGTCTACCGGTTCGGGGTCGCGACCATCATCTCCGGCCTGCAGGCGCAGCTGGAGCGGCAGGGACACTCGCCGTCGTCCTGAGCGGGTCCCGATTATCGGGAATGGGGCGGCACAAATTACGATCCAGCTGCTTCGATGGTGTCTGCTAGGCTAAAAACTAGAACACGTTCCAGAATGTGCCCAGTCGCACACCCCGCCGTCCCTGCATCCGCAGAGCCCCGAGAGGATCGACCACGATGACCACAGTTGACATGCCGCACAGCTCCAGGTCGGTTGTGCTCACCGTGTCGGGCGTCGTCGAGGAAACCGCAGACGCACGTTCGCTGGTGTTCACCGTCCCGGACGAGCAGCGCAGCCGCTTCGAGTACAAGCCGGGCCAGTTCCTCACCCTGCGCATCCCCAGCGATCGCACCGGCTCGGTCGCCCGCTGCTACTCGCTGGCCAGCTCGCCGTTCACCGACGGCGACCCGAAGGTCACGGTCAAGCGCACCCTCGACGGCTACGGCTCGAACTGGCTGTGCGACAACATCGCGGTCGGCGACACGATCGAGGTGCTGCCCCCGTCCGGCGTGTTCAGCCCGAAGTCCCTCGACCACGACTTCCTGCTCTGGGGCGCAGGCAGCGGCATCACCCCGGTGATCTCGATCCTCAAGTCGGCGCTGAGCCAGGGCAGCGGCAAGGTCGTCCTGATCTACGCGAACCGCGACGAGAACTCGGTGATCTTCCGGGACGAGCTGCGCGCCCTCGCCGCCCAGTACCCGACCCGGCTGACCGTCGTGCACTGGCTCGAGTCGCTGCAGGGCCTGCCGACGCCCGACCAGTTCGCCACCCTCGCGGCCCCGTTCACCGGCTTCGAATCGTTCATGTGCGGGCCCGGCCCGTTCATGGACACCGTGCACAAGGCGCTCGCCGAGGCGGGCGTGCCGCGGACCCAGGTGCACGCGGAGGTGTTCAACTCCCTCGCGGGCGACCCCTTCAAGGACGTCGAGGTCGAGGAGGTCACCGCCGAGGAGGCCGCCGACGCCGCGACCGTGTCGGTCACCCTCGACGGCGAGACCCACGAGATGAGCTGGCCCCGCAAGCAGACCCTGGTCGACATCATGCTCGCGAAGGGCCTGGACGTCCCCTACTCCTGCCAGGAGGGCGAGTGCGGCTCCTGCGCATGCACCGTCCTCAAGGGCGAGGTGGAGATGGAGAACAGCGAGATCCTCGACCCCGAGGACATCGCCGCCGGATACATCCTCGGCTGCCAGGCCCGCCCGGTCACCGACCGACTCGAGATCGAGTTCTAGCACCTCCCGCGGCGGGGGGGGGGGGGAGTGGTGCGAGGGGATGGCGCCCGCCCTCTTC
>NZ_JBHXNU010000010.1:40330-75379 GCF_042719255.1 Rhodococcus sp. NPDC058532
ACGGATCCGTGCCCGCCCCGCCGCGGCGCATCCGCCGGTAGTGCCCGCGGGTGTCGGCGTCGAGGTGTTCGATGGCGTACGACAGCGCCGTCGCCCCCATCGCCGGGGCGTGCCGGTCGAGGAAGTCGATCAGCAACCGCCGGTCCACCCGCGCGCCGACCTCGCGCAGCATCCAGCCCAGCGCCTTCTGGGTGAGGTCGCGGCGGTCGCCGAGCAGCCGGGCGGTCAGCTCGAGGGTCGTCGACGCATCACCGCGCCGGATGAAGCCGAAGGTGGTCAGCAGCGCAACCCGCCGCGGCCACAGGTCCTCGTCCGCGCCGAGCTCGAACACCAGATCCCGGGGCCGGTCGAACAACCAGCCACCGAGGATCCGCTCCGCCGACGCGTCGACCAGGTCCCAGTTATTCACCCGGCCGCGCAGCACCGCGGCGAGGTAGTGCTCGGCGATCCGCTGCCGCTCGTCGTCGTCCCGGGTCCGGGCGGCGCTCGCCCGCTCGAACCGTCCGGTCGCGATCAGCAGCCCCGCCAATCGGTGCTCGTGAACCTGGCTGTCGAGCAGCGCGTCGACCTCCGTCAACGGCAGGTCCGCGAAGGTCTTGGCGACCGCCCGGACCGCGGGGACCCGGACGCCGATGAAGACGTCCCCCTCCCCGTAGTCGCCGGGGCCGGTCTTGAAGAACCGTCGCAGCTGCGCCGCGTCGTCGGCGTCGGCGATCGCGCCCAGCGCCCTCGTCACATCCTCGTGCACCCCGCCGACCTTACGTCCGTCGACGGCGGAAAGGCCCTTGATCGGTCGGTCGATCAGGTCTATACCGGAAGCATGCCGGTAATCCCGGCATACGCGACAACTCCGGCAGAGGAGGCTGGACATGAACGCAGCAATGAGGCGGTGGCAGGACTGGGCCGCCGTGGTGATCGGCGTCGTCGTGGCACTCTCACCGATCTGGGTCGACACGAACAGCGCCGCCCGATGGTCGATGATCGTGCTCGGTGTCCTCGTCGCCGTCGCCGGCGTCGCCAACATGATGGCCCCCACCAACGAGATGGTCGTGTGGGCGATGGGCGTGCTCGGTGTCCTGATGTTCATCGCACCGTGGGTGACCGGCTACGCCGGCATGGCAGGCGCGGCCTGGACCTCCTGGGTCGGTGGTGTCCTCACCGTGCTGACCGCGCTGGCAGCGCTTCCCGAAGGGTCCCGGATGCACGCCGGTCACGGCGGCGGACTCGCTCCGCACCACTGACCACCCGTCCGAAAATCCACACACCGCGACAACCGTGCCGGGCCGGATCCCCCGACCCGGCGACGGAGGTGGTCGACTTGCCTGTACCGCGCCAGGGACGCATCCCCGGCGCGGGCGGTGACACTCGGACGCGGATCCTCGACGCCGCCGAAGAACTCATCGCCGCGCGCGGATTCGACGCCACATCCACCGCCGCGATCGCGACCAGCGCGGGCGTCCCCAAGGGCCTGATCTTCTACTACTTCCCCACCAAGGAGTCGATTCTCACCACGCTGATCGCCGAGCGCCTCCCCACCGACCCGATCGGCGACATCGACGGACTCGCCGTCACCGGTGAACCCGAGGTCGCGCTGGTCAACCTCGATGCCGCGCTCGACCTGACGGGTCGGCGCACGATCCGCGAGATCGTCTGGCGGGAGGCCGACACCCATCCGCTGGTGCGTGAGCAGCTGCGGGCGCTGCGCACCTACCTGCACGACGTGACGGTGGAGGTCCTGCGGCTCAGCTCGCCCCTCACCGCCCCCGCGCGGGTGCTCGACTCGTGCGCGACGGCGTGGGTCGCCGCGATGTTCTCCGCGACCCACCTCGACCGGTTTCGGGAACGCGATGAACGCGACAACGACCTGCGGGCGGTGGCCCGGGTGGTCACGGCGGGGCTCGGTGCGCTGTCACACCCGTGAGCGCGCTGTCGCGAGCCGTGAGCGCCCCGTCGCAAGCCGAGCGAACGGCACATTCATTCGACCTGATCGAGTGAACGCTTCCGTTCAGTCGGTGGGGGTTGGGGCGGGGTGGGGGTTGGGGCGGGGTGTGGGTGCGGATGGAGGAGTGGGGCGGCAGCGGCGTAGCTGCGGGCGCCGGCGGGCAGCTCGCCGGGGCGGCCGCTGAGCAGCACCGACACCGAGCCGCTGCCGCCGAGGGCGCGGCCGAGGGCGTCGATGCGGCGCAGCGTCTGCGCGGCGACGGCCTGCGCACTGTCGAACAGCGTCACCCCCGACGGCAGGCGCGCGGCGATCTCGTCGGCGACCAGCGGATAGTGGGTGCAGCCGAGGACGACGGCGTCGCAGGCCACCGGGGTCGCGGCGGCGGCGCTGTCGATGGCCGCGAGGATCCGGTCCCGGTCGCCTGCGTCGATCGCATCGGCCAAGCCGTGGCAGGCGACCCCGACCACGTCGCTGCCGTTCGCGAACCGCGCGATCAGGTCGGCCTGGTACCGGCTCGCCGTCGTCGCGGCGGTCGCCCAGATCGCGACCGAGCTCGACGCGGCCGCGGCCGGTTTGATCGCCGGGACGGTCCCGATCACCGGGACCGCGGCACCGAGATGGGCGCGAACCTCGTCGAGCGCGGTGACGCTCGCCGTGTTGCACGGCAGGACCACGACCTGTGCGCCGAGGTCGACGGCCTGATCGGCGGCGGCGAGCACCCGGTCGATCACCCACGGCGCCGGCTTCGGCCCCCACGGCGCACCGTCGGGATCGAGGGAGAGCAGCAGGTCGAGGTCCGGGCGCAGCCGACGCAGCCAGGCCGAGGTGGGCAGCAGCCCGAGCCCGGAGTCGATCAGCGCGACGGTCACCGAACCAACGTAGTCCGCGCACCCGCCGATGCGTCATCCCGGTCCCCCTCACCTGCGCAGCAGCAGGCACCCGGCCGCTGCGCGGCCACCGAGCCCGACCACGGCGGTCGCGGGCCCGCCCCGCAGCTGGGCGCGGCCCGCGGTGCCCCGCAGCTGCGCGACGGCCTCGACGACCAGGTCCAGGTCGGGTCGCCGACCGGTCCCGAGGTGCCCGCCGTGCGGGTTCACCGGCAGCACGCCGCCCCGGGAGATCGCGGCGCCGGTCGCGACGAATCGTCCGGCGGCACCGGCGTCGCACCGGCCGAGGGCCTCCAGCCACCAGAGCACCGCCACGGAGAATTCGTCCCCGAGCAGCGCGACGTCGGGGTCGGTGGGAGTGCCCGACAGGTCCGCCCACATTGCGGCGGCCGCGCGCTCCGCGACGCCGTCGGTGGCGTCCTGTTCCGGTAGCGGGCCCGCCGCGTACGCGGCGCCGACGCCGTCGACCCGGATCCGCGGCGATGCGCTCCTGGTGCGGGTCGACAACACGATCGCCGCCGCGCCCCCCGCCGGGCGGGCCCGGTCGTGCAGGCACAGCGGGTCCACCAGCATCGGCGCGGCGAGGTAGTCGCGCAGGCGCAGCCCGCCACCGACGTTCGCGGAGGCCACCAGCGCCACCTGCGCCAACTCGGTGCGGGTGAGTCCGTAGCGCTCGATGTAGGCGCGGGCGGCGAGTGCGACCCCGACGAGTGCGCCGTCCGCCCCGTACGGCGCGTGCCAGCCCGCCCGGCCGGTGACGGCCGCCGCTGGTCCGAACCGGTCGACGGCGCGCGCTCGCGCCGGGTCCGGCGCGAGCGCCTCCACGCACACCACCGTGCCGGTCCGGCCAGCCGCCACCGCGTCCACCGCCTGCACCAGCCCGGCACCGACCGTGGAAGTGTCGTTTTCCTGTGCCCGCCACGACAATTCAAGCCCAAGCGCATCGGCGACGTCCACCGCGTCGCAGCCGATCGCAAGCAGTCCCGTGACCTCGGTACGCGGCATACCCGCATCGGTGAGCGCGGCAAGGGCCGCGGTGACCGCCGCGCCGGCCACCCCGCCTGCGCCGACCCGGACGCGGCCGGCCCCGGTCACCAGGATGTCGCGCACCGCATCGCCCCGTTCACGACACCGCCTCGATGCGGTCCTCGAACGCATCGGAGTCCTCGAACTCCGCCAGTGGCAACCAGATTCGCTCATCGAGCTGCTCAAAGACCAGGCGCATCGGGGCGCCGACCCGCGGGGTGTCCGGGCCGCCGCCGAGCAGGCCGAGGGTGATGCGCACCCCCTCCACCAGGTCGACGACACCGACCAGGTACGGCGGCGCGGGCACGGCCCGGACCGGCTCGACGACCACCGCCCAGGTCAGCAGCGCACCCTTGCCCGAGACCGGCTCGAATGCCAGGTCGGTGCCCCAGCACCCGCGGCAGCACGGAGCGGGCGGGAACGACCAGCGCAGGCAGCGCAGGCAGCGCTGCACGGACAGGCGTCCGGACGCACCCGATGTCCAGTGCGTCGCGGTCAGCTCCGTCAGCTCGGGGAGGGCACGTCGACCGTGCACCATGAGTTCACGGTAGCCGCCCGCGCGGGCGGCGGCTGCGAAATCCTCAGACCGTTGCCGCGGCGAGCACGTCCTC
Source organism: Rhodococcus sp. NPDC058532 (assembly GCF_042719255.1). Classification (NCBI taxonomy): domain Bacteria; kingdom Bacillati; phylum Actinomycetota; class Actinomycetes; order Mycobacteriales; family Nocardiaceae; genus Rhodococcus; species Rhodococcus sp. NPDC058532. Next base: position 44,797 of record NZ_JBHXNU010000010.1, read on the forward strand.
GATCGCGACCCGGCCCGCGACCTTCGCGCGCATCTTCATCACGGCGCCCGCGAGCCCGCCGCCGACCACCGCGACCAGCCGCCCGTCCCGTTCGTAGTACGCGAGGAACTTGCGGCCGTCGTCACGGACGAGGTGCACGGTGTCGGTGCCGGACGGCTCGCCGAGCGCCTGGATCTTGACGTCGTACTGGTCGCTCCAGAAGTAGGGCACCTGGGCGGCGACGTCCGGGGCCGCGCCGGTGACGAGGGTGTGCGCGAGGACCTTCGCCTGCTCGCCGACATTGCTCCAGTGCTCGACGCGCCGCTGATCGCCCTCGGGGTGCCGCCACGCTGCGACGTCGCCGACCACCCACACGTTCGGGTCGCTGGTGCGCCCAGCCTCGTCGGCGAGGACGCCGCCACCGGCGGTGCGGTCGGCGAGGTCGATCCCGGACCCCTCCAGCCAGCCGGTGACCGGATGCGAACCGATCCCGACGACGACCACGTCGGCGGCGATCTCGGTGCCGTCCCCGAGCACGGCGCCGGTCACCCGGGTGTCGCCGCGCAGCGAGTCCAGCCCGACCCCGGTGCGAACGTCGACGCCCTCACCGGTGTGCAGCCGGGCCACCAGCGCGCCGACCTGCTCACCGAGCACGGATGCCAGGGGGGACGGCTGCGGCTCGACGAGCACCACGTCCAGGCCGCGGGCGCGCATGCTGGCTGCGACCTCGCAGCCAATGAATCCGGCACCGACGACGAGACCGGTGCGGCCTGCGGTCAGGTCCGCGCGCAACGCCAGGGAATCGTCGAGGGTCCGCAGCACATGCACGCCCTGCAGGTCGGGAAGGCCGGGGATCCGCCGGGGGGTCAGGCCGGTCGCGATCACCAACCGGTCGTAGTCGACGCCGGTGCCGTCCTCGAGGGTCACCGTCCTTGCGGACGGGTCGACCGACACCGCGCGGGCCCCGAGCCGCAGCTCGACGCCCAGTTCGTCGTAGTACTCGGCCGGCTTGAGGGTGACGTCGTCGTTCTCCCCGCGCACCACATCCTTGGACAGCGGCGGGCGGTCGTACGGCAGGTGCGACTCCTCACCGAGCAGGGTGATTGCCCCCTCGTGGCCGGCCCGGCGCAGCTCCTCCGCGGTCCGCAGACCCGCCAGTCCTGCCCCCACGATCACGATCCGTCCGACACCCATGGTGCGTCCTCACCCTTCGACACGTTCTCCACGACCGTCATCGGTCCCCATAGTCATACCAAACAGAAACACGTTCCAGTAGTGCCAGGTCCTCAGGAGATCTCCAGCCCCGAGATCAGCCACTCCCCATCGACGCTGGTCAGGCTGACCCGCGCACCCACCGTCGCGGTCACGGGATCCGGTGTCGCCTCGGTGCTGGTGACCTGTTTCAGGAACACGAGCGCGTCGGCCCGGTCGGCGCTGAGCGACCCGATCCCGGAATCGACCGCGGTCGCGGTGGTGGTGATCTTCTCCGCCCGCGCGGTGGGAACGATCGTGGCGTCGGTGAGGCGGCTGTAGTACTCGCGGAAGTCACCGGTCAGTCGCTGCGTCGCCGCGTACATGTCGGCCGCGACAGTCTCGGGCGTGTAACTCAGCAACGCCGCCGCCCCGTCGGCGGCAACCTGCGCGACCTCGGCCCGCACCGCGTCCCCGGTCCGCTGATCCGCCCGGTAGAGGCGGACGTACAGGGCCACCGCCGCCACGGCGAGGATCACGGCGAGGACGGCGAGCAGCCACACCCCGCGGGTCATCCGCCCCCTCACGCGACGTACTCCAGGTGTGCGGTCTTGTATCCCTCACCGACCCGGTCCATCGTCATCCGCAGCCGCCACACCCGGGACTGCGGCTCCGGTGCGGCCCGGTTCGTCACCGTCGAGGCGACCTGCACGAGCACCGTGCCGTGATCACCCTGCCAGGACTCGACGGCCGCATCGGCGCGGTCCGCGACGGTGGTGACCTCGGTGTCCTCGACGACCGACACGAACGAGTCCGCACTCTCGGCGAACTGGTCGCGGAAGTCGCCGGTGGCCCCGGCCAGCACCCGGTCGACATCGCTGCGGGCATGGGTGTGATCGACGGTGGCAAGGTTCATCGCGGTCCGCTCCGCCGCCGCCATCGCCTGCCGTCGCGCCGTCTCGTCCGCGGCGACGCCGCGATGCTGCCACACCAGAGCGCCGCAGGCGATCGCCAGTGCCAGGCACAGCACCGTCAGCATCGTCAGCGCCGTGACACCGCCACGCCGACGCCGTTGCCTGCCCGGGCCCGCCGCCCGTGTGTCCCCCATCTACCCCGTCCTCCGTCCATGTCGCCTGCCCTGGGCAGTGCGCTCCACCGTAGGTGATCGGACTCACAGCGCGGTGGGCGCCCATCCGAGCCGGATCGCCTGCGGACAGATCCGGCCTGCACGTCCTAGTGTTGACGTGTGATGAGCGAATCCGGGCGCACCGATCCCCCTGCCCACGCGCCGCGGGCCGAGCCGCGCTTTGCTACCGCGGCCTCGACCGAGCTGGTCGGGTCCCAGGGGCGCACGATCATCGCGGACGCGGTGGTCGCGAAGATCGCGGGAATCGCGACCAGGGAAATCAGCGGCGTGTTCGATGTTGGCGGTGGCACCGCGCGGGTCGTCGGCGCGCTGCGCGACCGGATCCCCGGCGCCCGGGTCAATCACGGGCAGGGCGTCGCGGTGGAGGTCGGTGAGAAGCAGGCCGCGATCGACATCGGCATCGTCGCCGAGTACGGCGTCGCGCTGCACGAACTGGCGGCCGGGATCCGGCGCAATGTGATCGCCGCGGTCGAGCAGATGACCGGACTGGAGGTCACCGAGGTCAACATCACCGTCTACGACGTGGTGCTGTTCGACGAGGATGCGACCGGCGACACCGACAGTCGCCCGAGGGTGCAGTGAACGACGTCGACGACGCGGAATTCGTTGCCGCCCAGGTGTGTACGGTTCCCGGCGTGGCGGCACTGCACGGCGGCCGGTTCGGTGAGATCGCCACCTACCTGCCCGGCAGGCGACTGCTGGGGGTGCGGATCACCGACACCGGGTGCGAGGTGCACGTCGTCGTCGCCTACCCGCACAACGTCGTCGATGTCGCGGCCGCCGTGCACCGGACGGTCGGGCCGCTGGTCGGCGTCCCGGTCACGGTCACCGTCGCCGACGTCGCCGACGACACCGCGTCCGCCACCACGGAAGGGACCTCGCGATGAACAGCACGGTCGTCGGCCTGATCGCGGGGCTGCTGCTCGCCCTCGCCGGAATCCTCGGCGGTTTCGCCGGATTCGTGTTCGCGGTGATGCTCGGCGCACTGGGGATGGCGGTCGGCGCGCACCGCGACGGCCACTTCGATCTCGGTGCGTTGCTGCGGAGCCGCGGTCGTGGCTGACGGCGGTCCCCCGGCGACGCCGGATCGGGCACCGACCGACCTCGAACTCGAACGTGGCGTCCGGGGCCGACTGACCGTCAAGGACCGGGCGATCTCCAAGATCGCCGCCGCGGCCGCGCTGTCGGTGCCGGGTGTGGTGCGCCGGTCCGGCGGCCTGCTCACGTTGCCGGGGCGGGACCTCCCCCGCGCCGAGGTCACCGCCGAGGGCGACTCGGTCGCGGTGACGCTGTACCTGGCGGTGGCGTGGCCGAGTCCGGTCGCGATGCTGTCGCGGGAGGTGCACTACGCGGTCACCGAGCGGGTCGAGACCCTGACCGGGCTGATGCTCGACCGCCTGCACATCGTGGTCGCCGAGGCGGTGCCGCGGGGCGCGGACGACCGCGACACCGGGGTGGACGCGCGCCAACTGGCCGACGACCACGCGGGCCTCCTCGCCCCGGTGCCGTCCAGGGAGCCGTTGGCCCGCCCGGACGCCGCGGTCGTTGCGGTGATCGCCGCGGTCCTGCTGATCGGGGTGGCGGTGGTTGCCGGGCGGGAGTTCCTCATCGCGAAGGAGGTGATCGCCCCGGCCGCATGGCTGCGCAATTCGGTGTCCTGGGTCGCGGATCTGCACTGGCAGGCGTGGATGGCCGCCGCGGCGGCGCTGGGCGTCGTCCTCGGGGCGCTGCTCGTCTTCGTGTCGCTCACGCCCCGGACCCGGACCCATCTTCCGCTGGGCGCGGGTGGAACGGTGTGGCTGCGCCCGACGGACGTGGCGCGCATGTGCAGCGCTCGCGCCGGGACCGTCGCCGGCGTCGCCGCGGTGCGGACCATCGTGGACCGTCGCCGGGTCACCGTGCACGTCGCCCCGGACGGTGCGGTGCCGGACGTCGAACTTGACCTGTGTGTGCGGGAGTCCGTCGGACCGTCGCTCGACGCGGTCGCGTCGCCGCGTGAACTGCGGGTCCGGATCGGGCGGGTGAGATCGTGAGGCGCCGGACCTCGGTCCTCGACAGACTGGTGGCGCTCGCCGCGGGCTGTGTGCTGCTCGCCGCCAGCGGGCTGACCCTGGCCTGGGCATTCGATGTCGACTGGGCTCGCGCGGCGGTGCGGCGCGTCGACCGGGCGCGACTCGCGGCCGTGCCGGACGAGTCGTGGTGGCCAACCATGCTCGCCACGACCGCCGTCATCGCGCTGCTCGGCGGGCTGGTCCTGCTGGTGGTCAACCTGCGTCGGGGCCGTCCGGAGACGATGCCGGTGTTCCCCGGCGGGGTGGCCGAAGCCGACCTGTCCGTGGACCTGGGCCCGCTCGCGGTCGGGTTGGCGGACGAGTTGGCCGCCCTCGACGGGGTGCGCACCGTCCGGTCGACCGCGGTCGACGACCGCGGACTCGCGACGCTCCGGGTGACGGTCGTCGCCGACCCGACCGTCGACGTCGTCGACTTCACCCGCAGCGCGGAGGCGATGGCCCGGTCGATGGCCGCCGCCCTGCCTGGCGCGCCGGTCGCGACGCAGGTGCTGCTCCACCTCGACCCCACCGACCGCTGACCCGGTCCCCCCTCGAGCGAACGGAACATTCATTCGATCTCATCGACTGAACGCTTCCGTTCACTCGGGAGGATCGAGGGGAGGGTCCCCATCGCGACCCCCGCCACGACCGCGATACCCCGGCGCCGCGATACCCGGAAACGCCGAACGGCGCCCACCCCGAGGGGTGGACGCCGTTCGGCGTGTACTTGCTCAGATCAGCAAGCGTTCACCGTGAAGGGTGAAATCACTTGACGATCCCGTAGGCGGTGCCTACTTGACAATCTTCGTGACGCGACCGGCGCCGACGGTACGGCCACCCTCGCGGATCGCGAAGCGCAGGCCCTCGTCCATGGCGACCGGCTGGATCAGCACGACGGACATCTCGGTGTTGTCACCGGGCATGACCATCTCGGTGCCCTCGGGCAGGGTCACGACGCCCGTCACGTCCGTGGTACGGAAGTAGAACTGCGGGCGGTAGTTGTTGAAGAACGGGGTGTGGCGGCCGCCCTCGTCCTTCGACAGGATGTACGCCTGGCCCTCGAACTCCGTGTGCGGGGTGGTGGTGCCCGGCTTGATGACGACCTGGCCGCGCTCCACGTCCTCGCGCTTGATGCCACGGACGAGCAGGCCGACGTTGTCGCCCGCCTGGCCCTGGTCGAGCAGCTTGCGGAACATCTCGATGCCGGTGACCGTGGTCTTGGTGGTCTCCGGGCGGATGCCGACGATCTCGACTTCCTCGTTCACGTTGACGACGCCACGCTCGATGCGGCCGGTGACGACGGTGCCACGACCGGTGATCGTGAAGACGTCCTCGACCGGCATCAGGAACGGCTTGTCGGTCTCACGAACCGGGTCCGGGATGGACTCGTCGACGGCAGCCATCAGGTCCTCGATGGACTTGACCCACTTGGCGTCGCCCTCGAGCGCCTTGAGCGCCGAGATCGGGATGACCGGAGCGTTCTCGTCGAACTCCTGGCCTGCCAGCAGCTCGCGGACCTCCATCTCGACGAGCTCGAGGATTTCCTCGTCGTCGACCATGTCGGCCTTGTTCAGGGCGACGAGGATGTAGGGCACGCCGACCTGGCGGGCGAGCAGCACGTGCTCGCGGGTCTGCGGCATCGGGCCGTCGGTGGCGGCCACGACCAGGATCGCGCCGTCCATCTGGGCAGCGCCGGTGATCATGTTCTTGATGTAGTCGGCGTGACCCGGAGCGTCGACGTGAGCGTAGTGGCGCTTCTCCGTCTGGTACTCGACGTGGGAGATGTTGATCGTGATACCACGAGCCTTCTCCTCAGGCGCCTTGTCGATCTGATCGAAAGCGAAGCTCTCGTTCAGGTCCGGGTACTTGTCGGCCAGCACCTTGGTGATCGCAGCCGTGGTGGTGGTCTTGCCGTGGTCGACGTGACCGATGGTGCCGATGTTCACGTGCGGCTTGGTCCGCTCGAACTTCGCCTTCGCCACTGGTGTCCTCCTGGACTGATTGTGCTTGCGGTATGCAGCAGTGCGGTTGTTATTACTTTGGTCGTACTGCGGTCGACGAGACCGAGGTTACTCGCCGGTCGCCTTGGCGATGATTTCCTTCGAGACGTTCGCGGGAACCTCTGCGTAGGAATCGAACACCATGGAGAAGTTCGCGCGACCCTGGGTCTTCGACCGCAGGTCGCCGATGTAGCCGAACATCTCCGAGAGCGGAACCAGCGCCTTGACGACACGGGCACCACTGCGTTCCTCCATGGCCTGGATCTGGCCACGGCGGGAGTTGAGGTCGCCGATCACGTCGCCCATGTAATCCTCGGGCGTGGTGACCTCGACAGCCATGATGGGTTCGAGAATGACCGGGCCTGCCTTGCGGGCGGCTTCCTTCAGCGCCTGCGAACCGGCAACCTTGAAGGCCATTTCCGAGGAGTCGACGTCGTGGTACGCGCCGTCGAGCAGCGTCAGCTTCAGGTTCACCAGCGGGTAGCCGGCGAGCACGCCGTACTGCATCGCGTCCTGCGCACCGTGGTCGACGGAGGGGATGTACTCACGCGGAACGCGGCCACCGGAGACCTTGTTCTCGAAGGCGTAGGACTCGCCCTCCTCGCCGAGGTACGGCTCGAGCGCGATGATCACCTTCGCGAACTGACCGGAACCACCGGTCTGCTTCTTGTGGGTGAACTCGTGCTTCTCGACCGTCTTGGTGATGGTCTCGCGGTACGCGACCTGCGGCTTGCCGACGTTGGCCTCGACCTTGAACTCGCGACGCATGCGGTCGACGAGGATGTCGAGGTGCAGCTCACCCATGCCGCCAATGACGGTCTGGCCGGTCTCCTCGTCGAGTTCGACGGAGAACGTCGGATCCTCTTCGGCGAGCTTCTGGATCGCGGTGCCCAGCTTCTCCTGATCGGACTTGGTCTTCGGCTCGATGGAGACCTGGATGACCGGGTCCGGGAAGCTCATCGACTCGAGCACGATCGGGTTGGCCTGATCGCACAGGGTGTCACCGGTGGTGGTGTCCTTCAGGCCGATCATCGCGTAGATGTGGCCCGCGACGGCCTCGTCGACCGGGTTCTCCTTGTTGGCGTGCATCTGGAAGAGCTTGCCGATGCGCTCCTTCTTGCCCTTGGTGGCGTTGAGCACCTGGGCGCCCGGATCGATCCGGCCGGAGTAGACGCGAACGAAGGTCAGCTTGCCGAAGAACGGGTGCGCCGCAATCTTGAAGGCGAGAGCCGAGAACGGCTCCTCCTTGCTCGGCTTGCGGGTGAGCTCCTCCTCCTCGTTGTTCAGCGCGTGCCCGTGCACCTCGCCGATGTCGAGGGGGTTCGGCAGGTAGTCGATGACCGCGTCGAGCATGGGCTGAACGCCCTTGTTCTTGAACGCGGAACCACACAGCACCGGGTACAGCTCGGAGTTGACCGTCATCTTGCGGATGGCGCCCTTGATCTCCTCGACGGTGAGCTCCTCGCCGCCGAAGTACTTCTCCATGAGCGCTTCGTCGGACTCGGCGACCGTCTCGAGTAGCTTCTCGCGGTACTCGGCGGCCTTGTCGGCCAGGTCCGCGGGGATCTCCTCGATGGTCGGCTCGGTACCGGTCGGCACAACGCCGCGCCAGGTGATGGCCTTCATCTCGACGAGGTCGACGACGCCGTCGAAGTCGTCCTCGGCGCCGATCGGCAGCTGCAGGACCAGCGGCTTCGCGCCGAGACGGTCGATGATGGTCTGCACGGTGAAGTAGAAGTCCGCGCCCATCTTGTCCATCTTGTTGACGAAGCAGATGCGCGGAACGTCGTACTTGGCAGCCTGGCGCCAGACCTGCTCGGACTGGGGCTCGACGCCCTCCTTGCCGTCGAACACCGCGACGGCGCCGTCGAGGACGCGCAGCGACCGCTCGACCTCGACCGTGAAGTCGACGTGGCCGGGGGTGTCGATGATGTTGATCTGGTTCTTGTTCCAGAAGCAGGTGACGGCGGCGGAGGTGATGGTGATACCACGCTCCTTCTCCTGCTCCATCCAGTCCGTCGTCGACGCACCGTCGTGGGTCTCACCGATCTTGTAGTTCACACCGGTGTAGAAGAGGATGCGCTCGGTCGTGGTGGTCTTGCCGGCGTCGATGTGCGCCATGATGCCGATGTTGCGGACCTTGTTCAGGTCGGTCAGCACTTCCTGTGCCACAGGATTCTTCCCCGCTCGTAGCTCGTGTCGGCCCTACCGGACCACGTTTTCTTGTATTCGCAGCCGGCCCTGATCGGACCCGACACTGCAGTGACGACGCCCGGGCGGCACCCGTTGAGGTGCCGCCCGGTGTCGAATCACCAGCGGTAGTGCGCGAACGCCTTGTTGGCTTCAGCCATCTTGTGCGTGTCCTCGCGACGCTTCACGGCAGCACCCAGGCCATTGCTGGCATCCAGGAGCTCGTTGGCGAGGCGATCGACCATCGTCTTCTCGCGACGCGCGCGGGAGAAGGTCACCAGCCAGCGCAGCGCCAGCGTGGTGGACCGACCCGGACGAACCTCGACCGGCACCTGGTAGGTGGCGCCACCGACGCGGCGGCTGCGGACCTCGAGGGCGGGCTTGACGTTGTCCAGCGCGCGCTTGAGGGTGACGACCGGATCGGTGCCGGTCTTCTCCCGAGCCTGCTCGAGGGCACCGTAGACGATGCGCTCCGCAGTGGACTTCTTGCCGTCCAGCAGGATCTTGTTGACGAGCTGGGTGACCAGCGGCGAACCGTAGACCGGATCCGCGACGAGCGGCCGCTTGGGAGCGGGACCCTTACGAGGCATCAGCCCTTCTCCTTCTTCGCGCCGTAGCGGCTACGAGCCTGCTTGCGGTTCTTGACACCCTGGGTGTCAAGCGAGCCGCGGATGATCTTGTAGCGAACACCCGGGAGGTCCTTCACACGACCGCCGCGGACGAGCACCATCGAGTGCTCCTGCAGGTTGTGACCCTCACCGGGGATGTACGCGGTGACCTCGACGGAGCTGGTCAGGCGCACGCGGGCGACCTTACGCAGCGCGGAGTTCGGCTTCTTCGGGGTCGTGGTGTACACGCGGGTGCACACGCCACGACGCTGCGGGCTGCCCTTCAGTGCAGCGGTCTTCTGCTTCGACGGCTTGTCGCGCCGCCCCTTGCGGACCAGCTGGTTGATGGTTGGCATATACCGGCTTTCTTCTTCTTCGCCGTTTACCCGGAGGCAACCTGGCGTTTGTGTATTCAGGGATCCAGCAGTTGGAGCAAGAAAACGCTGCTCCTCACCCGTTCCTCGACCACGAGGTCGGGCGTGTCGCATACCCCCACGCAGGCAGCCGGATGCTCGCAACTCGGTCTCGGGAGACACGGCTACGCGCGCGGCATTGCCTCGCTAGGCACACAAATCGGCCCGATACGTCCAGGCACGACCCACAACGATACCCGCCGCCGCCGCGACAGGTCAAAGCGGCGGCTCGACCGGGTGGGTCTCCACGCGGGCGGCCGCGTCGGCCAGTTCCCGGAACGAGCCGCGCAGCAGCGCCGCGTACCGGTCGATGTCGGGCATCCGGTCCGGGTCGACGGCGAAGGTCACCGTCAGCGTCCGACCGGTGGACACGATGTAGTGGTTCAGGCACGAGCCTGCGCCGATCCCGAGGATCCCGAACCCGCCGATCACCCGACTCCCGAAGAACCGCACCCCCTCCGCCCGGCGCGGGACGTTGGAGATCATCGTGTTGCCGAGCGCGACGGTGTCCCCCTCCCCGATCGGCAGTCGGGACCCCACCGCCTGCAGCCTGCGCACGTAGGGCGCGGGAGCGGAGTCGAGCACCGCGGACAGTTCCGCGATCGCCGGATGCCGGAACCTGACCTTCTCCGCCGTCATCGACTCGTGGGTCGCGGCCACCCTCCGGACGCGGTCCGCGAGGTCGGTGTGCAGGTCCACCGACAGCACCACGAAGTTGTTGCGGGACCGGCTCGCGAGCGTCCCCCGCATCGACAACGCCACCTTGCCGCCGAGGGACGCGGGCGGCTGCTCGCCGTGCTCGCGCAGATAGGTGACCATCGCGTCCCCGATCACCTCGGACACGACCTCGGTGACGGTGACGCCGGGCAGTCGGGAGCGGATCCGGTCGATCTCGTCGAGGTCGACGCTGACCGCGTCGAACGCGAATCCCGGACCGGGCCTGCGGTTAAATCGGGTCGACGGCCACCGCCAGCGCGGCGCGCTCACCTCGCCGCGCGCCGCCGCCCGCTGGGCAGCCCGCGTCAGGATCTGGGCCCGCACGCCGCCGCGGGCGAACCGGAACACGACCACCGGCAGCCGCAGCACCGCCCGCGCGGCGGCGCCCCCGGGCGACACCGCCGCGGGCAACGCGCCCGGCGCGGGCGGCTCGGGGGCGAACAGGTCGCGGGCCAGCGCGACGACCTCCACCCCGTCGCCCACCGCGTGGTGGACCTTGAACACCACGACGCAGGCACCGTCGGGCACGCCATCGACCCCGGTGACGCCGGTGATCACCAGCAGTGACCACGGCGGACGCTCCAGTGGAACCCGGGTCCGGCAGAGTTCGGCGATCCGGTCCCGCACCGCGGGCCAGCCGGGACCGGGGGCCGCCTCGACCGCGACGTGGGCACGCAGATCGAAGTTGGGATCCGGCTGCCAGTAGGGGAGGTCGACGTCGGCCGGGTAGCGCCGGATCCGGCTGCGAAACATCGGCGAGTGACGGATCCGGGGCCCGACCCACGCCAGCACCGCGTCGAGATCGAGATCCGCGGGCAGCCCGTCGGGGTCGAAGATGTACGCGTCGACGATCCGTGAGACGTGCGCACCCGTCTCGACCAGGATGTGCGTCGCATCGGTGGGAGTCAGCTGGTCCATCGGTCCGTGTCCTCCGCCTCGCCGGCGCCGGTGCGGCGCACACACACGCGAACCCCTCGAAATGGACATCCTATGGGGCTCGGGCCGATCGCGCGGGTCGACGTGCCGCGGTCAGCTCGGGCGCGGGGTGCGCGTCGTGGACGCATCCGCCAGCGCGGCGTCGAGTTGCTCGGACCAGCTGCGGACGATGTCCCGCCTGCGACCCGAATCGTCGGTCAGGATGTCGGCGAGCCCGAGCCCGCGCGCGAGGTCAAGGGTCGCCTGCACCAGCGACCGGACGCGTGGGTCGGAGCCGTCGACGCCGAGCTGGTCGACCGCGACCCGGTGCGCGGTGCGGCCGAACCGTTCCTCCAGCGGCAGCACCCGCTCGCGCAGGGCCGGGTCCGACGACGCCGCCGTCCACACCTGCAGCGCCGCCTTGAAGAGGGTGCCGGTGTAGTAGTCGACCAGGCGGCCGACCACCGCGGCGGTCCGTCCCGCACCGACGGGCAGGTCCACCGCCTCGTCGCGCGCCTGCTGCATCCGGGAATCGAACATGAACTCCAGCGCGCCGGTGATGAGGTCCTCACGGGTCGGGAAGTGATGCTGTGCGGCCCCGCGCGAGACGCCGGCTCGCGCGGCGACCACGCCGACGGTGGTTGCGGCCCAGCCCTGTTCTGCGAGGCAGTCGATCGCTGCTTCGAGCAACCGCTGCCGCGTCAGCCTGCTGCGGTCCTGTTGCGGTTCACGCATCGGTTACCTCGCCCCTTCCGAGCGGCCCTATGTAACACACAGGGAAACTCCACGTTTCCGGATGTAGATCACATTGCAATCACAAATTGCCCTGCGGTACGAATGAGTCGGCTCCTAGAGGGGGGCCGAGCGTTGTACGACCGTTACATCCAGACTTTAGGAGTACTCATGGGTTCCGCTGAGATCATCCCCGGCCTCGACTTCGTTGCCGACCTCGCGAGCGCGGTCAGCGACCTCGCCGGCGCCGTCAGCTTCTTCGCCGGCTCGGCCGACGCCGCGAACGAGGCCTTCGGCCAGGCCTGAGGCGACAAGCCACACAATCAGCATCGAGCCCGTGTCCGCCGCCCGGCGGGCACGGGCTCGATGCTGTCACCACCTCCCCAGCTCATCGGGTCGGCGCCCACGCGGGCGGCCGACGTTGCAGAAACGCCGTCATCCCCTCGATCGCCTCCGGGGTGCCGAACAGCCGCGCGGACTGCGCGGCCAGCCCGGCCGCACCACGATCGAAACCCGCCAGCATCCCCGCCGTCGTCAACCACTTCGACTCCGCCAGCCCCTGCGGCGACGCCAGCGCCAACTCCGCCAACCACCCCGCCACCGCGACGTCGACGTCCTCGGCGGCAGCCGTGATCAGCCCGATCGCCGCCGCCTCCGCCGAGCCGAACTTCTCCCCCGTCAGGAAGTAGCGGCCCGCCGCACGCGACGACATCCGCGGCAGCACCGTCAGCGAGATGATCGACGCAGCAAGCCCGAGCCGGGCCTCGGTGAGCGCGAACGTCGCAGACGGGCCTGCCGCGACCAGGTCACAGGCCCCGACCAGCCCCATCCCGCCCGCCCGGACGTGGCCGTCGATCCGGCCGACGATCGGTTTCGGCAGCTCAAGGAACGCGCGCAGCAGGTCGGTCATCTGCGTGGTGCGCCTGGCGGCAAGCGCCGCCGGGTCGGCCGCCTCCGCCGCGCCGCTCGCCTCCGACAGGTCCGCGCCCGCGCAGAACGTCCCCCCGGTGTGGGCCAGCACGACGGCCCGCACCGAATCGTCCGAGGCGGCACGGGACAGCGCCTCCCGGAGCTCCCCGACCAACCGCGACGAGATCGCGTTCCGGTTGTGCGGCGAGTCCAGGGTCACGGTCGCGAAGCCGTCCGCCGCCTCGTAGCGGACGTACGGCCCGGAGCTCGGTTCGGTCCCCATCGTCAGTACGACCTCGGCAGCCCGAGGGAATGCTGGGAAACGAAGTTGAGGATCATCTCCCTGCTCACCGGGGCGACCCGCGCGATGCGCGCCGCACCGAGCATGGCGGCCAGCCCGTACTCCTTCGTCAGGCCACCACCGCCGTGCGTCTGGACGGCCTGGTCCAGGCACTTGATGCTCGCCTCCGCCGCCGCGTACTTCGCCATGTTCGCGGCCTCCGCGGCACCGAAGTCGTCGCCGCTGTCGTACAACACCGCTGCCTTCTGCATCATCAGCTTCGCGAGCTCGAGTTCGATCTTGCACTGCGCGAGCGGATGCGCGATGCCCTGGTGCGCGCCGATCGGCGTCTTCCAGACCGACCGCTCGTTCGCGTACGTCGTTGCCGCGTTCAGGGCGTAGCGCCCCATCCCGATCGCCATCGACGCACCAAGGATCCGTTCCGGGTTGAGGCCAGCGAACAGCTGCATCAGCGCCGCGTCCTCGGATCCGACCAGCGCGTCCGCCGGGAGCCGCACCTCGTCGAGAAACAGGGCGAACTGGTGGTCGGGTGCGACGATGTCCATGTCCATCCGCGTCCGCTCGAATCCGGCGGCGTCGGTGGGAACAATGAACAGCGCTGGCTTGAGCTTGCCGGTCTTGTGGTCCTCGGTCCGGGCGACGATCAGGACGGCGTCCGCCTGATCCACCCCGGAAATGAAGATCTTGTTCCCGGACAGGATCCAGTCCCGCTGATCCCCCGTCGCTCCGCTCGCCCCGTCACCATCCCGCCGTGCGGTGGTGGTGATCTGGTGCGAGTTCGAGCCCGCATCCGGTTCGGTGATCCCGAACGCCATGATCTTGCTGCCGTCGGCGAGCGCGGTCAGCCACGTCCGCTTCTGCTGCTCGGTGCCGTACTTGCCGATGATGGTGCCGCAGATCGCCGGGGACACGACGACGAGCAGCAGGCCCGCGCCCTGCGCGGCCAGTTCCTCCTGGACGAGCGCGAGCTCGTAGATGCCCGCACCCCCGCCGCCGTACTCCTCCGGCAGGTTCACCCCGAGGAAGCCGAGTTTGCCCGCCTCGTTCCACAATTCGGTGAGCGGCTCACCCCTGCGGGCCCGCGGCAGCACGTAGTCCACGTAGTTGTAGCGCTCGCCGAGGCTGGCGACCGCCGTCCGCAATTCCCTCTGCTCGTCGGTCTCGATGAAACCCATGTGCGTCACTCCCCTGTCCCGGTGGTGTCGTCGACGATCGCGAGAACGGCACCCACGTCGACCTGCTGGCCGACGGTGACGTTCAGTTCGGTGAGCACACCGTCCGCTGGCGCGGTGATGGTGTGCTCCATCTTCATGGCCTCCAGCCACAAAATCGGGGTGCCCGCGGTGACCCGGTCCCCGGCCGCGGCGCCGAGCCGGATCACCGTGCCCGGCATCGGGGCGAGCAGCGACCCGGCGGCAACCGCGGTCGCGGGGTCGACGAACCGCGGCACCGCCCGGAACGCGGACCCGCCCAGCGTCGAATCGACGCACACGAGGTCCCCGTAGCGCGCCACGTCGAAGGCGCGACCGAGCCCGTCAACCACAAGCACCACCCGATCCGGGGTCGCCGACACCAGGTCGACGGCGCCGACGCCGTCGGTGTCCAGGGCGCCGTCCCGCCCGATCCGGTACTCGACTTCATGTGTGCACGTTGCACTCTCGAACACCTTGCGCTGTCGTTGCGAGGGGACGTTGCGCCATCCGCTCGGCAACGCACCGATCACCCGTGCCGATGCGCGATTGGCGGCTGCCTGCGCCAGCGCCGCGGCAAGGGCCGAAATCCGTTCCGCGGCCTGCGTCGCGAGCGGAGCGGCGAGCATGCCCAGACCCTGCCGGTCGAAGAACGCGGTGTCGGTGTCACCGGCCAGGAAGGCCGGATGCCGCAGCACGTTCACCAGCAGGTCCCGGTTGGTGACCAGGCCGTGGATCCTCGCCCGGGCCAGCGCCGCCGCCAGCCGGCTCGCCGCATCCCTGCGGGTCGGCGCCCAGGCGATGACCTTGGCGAGCATCGGGTCGTAGTGCACCCCGACCACCGAGCCGTCGACGACGCCGGAGTCCAGCCGCAGCCCCCTCCGATCCGACGGAACCCCGAATTCGGTGTCCACGCCTGGGATCTCAATGGCGTGGATCGTCCCGGACTGCGGCTGCCAGTCGCGGGCCGGGTCCTCGGCATACAGCCGGACCTCGATGGCATGCCCGTGCGGGGCGGGGGGCCGCTCGTCCAGGGCGGTCCCGGACGCCACCTGGAACTGCAGGTCCACCAGGTCGAGCCCGGTGGTCAGCTCGGTGACCGGGTGCTCGACCTGCAGCCGGGTGTTCATCTCGAGGAAGTAGAAGCCGCCCGCCTCGTCCGCGAGGAACTCCACCGTGCCTGCGCCCTCATAGCCGATCGCGGATGCGGCGTCGACCGCGGCCTGAAACAGGCTGTCACGCATGCCCTTTCCTGCCGATTCCAGGCGCTCGACAAGTGGGGACGGCGCCTCCTCCACGACCTTCTGGTGGCGACGCTGGATCGAGCACTCGCGTTCGCCGACGGCCCAGACGGTGCCGTGGCCGTCGGCCATCACCTGCACCTCGATGTGCCGCCCGGTCTCGAGATACCGCTCGCAAAACACCGTCGGATCGCCGAACGCGGATCGTGCCTCCGCCCGGGCGCCCTCGATCTGTCCGGGCAGGTCGGCGAGCGTCCGCACCACCCGCATGCCGCGTCCGCCGCCGCCAGCGGACGCCTTGACCAACACCGGCAGATCGGCGTCGGTGACCTGCGCCGGATCGAGTTCGGCCAGCACCGGGACACCGGCGGCGGACATCATCTTCTTCGACTCCACCTTCGAGCCCATCAGCTCGATCGCCTTGACCGGCGGTCCGATCCACGTCAGCCCGGCATCCTGGACGGCCTTGGCGAATTCCGCGTTCTCGGAGAGGAATCCGTATCCGGGATGCACCGCGTCGGCGCCCGCGGCGAGGGCGGCGGCGACGAGCGCCTCCGCCCGCAGGTAGGTCTCGGCGGGAGTGTTCCCGGGCAGGCGCACGGCGACGTCCGCCTCCCGGACGTGCGGAGCGTCGGCATCGGCGTCGGAATACACGGCGACGGTGGCGATTCCGGCCGCCCGCGCACTCGCAAAGACCCGACGGGCGATCTCGCCGCGGTTCGCCACGAGGACGGCGGTGATCGCGTTGGAGGTGACGGTCACGGGTGGCTCACATTCTGAAGACACCGAAGTTCGCGGTGCCTTCGATCGGGGCGGTGGCAATCGCCGACAGACACATTCCCAGCACGGTGCGCGTGTCGCGTGGGTCGATGATGCCGTCGTCGTAGACGCGGCCGGACAGGAACAGCGGAAGCGACTCCGCCTCGATCTGGGCCTCGATCATCGCCCGCATACCCTTGTCCGCGTCCTCGTCGAACGGGACGCCCTTGGCCTCCGCGCTTCCGCGCATCACCATGGACACCACCCCCGCGAGCTGCGCGGGTCCCATCACCGCGGACTTCGCGCTCGGCCAGGCGAACAGAAAGCGCGGATCGTAGGCGCGGCCGCACATGCCGTAGTGGCCTGCGCCGTAGGAGGCGCCCATCAGGACCGAGATGTGCGGGACGGTCGAGTTCGACACCGCGTTGATCATCATCGCGCCGTGCTTGATGATGCCGCCCTGCTCGTACTCCTTGCCGACCATGTACCCGGTGGTGTTGTGCAGGAACAGCAGCGGCGTGTTCGCCCGGTTCGCGAGCTGAATGAACTGGGTGGCCTTCTTGGCCTCCTCCGAGAACAGCACCCCGCGCGCGTTGGCGAGGATCCCGATCGGATAGCCGTGCAGTTCGGCCCATCCGGTGACCAGCGAACTTCCGTACAGCGGCTTGAACTCGTCGAAGTCCGAGCCGTCGACGATCCGGGCGATCACCTCACGCGGATCGAACGGCACCTTCAGGTCGGTGGGCACGATGCCGAGCAGGTCCTCGGCGTCGAGGAGCGGTTCGATGACCTCGCGGCGGGGGGCAGGCCCCTGCTTGCGCCAGTTGAGCCGCCGGACGATGCTGCGGCCGATCCGGATCGCGTCGTACTCGTCCTGTGCGTAGTGGTCGGCGAGTCCGGAGGTGCGGGCGTGCATCTCCGCACCGCCGAGCGACTCGTCGTCGGACTCCTCGCCGGTCGCCATCTTCACCAGCGGGGGCCCGCCGAGGAACACCTTGGAACGTTCCTTGATCATCACGACGTGGTCGGACATGCCGGGGATGTAGGCGCCCCCGGCGGTGGAATTGCCGAACACCAGTGACACGGTGGGGATTCCCGCTGCCGACGCACGGGTGAGGTCCCGGAACATCCGCCCGCCGGGAATGAAGACCTCCTTCTGCGTCGGCAGGTCGGCACCCCCGGACTCGACAAGGGAAATCACCGGCAGCCGGTTCTGCTCGACGATCTCGTTGATCCGGAAGCTCTTCTTGATCGTCCACGGGTTGCTGGCGCCACCGCGGGAGGTGGGGTCGTTGGCGACGATCATGCACTCGACACCCTCGATCACCCCGATGCCGGTGACCACGTTCGCCCCCACCGGGAACTCGCTGCCCCACGCGGCGAGGGTGCACAGTTCGAGAAACGGCGAATCCTCGTCGATCAGCAGCTCGATCCGCTCCCGCGCCAACAGCTTTCCCCGCGTGTGATGGCGGTCCACGGCCTTGGCTCCGCCGCCGGCGAGCGCCTTGTCGAACTCGCGCTGCACCTCGTCGAGCTTGGTCCGCATCGACTCCGCTGCGGCGACGAAACCCTCGCCCGCGGTGTCGAGCGTCGATCCGATCAGTGTCATCAGTTGTCCCCTCAGTGTCAGGCTTGGAATCCGAGCAGCTTTGCGGCAAGGGACGTCATGATCTCGGTGGTCCCGCCGCCGATTCCGAGGATTCGCATGTCGCGGTACTGCCGTTCGACCTCGCTCTCCCGCATGTAGCCGAGACCACCGAACAGTTGCACCGCCTGATGCGCGACCCACTCCCCCGCCTCGACCGCGGTGTTCTTCGCGAAACACACCTCGGCGAGGACGTTCTCGTCGCCCGCCGTGTAGCGATCCACGATCGAGCGGGTGTAGACGCGCGAGACGTCCACCTTCCGTGCCATCTCGGCCAGGGTGTTCTGCACCGACTGGCGGCTGATCAGCGGCCGCCCGAAGGTCTCGCGGTCCCGGCACCAGTCCAGGCTCAGATCGAGGCAGCGCTGAGCGCTGGAATACGCCTGCGCTGCGAGGGCGACCCGTTCGGCGACGAAGGCCTTGGCGATCTGCGCGAAACCGGTGTTCTCCGCGCCGACCAGGTTGGCCGAGGGGACGCGGCAGTCGACGAAGGACAGTTCCGCGGTGTCCGAGGCGAGCCAGCCCATCTTCTCCAGCTTGCGGGCAACGGTGAATCCCGGTGTGCCCCTCTCGATCACCAACAGCGACACCCCGGCTGCGCCGTCGCCTCCGGTGCGGACCGCGGTCACGACGAAGTCGGCACGGCACCCGGACGTGATGAACGTCTTCGCGCCGTTGACGATGAAGTCGTCGCCGTCGCGGACCGCCCGGGTGGTCAGGTGGCCGACATCGGAGCCGCCGCCGGGTTCGGTAATCGCGAGCGAACCGATCGCCGCACCGGCCAGGGTGGGCCGCACCCACCGCTCGACCTGACCGGGGTCCCCCGCCGCGACCAGGTGCGGCAGCGCGATCCCGGAGGTGAACAGGGACGCGAACAGCCCACCCGAGCATCCCGCGTAGTGCATCTCCTCGCAGATCACGATCGCGTCGACGGGGTCGCCGCCGCCACCGCCGACCGACTCGGGGAACGCGACCCCGAGCAGGCCGAGTTCGGCGGCCCTGCGGTGCAGGTCCCGGGGCAACTCCCCGGCGCGTTCCCACGCGTCCTGCTGCGGGAGGACGTCCTTCTCGACGAATCGTCGTACGGTCTCGCGTAGTTCACGTCGTTCGGGGGTGTTCCAGGCGTCGGTCACGAGGCGGCCTCCTGCGCGTCGTTCGGGTCAAGCAGTGCGGTGGGTATCGGCACGTGCCGCGAGCGCAGCCATTCGGCGAGTCCCTTCGCCTGCGGATCGAAGCGGGCCTGATAGGCGACACCCATGCCGAGAATGCCTTCGACCACGAAGTTCACCGCCCGCAACCGGGGCAGCAGGGTGCGGGTGATCGTCAGGTTCGCGGTCTCCGGCAGCAGGCGTCGGATCTCGTCGACGGTGAGCGTGTGCGCAAGCCATCGCCACTGGTCGTCCGTGCGCACCCAGACGCCGATGTTCGCGTTGCCGCCCTTGTCCCCGCTGCGGGCGGCCGCGACGGCGCCGAGCGGCCGGGTCCGGGTCGCGCCGACGGGCAGCGGCGGCGGCAGGTCCGGGTCGGGCAGCGGCGCGAGGGCCAGGGTGTCGTCGGGCGGGGCCATCTCGGACCGGGCTCCGTCGGGAAGCACCGCGACGTGCGGAACCTGGTGCGCGTCGACGTATCCGGGCGTGTACACCCCGTACGGCGCGCCGTTGCCGGGCATCGACAGGAACGTGCACCCCGGGTAGCTGGCCAACGCGAGTTCGACGGCCACGTTGGAGAAGGCGCGACCGACCCGGTGCGGGTCGGGATCCCGGACCACGCAGCGCAGGATCGCGCTCGCCCGTTCCTCGGTGTCCGCGTCCTCCCGGTCCAGGCGGGCGAGGTTCCAGGTCAGTTCGGCCGGGCGCTCCGGAAGCCAGGCCTCCAGTTGCGTCCGGGCGAGGTCGGCCTTGGCGTCGATGTCGAGTCCGGTGAGAACGAACGCCATCTCGTTGCGGAACCCGCCGAGCGTGTTGAGGGAGACCTTGAGCCGCGGCGGCGGCGCCTCGCCCCGCACACCCGAGATCTCGACCCGGTCGGGCCCGACCTGGGTGAGGGCAACGCTGTCGATCCGGGCGGTGACGTCGGGTCCCGCATACCGGGCATCCTGGATCTCGTACATCAGCTGCGCGGTGACGGTGTCCACCGTGACGGCGCCACCGGTGCCCTCGTGCTTGGTGATGACCGAGGTGCCGTCCGCGCGGACCTCGGCGATCGGGAAGCCGGGTCGGCCCAGGTCGGCGATCTCGGTGAAGAACGCGAAGTTGCCGCCGGTGGCCTGGGTGCCGCACTCGATCACGTGCCCCGCGACGACCGCCCCGGCGAGGCGGTCGTAGTCGGTTCGGCTCCAGCCGAAGTGGTGGGCCGCGGGACCGACGACAACGGAGGCGTCGGTGACCCGCCCGGTCACCACGACGTCGGCGCCCGCGCCGAGGCACTCGGCGATGCCCCACGCGCCGAGGTAGGCGTTGGCGGTCAACGGCTGCCCCAGCCCGAGTTCGCCCGCCCGGGCGGTCAGGTCGTCGCCCTCCACGTGCGCGAATCGGGCGGGGACACCGACCCGGTCCGCAAGCTCGCGGAGCCGGTCGGTCAGCCCGGCCGGGTTGAGGCCGCCCGCGTTGACGACGATCTTGACGCCGCGGTCCATCGCAAGACCGAGACCGTCCTCCATTTGCCGCAGGAACGTCTTGGCGTAGCCGAGGCCCGGGTCCTTCAGCCGGTCTCGGCCGAGGATCAGCATGGTCAGCTCGGCGAGATAGTCCCCGGTCAGGTAGTCCAGGTCGCCACCGGTGAGCATCTCGCGCACTGCGGAGATCCGGTCACCGTAGAAGCCGGAGCAGTTGCCGATCCGGATGGTGCTGGTCACTGCTGCGCCTTTCGTTCGCGCCCGACACCGGGCAGGCCGGCGAACGCCTGGGCGATGCCCAGCCAGGTGTGCGCGTCGGGTCCCACCGCGGCGAGGGCGAGGTCGTCGGGATGCGCCCGCTGCGTCACCAGCAGGCAGAAGTCGTGCGCGGGGCCGGTCACCCGCTGCGACGCGCGGTCCGGACCCCACACCCAGAGGGCACCGTCCGGGCCGGTCAGCTCGACCCGGAACTCCTCGACGGGCGGGGGCAGTTCGTGGACCGTGAACGCGAAGTCGCGGGTGCGCACCCCCAGATGCGCGATCGACCGGAGGCGGCTCGTCGGTTCGGTCTCGACGCCGAGCGCGGCCGCGACGTCCTGCCCGTGCGCCCAGGTCTCCATCAGTCGGGCGGTGGCCATCGACATTGCGCTCATCGGCGGCCCGTACCACGGCAGCCTGGTACCGGGCGGCGTCTCGGTCAGCGCCCGCGCCAGCGCGGCGCGTCCGGTCCGCCAGTCCGCGAGCAGGTCGGCGGGCCTGCGCCGCGCCTGCGCCTCCGCCCCGGCATCGACGAAGCCCGCCGGGTCGGCCCAGGCCGCGGTCAGCGACTCAGCGAAGGCGGCCGGGTCGGAGACGGCGAGCAGCGCGGCGCGGTCGGTCCAGGCGAGGTGCCCGATCTGGTGCGCGACGGTCCACCCGGGTGCGGGGGTCGGGGTGGCCCAGCCGTCCTCCCCCAGTGCATCGACCATCGCGTCCAGCTCGCTCCCCTCGGCGAGCAGGTCGGCGACCACGGCGTCCAGTTCCGCCATACCTCTCCCTCCACGGTGATGTGTCCAGGATCACCGTGGTGCGGGAAAAAATCAAGCACGCCTGATTGTTATTTTCCGCCGCCGCAGCAGCCCGACCCGATTCGGACATCGAATATCGCTGTGCCGCAATAATGTTCAACCCTACGATCGCCCTGCGATTCCACCCCGGACCGACCCGGGTTGCTGTACAACTGACGCGCGTCAGGGCCCACTTCCCCCACACCAAGGAGTCACATGTCCATCGAAATGCCCTCGGACCCGCTCGGCCTCCTGCTCTCGCTACTGCCCCCGCCGCAGCCGGTCTTCGGCATCGGGGTCGGTTCGATCGAATTCGGCCTCGGCGCCGGCGGATCCTCGGTGGGACTCGGGTCGATCGGCCTCGGCTAAATCCGGAACCCCGCACCATCCCGGGCGCACCGGGGCGAACGTCGATCAAACAGCGGACGCTGCCCGTTATCTCCAAACGAAGGTCTGGTCACAGCCTGGTCACATCGTGTACAAATAGCGCGAACGCTTGTCCAGGCGTCCACAAATGTAGGTACCAGCAAACCAGGAGTTAAAGTCATGTCCTCTGATTTCGCGGATCTGTTCGGCGGTCTGGCCACGGTGTTCGACGCTCTCGACAACATCTCCTCGGGCTCCAGCAACGGCGGCGGCAGCGGCAGCAGCAGCACCGGCTCGCTGAGCAGCCTCTCGGCCGAGTAGGCACGCGCCCCACGACGCGGGGCCACCGGCACACGCCGGTGGCCCCGCGTCGTTTTCGTTGACGATCACGGTCGTCACCATTTCGTGATTGACGCGCTGGTCAGCGACGCAATCGCGGGCCGGGCAGGTCGGCATCGGACATCAGCGCGTCCTCAAGGGCGCCGCGGACCGCTTCCACCCAGGCGAGCAGGCCCGCGATGTCGAGACCATGGGGCGGGTCGGCGGCATAGGGCCGAATCCGGTCTCGCCCCCTGACCAGCAGGGACCCCGCGCCGACCCGGTTGCCGCGGCGCAGGTGGGTGAACCCGACCGCGAGTTGCGCGAGCCCCTGCCACAGCGGGCGCTCGGCCTCCGGCGCCGACTTCCACGCGTCCTCGAGCACCTCGTGGGCGTGAAACGGCAGCCCGGCATCGAACAGGCGTTGCGCCTCGTCAACGGTGTCGGCCGGCGTCCGGACCAGCCCCTCGGGAGCGCGGGGCACCCCGGCCATGCCCCGCGCCAGCGGTCGACCCAACCCGTCCCGAGGTCGGGCGTTGCGGGGACGGCCAGCCGAGTCACGCTCTCGTCGGTCCACACCCCAAGACTAGAGCCAGCACTCTGTCGAACGACTGTCCAACTCGGCCCATTACCCGTTACCCTGGGTAACAGGGTTAGTCGTGGACAGCACGCAAGGAGAAGCATGGCTCACATCCACCGCACCGCGGTCGCGAAGGTGAACGTCGGCGCCGGGTTCGCCTA
Organism: Rhodococcus sp. NPDC058532; assembly: GCF_042719255.1. Classification (NCBI taxonomy): domain Bacteria; kingdom Bacillati; phylum Actinomycetota; class Actinomycetes; order Mycobacteriales; family Nocardiaceae; genus Rhodococcus; species Rhodococcus sp. NPDC058532. The sequence goes on from NZ_JBHXNU010000010.1 coordinate 67,870, forward strand.
CGTCGACGACTACCGCAACGTCCCCGACTGGATGTTCGGGGTGACGCGCTTCGAACCGGTCGGGTCGCAGACCCACGGCCTTGGCGCCACCTTCGACGCGACCATGCAGCTCGGCCCGAAGGCACTCAATTCCCGGGTCCGGATCACCGAATGGGAGCAGGACCGGCTGATCCGCCTGGAATCCGTCGACGGCATCAGCAACGGGTCGACCTGGCGATTCTCCCCCACCCCGGACGGCAACACCGAGCTGTCCGTCGACTTCGATTACACCCTTCCCGGCGGCCTGCTCGGCAAGGCGCTCGCCAAGATCGTCGAACCGATCGTCGGGACAGCGATCGCGCACACCGAGGCCACCCTGCGGGCACGGACCGAGGCGCTGGCGGAGGACCCGCGGGGCAGCTGACCCCACCCGCCCCGCCCGGTGGTGACGGGCGGGCGGGGCGCATCCGTCAGGCCAGCAGGCCCTTGGCGATGTGCGTCACCTGGATCTCGTTGGAGCCCGCGTAGATCATCAGCGACTTCGCGTCCCGCGCGAGCTGCTCGACCTTGTACTCGGCCATGTAGCCGTTGCCGCCGAACAGCTGCACCGCCTCCATCGCCACCTCGGTCGCCGCGCGCGAGGAGTACAGCTTCATCGCGGAGGCCTCGGCGAGCGTGACGGGGTTCCCGGACGCGGTGCGCTCGATCGCGTTGAACACCATGTTCTGCACGTTGAGGCGGGCGACCTCCATCTCGGCCAGCTTGAGCTGGATGAGCTGGAACTGGGCGATCTCCTTGCCCCACAGCTTCCGGTTCTTCGCGTAGTCGATGGACAGCCGCTGGCACTCATTGATGATGCCGAGCGCGAGCGAGGCGATGCCGATCCGTTCCGCCGCGAACGACTCCTTCGCGCTCTCCTTGCCGTCGCCCTTGGCGGGGTTCTCGGTCTCGCCGAGCAGGCGGTCCTTGCTGATCCGGACGTTGTCGAAGAACAGTTCACCGGTGGGCGAGGAGTTCATGCCCATCTTCTTGAACGGCGCGCTCTGGGTGAAGCCCTCCATGCCCTTGTCGAGGACGAAGCCGAGGACCTTGCGATCGCGACGGTCGACGGAGGCGTCGCCCTCGTCGAGCTTGGCGTAGACGATGGTGACGTCGGCGTACGGGCCGTTGGTGATGAAGGTCTTCTGGCCGTTGAGGATGTAGTCGTCGCCGTCGCGCCGGACGTAGGACTTCATCCCACCGAACGCGTCCGACCCGGAGTCGGGCTCGGTGATTGCCCACGCGCCGACCTTCTCCATCGTGACCAGCTCCGGCAGCCAGCGCTTCTTCTGCGCGAGGGTGCCGCGGCTGCGCAGCGTCCCGACGGTCAGGCCGAGGCTGACGCCCATCGACGCGACCAGGCCGAGGCTCACGCCAGCGAGTTCGCTGTTGAGAATGACGCCCATGCTGCCCGCGCCGCTGAAGCCGCCGCCCTTCTCGCCGGAGTCGGGTGCTGCCTCGCCGCGTTCGCGCGCCTCTTCCTTCCCGAACGCCTTCTCGAGGGCCTCGGTGGCCATCTCGTCCATCCCGAAGGTGGCGTACATCTTCCGGATGATGTCGAACGGCGGCAGTTCGCCGCTCTCCAGCCGGTCGACGTGCGGCTTGATCTCCTTGTCGATGAAGCCACGCAGTGCGTCGCGGAACATCAGGTCGGTATCGGACCACTCGTACATGTCGTGAACTCCAAGCGTTTTCGGGCAATCAGGCAGTCACGCAAATATAGAACACGTTCTGATTCGGTGTCCGGAGTGCGGCCGGATCGGGCCGGACTCGAGCTGCCCTTCGTCCGATACTGGTGGCATGAGCCGCACGGGCGCCGCCGTTGAGGTCAGGCCGCGCGCCGCAGCCGCTGATGCCGCCCGCCCGACAGCGACCACGTCGGGTCGGGGTCGGCGCTGCCGCGGCGGCACCGTTGCACGCTGAATTCCGTGATCGGCAAGCGTTCCAGCAGTCGCGACTCGGCGCAGGGGTCGCCGGGAACCCCCTGCTCGAGCATCGAGTACGCGGTGTGGTTGACCGACTGCACCGCCACCCGCAGCGCGTCGAGCGCGGTACCCGACGGACCGAGCCGGGCCAGGGTGTGCCCGCCCTGCACGGAGGTGCCGACCACCGCAAAGAAGTCCCATTCGCGTCCCGGCGGCAGCGCCGCGGCGGGCGGGGAGGGGTCATCGGCCCGGGTGAACTTTTCGGACGGCTGGGGTGCGGTCGCCATGATGCGCCTTCTTCCGTGTGCTGCTTCCCACATCGGTTCCGTCTGGTTCGACGTTAGCGCCGGGCACCGACAATGCCGCGGAACCGCCCCGCGACACCCCGTTGGTGGCATCATCGGAACTCGTGAGCAGCGACAACGACTCCCCCGGCTTCGCCGATGCTGCCGCGGTCCTCGCCGCGCAACCGTTCAGCGCGCTCGTCGGCGCCCGCCTCACCGACTACACCGACGGCGCCGCCACCCTCGAGATTCCGATCCGACCCGACCTGCTGCAGCAACACGGGTTCGTCCACGGCGGCGTGCTGTCCTACGCCGCGGACAACGCCCTCACCTTCGCGGCGGGCACGGTCCTCGGGCCGAGCATCGTCACCGCTGGCTTCACGATCAGCTACCTGCGGCCCGCCGTCGGCACCCTGCTGCGGGCCACGGCCAGCACGGTCAGCGCCACCCGACGGCAGGCACTGTGCCGCTGCGAGGTGTACGTCGACGGACCGGACGGCACCACGCTGTGCGCCGCGGCGCAGGGGTCGGCGACCCGCATCGACCTCGACCGGGCCCCCTCCTGACGCCGGTGGGCCCGCCTCCCTCATGGGAAGGCGGGCCCACCGGATCACACCGTCAGGTCCGGTGCGTCAGTGCATCACCACCGGGGCCGCCTCGCCCGATGCGGGCGCGGCCGGCTTGCGGCGCGGCAGGAAGAACGCCGGAATCAGCGTCAGCAGCAGCAGCACCAGCGCAACCATGAAGGTGTTGCCGAACGCGTCGGCGGCCGCGGACAGCCCCTGCTCGATCGCACCGGGCGGCAGCTGCGCCGCGACCGACGGGTCGTGCTGGGCCGCGGCGACGGCCGCCGCCTCCGGACGGTCCTTCATCTGGTTCGTCAGCACCACCGACATGGTCGCGGTACCGACGGATCCGGCGACCTGCTGGACGATGTTCATCAACGTCGAGCCCCGCGCGATGGTGTGATCGGTCAGCGTCTGCATCGCCGCGGTCATGATCGGCATCATCGTGCAGCCCATGCCGAGGCCCATCACGAACAGCGCACCGAGCAGCAGCGGGTACGGGGTGTCCGCGCCGAGCTGGGTGAACACGCCCATGCCGACCGACATCAGCGCGATACCGAACATCACGATCTTGCCGGGGCCGATCCGGTCCACCAGATTGCCCGCGATCGGCATTGTGACCATCGCGCCGATGCCCTGCGGGGCGAGCAGCAGTCCGGCGGCGAGGGTCGTCTCGCCGCGCACCTGCAGGAAGTAGCTCGGGAACAGCAGGCCCGCGCCCATGAAGGCGACCGCGAACAGGCTGGACGTGAGCACCGCGATCGTGAGGTTGCGGTTCTTGAACAGCCGCAGGTCGATCAGCGGGTGGTCGGCGCGGCGCAGCGCGTGGAACACGAAGGCGACCACCAGCACCAGACCGATCGCGCAGGACACCACGACGCGGGTCGTCAGACCGCCGCCGCCCTCGGCGATCGAGGACACGCCGAACAGGAACAGCGCGAGGCCGGGCGAGAGCAGCAGCATGCCGAGGAAGTCGAACGACTCGGACGGTTGCGGCTTGTCGGACGGCAGCAGCATGAACGCGGCGATCAGGGCGACGATGCCGATCGGCAGGTTGATCAGGAAGATCCAGTGCCAGCTCGCCGCCTCGATCAGCCAGCCGCCGAGGATCGGGCCGCCGATCGGCCCGAGCAGCATCGGGATGCCGAGCACCGCCATGACCCGGCCGACCCGGTGCGGGCCTGCCGCCTTCGTCATGATCGTCATGCCGAGCGGCATCAGCATGCCGCCGCCGAGTCCCTGGATCACGCGGAACGCGATCAGCGACTCGACGCTCCAGGCGACCGAACACAGCACCGATCCTGCGACGAACAACACCAGCGCGGTCATGTACAGCCGCTTGGTCCCGAACCGGTCCGCCGCCCAGCCGGTGGCCGGGATGACGGCGGCGAGGGCCAGCGTGTACGCGGTCATCGTCCAGGCGACCGTGGCGTACGTCGCGTTGAACTCCTGCATGAACGTCGGCAGGGCGACGGACACGACCGTGACGTCGAGAATGGACATGATGGCGCCGAGCACCACCACGCTGGCGATCTTGAGAACTGCGCCGTCGATCTTGTCCGAGGCCGCGGGGGCTCCCGGTGTCGGCGTCGTCATGGGGTCTCCTGACGGGTCATCTGGTGGACACGCGGGACGGCGGCCCTCGCGTGCGGTCAATCGGCACGAAGCGTTTCGCGCTGACGATCACGAGCAACGGCGCGGCCATCGACCGCGCTACGAATGTCAACGATGACGTACACCGTCCGTCAATGGCGAATACTTGTGAGGGGCATCACCCGTTGGCCGATGCCCCTGACCCGCCGATCCGATCACGACGCGCCCGCGTCGGGCAACCGAGTTTCCCCGTACACCCGCTCGTTGCCTGCCGCGAATACGCTGCTGGACATGGCAGCGGCCGCCCGAACCCTGATCCTCCTGAGACACGGAAAGTCGGCGTACCCCGACGGGGTGACCGATCACGATCGGCCGCTCGCGTCGCGGGGACGCCGGGAGGCCGCGCTGGCAGGCGACTGGATCCGGCGCACCCAGCCGCCCGTCGACGCGGTGCTGTGCTCGACCGCGACGCGCACCCGCCTGACCCTCGCCGCGGCCGGGGTCGACGCCCCCACCCGCTACAGCGACCTGTTGTACGGCGCGACACCCGCGCAGGTTCTGCACGAGATCGCGGGCACCGCCGCCGGTGTGCGCACCCTGCTGGTCGTCGGGCACGATCCCGGCATTCCCGGTGCCGCGACGGCCCTCGACCCCCGGTCGCGGTACGCGGACCGGATCGCCGACAAGTTCCCGACGTCGGCGCTGGCAACACTGGCCGTCACGGACGCCTGGGCGGGGATCCACGTCGCAGGCGCGACCCTGACCTCGTTCCACGTGCCGCGCTGACCGATCCCGCGACCGACCGTCGAACGGCGGGAGCCGGGCCTGTGCTCCACAGGCCCGGCTCCCGGACGGCTCCGCACTCGCGGTAGGGCTCAGCCCTTCGCGATCGACACCATCTCCGCGACGTCGAGCAGCTTGATGCGGGGACGGCCCGCCGCCTTGCCGAGTTCGCGTTCGCGGGCGTCGATCAGCTTCCAGCCCGCCCAGTCGACCTCGTCGGGCTGCCGGTCCGCGAGCAACGCCACCAGGGCGTCCCGATCCGCCTTCGGGGTGTCGAGGCGCTCGGCGGTGAGGTCCTCGAGGATGAGTGCGATGGTGTCGTGTGCGCACTGCCGGTTGGTGCCGATGACACCCGACGGCCCGCGCTTGATCCAGCCCGCGGTGTAGGTGCCGGGCACCGGGACGTCGGTGCCGACCTCGGTGACCCGGCCGCCGACGTTCGAGATGGTGCCCCTCGACTCGTCGAACGGCAGGTCCGGGACCGGGACGCCGCGATAGCCGACCGAGCGCAGCACCAGGCCGGTCTCGAGGACCTCGGTGTCGTCGGTGCTGCGGGCACGCATGGCGCCGGACTCGTCGGCGACCATCTCGTTGCGGGCAACGACGAGCCCGGTGACGTGGTCGGTGCCCTGCACCTCGACCGGGGACACCAGGAACCGCAGGACGATCCGCTTCGGGTGACCGGAGAGGGGCCGGGCCGCGTACTCGCGGAGGATGTCGAGCTTGAGCTTCTTCGCCGGGTTGGCCGCGACCTCGGCGGCGCTGACCTCGTCGAGCTCGAGCTCGGCCGGGTCGACGACGACATCCACACCCGGCAGGTGCCCGAGGGCGAGGAGTTCCGGGTTGGTGAACGCGGCCTGAGCCGGTCCGCGCCTGCCGAGCAGCACGACCTCCTCGATCGCGCTGTCCCGCAACGCGTCGACCGCGTGCTGCGCCATGTCGGTCTTGGCGAGGGTGTCGGGGTCGAGGACCAGCAGCCGCGCCACGTCGAGCGCGACGTTGCCGTTGCCGACGATGACCGCCCGCTTCCCGGTCAGATCGAAGTCGCGGGCGGCGTAGTCGGGATGGCCGTTGTACCAGGCGACGAACTCGGTGGCCGCGAGGCTGCCGGGCAGTTCCTCGCCCGCGATGCCGAGGTGCCGGTCGCTCGGCGCGCCGACCGTGTAGATCACCGCGTGGTGATGTTCGAGGAGTTCGGCGTGGCTGATGTGGGTGCCGACCTCGACGTTGAGGTGCATGCGGAAGCCGGGCCTGCGGGACACCTCGGCGAACAGGTCGGTGACGGCCTTCGTCTCGGGGTGGTCGGGGGCGACGCCCGCGCGCACCAGTCCCCACGGTGTCGGCAGCCGGTCGAACATGTCGACCTCGATGCCGGACCGTTTGAACGCGAGCAGTTCGCGGGCCGCGTAGAACCCGGACGGCCCCGCGCCGACAATTGCGACGCGGAACGGCTCGTCGACGTTCTTCGGGAACTTCAGCGACGGGCCTGGTGCGGCGTCCTCGAGATCGCCCGCGGCGAAGTAGTCGGCGTTGATGGAGGCGTACCGTTCCATCGACGCGGGCAGGTCGTCGTCACGGAAGATCGCGTTGACCGGGCAGGCGTCAACGCAGAGGCCGCAATCGATGCAGCTCTCGGGATCGATGTACAGCATCTCGGTGCTCTTGAACGCCCGCTCGTCCGGCGTCGGATGGATGCAGTCCACCGGGCACACCTCGGTGCAACTCGCGTCGTTGCAACAAGGCTGAGTGATCACGAACGCCACTGTCGATCTCCTCCAAAATAGAACATGTTCTCGCAGAGAGTACTCGTTCGATGCGAGGTATGTCACAGAGGTTGTGATGGAAGTGACAATGGTCCCGGATCGGACCCGCCGACCCGGAACCAGCGGTCAGCCCCGCAGCTTCCGCAAGCCAACGACAACGGCGACGACCACCGCGACCGACAGCAGCGCCGGCCAGAAGCCGATCGCCCACCAGAGCACGCCGAACCCGATCACCACCGGTGCCGCGACGATCGCGGCGATGCCCGGACTCTCCCGCACCGTCTCCAACGCCGCCTGCGTCTTCACCTTGTCGATTCCCTTGCCTGCCATGTCGTCGCTCCCTCAGGTCGGCGAGAAGTCCTCGCGGTGCAGGCCGGAGCGGAATGTCCGGTTCCCCCCCCACGATAGACGCGGAACGGCCCCGCACTCACGAAGAGTGCGGGGCCGTCCCCGACATCGGCACCGTGGGGGGGTTTTCCCCCCAGGGGGGGGGGGAGACAGAACAGGGCAGGGGAAGAGAATGGGGGGGGGCGACCAAAAAACGGGCGGCGAAGGGGGGAAAAAAAACAACGAGCTGT
>NZ_JBHXNU010000010.1:75389-188542 GCF_042719255.1 Rhodococcus sp. NPDC058532
ACACCCAAGGGGGTTGTGCGTCCTCCCCCGACATTGACCCTGTGTTTGCTTCCCACCCCGAGGGGGGGAAAACCCACCCACGGGCGCGGAGCGCCTAGCGGTAGTCGCCGCCGAAGCCGTAGTCGTCGAGCGGGACCGCAGCGCCGGTGGTCTGGCCGAAGCCTTCCGGGCTGTAGTACTGGTCGTCGTACGACGGCACGGCGTACGCCGCGGCGCGCGCCTCCTCGGTCGGCTGCACCTGGATGTTCCGGTACCGGTTGATGCCGGTACCCGCCGGGATCAGCTTGCCGATGATGACGTTCTCCTTGAGACCGATCAGCTTGTCCGAGCGGCAGTTGATCGCCGCATCGGTCAGCACGCGAGTGGTCTCCTGGAAGGACGCCGCCGACAGCCACGAGTCCGTCGCCAGCGACGCCTTCGTGATGCCCATCAGCACCGGGCGACCCGACGCGGGCTCGCCACCCTCGGCGACGACGCGGCGGTTGCTCGCCTCGAACTCGGCCCGCTCGACCAGCGAACCGGGCAGGAACTCCGTCGCACCCGAGTCGATGATCGTGACGCGGCGCAGCATCTGGCGCACGATCACCTCGATGTGCTTGTCGTGGATCGACACACCCTGGCTCCGGTACACCTCCTGAACCTCGTTGACCAGGTGGATCTGCACCTGGCGCGGGCCCATCACGCGCAGCACCTCGTGCGGGTCGGCAGCACCCTCCATCAGCTGCTGGCCGACCTCGACGTGGTCACCGTCCGCCAGCAGGCGCTCGGAACCGTCGTCGTGCTTGAAGACGCGCAGCCGCTGACGCTTGGACAGCTTGTCGTAGACAACCTCTTCGCCACCGTCGTCCGGGACGATGGTGATCTTGTAGAAGCGGTCGCCGTCCTCGAGCTGCACCCGGCCGGTGACGTCGGCGATCGGGGCCTTGCCCTTCGGGACGCGGGCCTCGAACAGCTCCTGGACACGCGGCAGACCACCGGTGATGTCGGCCGCGCCTGCCGCACCACCCTGGTGGAAGGTACGCATCGTCAGCTGGGTACCGGGCTCGCCGATCGACTGGGCGGCGACGATGCCGACGGCCTCGCCGATGTCGACCAGCTTGCCGGTCGCCATCGAACGGCCGTAGCAGGTCGCGCAGACGCCGGTGCCGGTGGTGCAGGTGAGCACGGAGCGCACCTTCACCTCGGTGACGCCGGCGGCGAGCAGCGCGTCGATCGCCGGGTCGCCCAGGTCGTGACCGCGCTCGACGATCACGTTGCCGTTCTCGTCGACCGCGTCCGCGGCCAGGGTGCGGGCGTACGTCGAGGTCTCGACGTGCGCATCGCGGATGACCGAGCCGTCCGGCTGCTTCTCCGAGATCGTGGTGACGATGCCGCGCTCGGTGCCACAGTCGACCTCGCGGACGATGACGTCCTGCGAGACGTCCACCAGACGACGGGTCAGGTAGCCCGAGTCGGCGGTGCGCAGCGCGGTGTCGGCCAGACCCTTACGGGCACCGTGCGTGTTGATGAAGTACTCGAGCACGGTCAGGCCCTCCTTGAAGGAGGACTTGATCGGACGCGGGATGAACTCACCCTTCGGGTTCGTCACCAGACCCTTCATGCCCGCCAGCGAGCGGACCTGCGTCATGTTGCCCGCCGCGCCGGACTTCACGATCATCGGGATCGGGTTGTTGTCCGGGAAGTGGGCCTCCATCGCCTTGCCGACCTCGTCGGTGGCCTCGGACCAGATCTTGACGAGAGCACTGTTGCGCTCGGCGTGGTTGAGCGCGCCGCGCTGGTACTTCTTCTCGATCTGATCGGCCTGCGCCTCGAAGGACTCCATGATCTGAGCCTTCTCCGGCGGCACCAGCACGTCCGAGATGGACACGGTGACACCCGAGCGGGTCGCCCAGTAGAAGCCGGTGTCCTTCATCTTGTCGACGGTCTGCGCGACGACAATCATCGGGTACCGCTCGGCGAGATCGTTGATGATCGTCGCCTGACGCTTCTTCGGCATCTGCTCGTTGACGAACGGGTAGTCCGCGGGCAGCAGCTCGTTGAACAGGACGCGGCCGAGGGTGGTCTCCGCGACCCAGCCCTGACCGTAGTCCCAGCCGTCCGGGAACAGCTCGTCCTCGATGTCGGCGGACGGACGCTGCGTCGTCAGCCGCACCTTGATCCGCGACTGCACCGACAGCGCGCCACGGTCGACGGCCATCTGGGCCTCGGCGGGCGACGAGTAGACACCCTGCTCCGGCGCGTCGGCGGTGGCCGCGGCCAGCTCGCCGATCGCACCGTCGTCCATCCGGGTCAGGTGGAACAGGCCGGTGACCATGTCCAGACGCGGCATGGCGAGCGGCCGACCCGACGCGGGCGAGAGGATGTTGTTCGAGGACAGCATCAGGATGCGGGCCTCGGCCTGCGCCTCGGCGGACAGCGGCAGATGGACGGCCATCTGGTCACCGTCGAAGTCGGCGTTGAACGCCTCACACACCAGCGGGTGCAGCTGGATGGCCTTGCCCTCGACGAGCTGCGGCTCGAACGCCTGGATACCAAGGCGGTGCAGCGTGGGTGCACGGTTCAGCAGCACCGGGTGCTCGGCGATGACCTCTTCGAGGACATCCCACACCTGGGCGCGCTGCCGCTCCACCATGCGCTTCGCCGACTTGATGTTCTGCGCGTGGTTCAGGTCGACCAGACGCTTCATCACGAACGGCTTGAACAGCTCGAGCGCCATCAGCTTCGGCAGGCCGCACTGGTGCAGCTTGAGCTGCGGGCCGACGACGATGACCGAACGGCCCGAGTAGTCGACGCGCTTACCGAGCAGGTTCTGCCGGAAACGACCCTGCTTGCCCTTGAGCAGATCGGACAGCGACTTGAGCGGACGGTTGCCCGGGCCCGTGACGGGCCTGCCGCGACGACCGTTGTCGAACAGGGCGTCCACCGACTCCTGCAGCATCCGCTTCTCGTTGTTCACGATGATCTCGGGGGCGCCGAGATCGATCAGACGCTTGAGGCGGTTGTTGCGGTTGATCACGCGGCGGTACAGGTCGTTCAGGTCGGAGGTCGCGAAGCGGCCACCGTCGAGCTGCACCATCGGGCGCAGCTCCGGCGGGATCACCGGAACGGCGTCGAGGACCATGCCCATCGGCGAGTTGCCGGACTGCTGGAACGCCGCGACGACCTTGAGCCGCTTGAGCGCACGGAGCTTCTTCTGGCCCTTGCCGCTGCGGATGGTCTCGCGGAGGTTCTCGGCCTCGGCATCGATGTCGAAGTTCTTCATCAGGATCTGGATGGACTCCGCGCCCATCGCGCCGGTGAAGTACTCGCCGTAGCGGTCGACGAGCTCGCGATAGATGCTCTCGTCGATGATCAGCTGCTTGACGGCCAGCTTGGTGAAGGTGGTCCAGATCTCCTCGAGCCGGTCCAGCTCGCGCTGGGCACGGTCGCGGAGCTGACGCATCTCCCGCTCGCCGCCGTCCTTGACCTTGCGGCGGACGTCGGACTTGGCGCCCTCGGCCTCGAGCTCGGCGATGTCCGCCTCGAGCTTCTGCGCGCGGGCCTCCAGGTCGGCATCGCGTTGGTCGGCGATGGTCTTCTTCTCGACCTCCATCTCCGCCTCGAGCGTGGACAGCTCGTTGTGACGCAGCTCGTCGTCGACGCCGACGATCACGTACGCGGCGAAGTAGATGATCTTCTCGAGATCCTTCGGCGCCAGGTCCAGCAGGTAGCCGAGCCGGCTCGGCACGCCCTTGAAGTACCAGATGTGGGTGACCGGGGCGGCGAGCTCGATGTGGCCCATCCGCTCACGACGCACCTTCGCCCGGGTCACCTCGACGCCGCAGCGCTCACAGATGATGCCCTTGAAGCGGACCCGCTTGTACTTGCCGCAGTAGCACTCCCAGTCCCGGGTGGGGCCGAAGATCTTCTCGCAGAAGAGGCCGTCCTTCTCGGGCTTGAGCGTGCGGTAGTTGATGGTCTCCGGCTTCTTGACCTCGCCGTAGGACCACTGCCGGATGTCCTCCGCGGTGGCGAGACCGATGCGGAGCTCATCGAAGAAGTTGACGTCGAGCACGTAACTTCCTTTCCCCTGTTCGGGTTGAAATTGCTGCTAGTTCGCTATTGCTGCCGGGCCCCGGTGCGGGCGCAGCACGCTGACTGTGTGTGTCCTGCGTCGCTGCGCTCGCACCGGGTCGGCTCCTAGTTGGCGAGGTCGTCGACCGTCGCAGCCTCGTTCCGGGACAGGTTGATGCCCAGGTTCGCTGCCGCCCGCTCGAGGTCCTCGTCGTCGCCGTCCCGCATCTCGATCGCGGCGCCGTCGCTGGAGAGCACCTCCACGTTCAGGCAGAGCGACTGGAGCTCCTTGAGGAGGACCTTGAACGACTCGGGGATGCCCGGCTCGGGGATGTTCTCGCCCTTGACGATGGCCTCGTACACCTTCACGCGGCCGACCACGTCGTCCGACTTGATGGTCAGCAGCTCCTGCAGCGTGTACGCCGCACCGTAGGCCTGCATCGCCCAGCACTCCATCTCACCGAAGCGCTGGCCACCGAACTGGGCCTTACCGCCGAGCGGCTGCTGGGTGATCATCGAGTACGGACCGGTCGACCGCGCGTGGATCTTGTCGTCGACCAGGTGGTGCAGCTTGATGATGTACATGTAACCGACCGACACCGGGTACGGGAACGGCTCGCCGGAGCGGCCGTCGAACAGGGTGGCCTTGCCGTCGGGCCCGACCATCTGCTCGCCGTCACGGTTCGGCAGCGTCGCGCCGAGCAGGCCGGTGAGCTCGTCTTCCTTGGCACCGTCGAACACCGGGGTGGCGATGTTCGAGTCGGCGGGAGCCGAGAGCATCTCCTCGGGCAGGCTCTGCGCCCAGTCCGGGCGGGTGCCGTCGCCGGCGACCTGCACGTTCCAGCCGGTCTTGCCGATCCAGCCGAGGTGGGTTTCGAGGACCTGACCGATGTTCATACGACGCGGGACGCCGTGGGTGTTCAGGATGATGTCGACCGGGGTGCCGTCGGGCAGGAACGGCATGTCCTCCTGCGGGAGGATCTTGCCGATGACGCCCTTGTTGCCGTGCCGGCCGGCGAGCTTGTCGCCGTCCTGGATCTTGCGCTTCTGCGCCACGTACACCCGGACCAGCTCGTTGACACCGGGGGGCAGGTCGTCGTCGTCCTCGCGCGAGAACACGCGGACGCCGATCACCTTGCCGGTCTCACCGTGCGGCACCTTCAGGGAGGTGTCGCGCACCTCGCGGGCCTTCTCCCCGAAGATCGCGCGCAGCAGGCGCTCCTCCGGCGTCAGCTCGGTCTCGCCCTTCGGGGTGACCTTGCCGACCAGGATGTCGCCGTCCCGGACCTCGGCGCCGATCCGCACGATGCCGCGCTCGTCGAGGTCCGCGAGGACCTCGTCGGAGACGTTCGGGATGTCCCGGGTGATCTCCTCGGCACCGAGCTTGGTGTCGCGGGCATCGATCTCGTGCTCCTCGATGTGGATCGAGGTGAGCACGTCCTCCTCAACGAGGCGCTGCGACAGGATGATCGCGTCCTCGTAGTTGTGGCCCTCCCACGGCATGATCGCCACGAGCAGGTTCTTGCCGAGCGCCATCTCACCGTTCTCGGTGCAGGGACCGTCGGCGAGGACCTGGCCGGACTCGACCCGCTGCCCCTCGTCCACGATCGGACGCTGGTTGGAGCAGGTGCCCTGGTTGGAGCGGGCGAACTTGTTGAGGCGGTAGGTCTTGCGGCTGCCGTCGTCGGCCATCACCGTGACGTAGTCCGCGGACACCTCCTCGATGACACCGCTCTTCTCGGTGACGATGACGTCACCGGCGTCGACCGCGGCGCGCAGCTCCATGCCGGTGCCGACCAGCGGCGACTCGGAACGGACCAGCGGCACGGCCTGACGCTGCATGTTCGCACCCATCAGGGCGCGGTTGGCGTCGTCGTGCTCGAGGAACGGGATCATCGCGGTGGCGACGGAGACCATCTGCCGCGGCGAGACGTCCATGTAGTCGACGTCGGTCGACGCGACGAACTCGACCTCGCCGCCCTTCTTGCGGACGAGCACGCGGTCCTCGACGAACCGGCCGGACGTGTCGACGGGCGAGTTGGCCTGCGCGACGACGTGGCGGTCCTCCTCGTCGGCGGTCAGGTAGTCGACCTGGTCGGTGATGACACCGTCCTCGACCTTGCGGTACGGGGTCTCGATGAAGCCGAACGGGTTCACCCGCGCGTACACCGACAGCGAGCCGATCAGGCCGATGTTCGGACCCTCGGGGGTCTCGATCGGGCACATGCGGCCGTAGTGCGAGTGGTGGACGTCGCGGACCTCGAGGCCAGCGCGCTCACGGGACAGACCGCCGGGGCCGAGCGCCGAAAGGCGACGCTTGTGGGTCAGACCCGAGAGCGGGTTGTTCTGGTCCATGAACTGCGACAGCTGGGAGGTTCCGAAGAACTCCTTGATCGCGGCGACAACGGGCCGGATGTTGATCAGGGTCTGCGGCGTGATCGCCTCGACGTCCTGGGTCGTCATCCGCTCACGGACGACGCGCTCCATGCGGGACAGGCCGACCCGGATCTGGTTCTGGATCAGCTCGCCGACCGTGCGCAGGCGACGGTTGCCGAAGTGGTCGATGTCGTCGACCTCGACGGGCACCTCCACACCCCCCGGCACGGTCATCGACTGGTCACCGGCGTGCAGGCGCACCAGGTACTCGATCGTCGCGACGATGTCTTCCTCGGTGAGGGTCGACGCGGTGATCGGCTGGCCGGTGTTCACGCCCAGCTTCTTGTTGATCTTGTAGCGACCCACGCGCGCCAGGTCGTAGCGCTTCTCCTTGAAGAACAGGTTCTCCAGCAGGGTCTGCGCGGACTCCTTGGTCGGCGGCTCACCCGGACGCAGCTTGCGGTAGATGTCGAGGAGCGCCTCGTCGGTGCCCGCGGTGTTGTCCTTCTCCAGCGTGGACATCATGATCTCGGAGAAACCGAACCGCTCGGTGATCTGCTCAGTGGTCCAGCCGAGGGCCTTGAGCAGAACGGTGACCGGCTGACGACGCTTGCGGTCGATGCGGACGCCGACGGTGTCGCGCTTGTCCACGTCGAACTCGAGCCAGGCACCGCGACCCGGGATCACCTTGACGCTGTGCAGCGTCTTCTCGGTGGCCTTGTCGATCGACTCGTCGAAGTACACGCCGGGCGAGCGGACGAGCTGCGAGACGACGACACGCTCGGTGCCGTTGATGATGAAGGTGCCCTTGTCGGTCATCATCGGGAAGTCACCCATGAAGACCGTCTGGCTCTTGATCTCGCCGGTGTTGTTGTTGATGAACTCGGCAGTGACGAACAGCGGTGCCGCGTACGTCATGTCCTTGTCCTTGCACTCCTCGACGGAGGCCTTGACCTCGTCGAAGCGCGGATCGGAGAAGGACAGGGACATCGAGCCCGAGAAGTCCTCAATCGGGGACAGTTCGGCGAGGATGTCCTCCAGGCCGCCGGTGGCACCCTCGTCGCCGCGGGCCTTGGCCCGCTCGCGGGATGCCGGCGAGCCGATCAACCACTCGAAGGAATCGGTCTGAAGATCAAGTAGACCCGGAACTTCGAGGGGTTCGCGAATCTTCGCGAACGACACCCTCTTCGGGGCTCCGGGGATTCCGGCCTTGGTCTGGCTAGAGACTGCCAAGATGCGTCCTTCCAGCACCTCACGCGGGCCGCTCGCTGGAGTGCGACCGCCGCTGTATCTGCTTCTTCTGTGGGGCGAATTCGCTGGTCACGACCCGAACGAAACTCGTCAACACAACGCAGGAAGCGGAAACTTCGATGCGGCACGGTCGAGAGGTAGGACAGGAGGCAGCCAGCGCAACGTCCAAAGGTACCGGAATTCGGCAGATAACACAACCTGGGCAGCGTCGAGCGCCCGACTCTGTCAAATCGGCACCCGGTCGCAACCGGGCCCCAAGCGTGCGGGGAGGTGCGGTCGTGCGAGGCGTGGTCGAAATGCGTGTCCCGCGGCGATCGCGTTCGATACCGGCGGCCGGACACCTGCCTGCTCGATACCTGTGCGTGCTCGCGCCCGATGCCTCCATTTGCGCCGGCGCGTGATCACCCGGACTCGCGATTCCTCGCAGTCTCGACCAATAGAGTGACGCCTCCCGGGCCTTCCGTCAAGAGCGACTCCGACTTTCGGCTCAGCGGTCGCGAATGTCGGACAGCAGCCAGGTGCCGTCGACCCTCGCCATCGTCACCGACAGCGGCCCCTCCGCGCTGCCCTGCTCAACGCCGTCGTTGCTCGCGCTTACGTTCATGCTCGCCACCAACTCCGCGCGATCGTCGTCGAGCAGCTTCACCCCGATGTCGGTGACCTGCGCATTCGTTGCCGTCTTCGTCTGGATCACCGCGTCTCGGGTGACCTGAGCGGTCTCGTCGAACTGGGTGCGCATGTCGTCGGTGAGGACGGCTCGCGCGTTGTCGAAGTCCTGATCGACGGTGTCGAACTTGTAGGTGTACAGGGTCTGGATGGCGTCCCGTGCCGCCGCGGACACCCGGGTGGTTTCCGCCGTGTCCACCCACGCCCGGTTCGCCAGGGTGGCCCCGGGCCGGAACGCGGCGACGGCGGCGAACGCCGCGAGGGCCACCGCGACGATCCCGATCACCGCGACCGATCGCCACCCCGCCCGTTCCGCCGCCGAGACCGGTGCGGTGACCGCGACCCCGGTCGCGTCGTCGCGGCTACGCGGGCGCAGGGCACTGGTCCGGTTGACCGGTCGACCGGGGGTCGGCTCGGTCGCGTCGCCGTCCGCGGTCTCGCGGGCAGGCGCGGTCGATGCGGCGTCGGCCTCCGCGTCCGCGGGTGCGCCGGACACGGCCCCGGTGGGTCCGAGTTCGACGGGCGCGGGCTCGACGGGCGCGGGCTCAACGGCGTCGTGCTCGACGGGCGCGGGCGGCTCCCCTACCGCACGGTCGACGGCCTTCCGGTCGTCGACCGGTACATCCGAGGTCGGATCCTTGGCGCGTCCGGGCGCCTGCCTGCCTGCGATCTTGGGCACGCGACCCTTCGGCTGTGGGGCGCTGGGGGTGCGGCGGGTGGGAGGCACTGGTCGATTCTCCTTGGAACGCTGGCGGACTCGGGGCGACCCGACACCGGTGGCGGGCGGGCGCGATGGTGCGGACCTACTGTCCGCCGGTGCTCTGGTCGGGCGCCGGGGCGGGCACCTCCGGCGCAGGCACGTCCGGCACCGGGGCCGGCGGCGCCGCGCCTGCGTCCATCGCGAGCGGAGCTCCGACGTTCTCGACCCGGGACGCCTTCCACTCCCCGTCCGTCTCGGTCAGCCCGATGCGCATCGTCACCTTGACCTTCCTCGGCGGCTGGTCCGGCCACGTGGTGGTCGTGGACAGGATCACCAGCGACGTCGCGGTGCCCTCGTCCCGCGCGAAGTCGGTGAGGGCGGCGTCGATGATCTGCGCCTCGCTCTTCGCACCGGTCTGCCGGACCTGCTCGGTCATCTGGTCCCGCGTCTCGTTCAGCGAGTTGACCATCTCGTCGCCGGTGATCGACGACTCCATGTTCGCGAACGTCTGGTCCAGGTTCGCCGAATCCACGGTGTTGAGGTTGATCGCCGCCTGGCGGGCGCCGGTCAGCGCGTCGTCACGCGCGGCCGCCACCTGCTTGTCGACGACCAGGGCGCGGACCCAGCCGTAGCCGAACCAGGCGGCGGCCGCCAACGCCGCGACGGCGAGGACGCTCACCACGACGAGGGCGGGCTTGAGCAGTGTCGTGCTACGCATCACATCTTCACCCTACTTGAAAGTAACTTCCGCTCGCCGCCGCCGACGTCCGCGCCTGCCACGCCCCGCCTACCGCGGCGTGATTCCCATCAGCGTCGCGAGCTGCGTCGCGATCGGATTGAGGTTCAGTGCGTCCGGAGCCACCTTCGGCTTGTTGTCCCACGGCTGCGGGGTGTCCGGATCCGCGTACACGACCCGGTTCGCCGACCGCACCCCCGTCACACTCCCCAACGGGGTGGTGCAGTTCGCCTGCATGTTGAGCGGGAACTCGTCCCGGGTCGGATCGAAGTCCGGGTTCTCCCGCTTCATCCGGTCGAGAATCTCGTACGTCCCCTCGTAGCCCTGGGTGCAGGGCGGCGGATTGTTCGTCTCCAGCAGCAGACCCTGGTGCAGGGTTCCGTCGCCGGGGGCCGCCGTGCTCGCCCCCGCCGCCAGCGCGGGCAGGAACGTCAACAGGATGTTCAACGCGATCGACCGCGGGCCGAGCGACTCCGACACCAGCGCCAGGTTGTGCAGGTCGCTCGAGAGGGCCGGGCCCGCGGTGTCGATCAGCGATCCCACCTCGGTGCTCGCGTCCGTGCCGGTGCCAATCAGCCTGCGCAGATCCGGATCGCTGTCCCGCAGCTGCGCGGAGATCCGATTCAGGTCCGCGCTGAACTGGCGGATCGAGGACGCCTGCGCCGACTGGGTGTCGAGCACCGTCCGACTGTCGCGGATCAGCGTCAACGTCTGCGGCAGATTCTCGATGCCCGCCTCGGTCAGCGAGTTCAACGAGTCCACCAGGACCTGCATGTCGTCGCCCCGACCGTCGAAGGCCCGACCCAGCTCGGTGACCGTCGTGTTCAGCGAATCCAGCGGAACCGACCGCACCAACGAGTTCACACTCGACAGCACCTGCTCGACGGGGACCGGGATCGACGTGTCCTGCCGGGTGATCGTCGACCCGTCCTGCAGGTACGGCCCGCCCTCGCTGCTCGGCTGCAGATCCACATACTGTTCGCCGATCGCCGACCGGTTCGCCACCACGGCCCGCGCCGTCGCGGGCACCTGCGGGGCGCCGTTGTCGAGCTTCAGGTCCACCTCGACGCCGTCCGCGGTGAGGTGCAGGTCCCCGACCCGCCCAACGGGGACACCCCGATAGGTCACCTCGGCGTTGGTGAAGATGCCCCCCGAATCCGCGAAATCGGCCTTCACCGTGTACTGCCCGAAGCCGAGCAGATTGTCCAGCCGGACGTACTTGGCGCCGACATACAGCAGACCAACCGCGGCGACCAGGATGAACGCGACCAACTGGACGCGCACCAGCTTCGACCTCATCGGCCACCCACCCCCAGCTTCTCGAGAATTCCGCTGAGCGGGTTCGGCGGGGCCGCCGCATCACCGGACACCGGTTCGGTGCCGGGCGCGGGCGGCTGCCCCGGCGCAGGCTGCGGCGCAGGCACGATCGGCGGCAGCGGCAGCAGCGACACCGTCGGCCACCCCGGACGCGGCCCGTTGCCGTTGTAGTACGGATTGGACGGGTCGACGTTCGGCACGTGCCCGTTGATGCCCGGCGGCGGCGGCACGTACACCGGGTCCGGCATCCCAACCCCGAGCGCCTCCAACTGCTGGCCGAGCCGCATGTCGAGGGTCAGGAAGAGGTTCATCGAGTTGCCGTGGATGACCTTCTCCGCGCCATCCGGGAACGGGAACGTCGGAATCAACGGCAACACCGTGACCAGGTCGTCGCCCGAATCCGCGAGGGCCTGCAGGGTCGGGCGCAGCGCCCGCAGATCCGCGATCAGATTGTCCCGCGAGCGAACCAGCACGTCGCTGCCGACCTGCCCGAGCCGATCCAGCTGCCCGAGCATCTGCACGAACTGCGGCCGCTGCTCGTTCAGCACCTGCACCGCGGGCGGGATCTCCGCGAGGATCCTGTCGATCTGGTCGGTCTGCTGCACGACCCGGCCGCTGAGCGTGTCCAGGCCGTCCAGGGCCCGGGTGATGTCGTCCCGCTGACGGTTGAGGCCCTCGATCAGCGTGTTCGCCTGATCCAGCAGGGACCGCACCCGATCCTCACGGCCACCGAGCGCCGCCGACAGTTCGTGGATGATCGGCTGCAGCTGCGCCACCCCGCCGCCGTTGAGCAGCAGCGACAACGCGCCGAGCACCTGCTCGATGTCGGTGGCGTGGCGCGTCCGATCCACCGGGATCGTCGCGCCATCGGACAGCGGTGCCGAGGACGGATCCAGCTCCGGCGCGGTCAGCTCGATGAACTTCTCGCCGAGCAGGCTGGTCTGCTGCACGCTCGCCACCGCGTTCGCGGGAAGGCTCACCGCCGAGTCCATCACCACGCCGACCTCGGCGGTCCAGCCGTCGTCCGGGACGTCGATCGTCTCGACCCGCCCGACCGGGACGCCGTCCACCTTCACCGTCGACTGCGGGACCAGGTCGAGGACGTCGTCGAACTGCACGGTCACGTGCATCGGGTTGTCACCGATGTCCGCGCCACCGGGCAACGGGATGCTGTAGATGCCATCCGATCCACACCCCGACACCACCAGCGCAACCGCGCAGGTGCCCGCACCGATCGCGACCGCGCGCCTCAACGAACGCTCCTGTCCCACCCGCGTCACCGCGCCTCCCCGCCCCACCGCCCACGCGGTGGCCGTTCCCACCCGTTTCACTGCCCACGCGGTGGCCGTTCCCACCCGTTTCACTGCCCACGCGGTGGCCGTTCCCACCCGTTTCACTGCCCACCCCGGGGAATGTTCTGGTCACTCAGACCCGGTGCCTGCGAGTTGCCCAGCCGCGGCGAGATCTGTCCCGGCACCGTCCCCGGCTGGGACGGGCGCTGCAGATTGTCACCGCTGAGAATCCCGAACGGAAGGTTCAGCGTCGGGGTCTTCACACCCGCGGTGACCTGGCCCATGATCGCAGCGCAATTGTCGATCACCGGTCGCATCTGCCTGCTCAGCGCATCGAACTTCGGATCCCCCGGCATCAATTTGCCGAGGTCCATCAGCTTGCAGAGCGTCCCGAACGGGTCCTGGGTCTCCGGCAGATTGACCCGGGAGGCCAGGGTGCCCGATTCCGCGTCGTACGAGTTGACGACGTTGCTGATCGCCAGCGGCAGCGTGGTCAGCGCGTCCACCAGATCCTGCCGATTGTCGGCAAGGGTCTGCGTCACCTGCACCAGCCCCTCGGCGTTGCTGGTGACCAGGTCCTCGTTGTCCCGGATGAACACCGCCACATCACCGAGCGTCACCGACAACTGGTTCAGCGCCGCCCCCAGGTTCTCGCGCTCCCCGTCGAGGAAGCCGGTCAGGTCGGCCAGCTGACCGTTGAACTGCCGGACCTGCTCGTCGTTCGCGGCCAGCGCGCTGACGAACGTCTGCAGGTTCCGGACCGTGTCGAACAGGTCCCCCCGCGAGTAGTTCAGCGTCGCCGCCGCCTTCGACAGCTCGGTGATCGTGGTGCCGAGCGCGGCACCGTTGCCGTCGAGGTTCTCGGCCGCCGTGTCCACCAGCGTCGACAGGGCGCCGTCCTTGTTCGCCCCGTTCGGCCCCAGCGCATCGGACAGCTCCTCGATGCTCGAGTAGAGCTGATCCACCTCGACCGGGGTCGCCGTCCGCTCCCGCGGGATGGTCGCACCGGAGGCCATCACGTCCCCACCCGAGTAGGCGGGCGCGAGCTGGATGTACCGGTCCGCGACCACCGACGGCGTCACCTGCGCGGCCTTCGCGTCCGCCGGGATGTCGACACCCCGATCGACCCGCATCACGACCCGCACCTGGTCGCCGAGCGGGGTGACCTCGTCCACCGACCCGACCTTGACCCCGAGGACCCGCACGTCGGAACCGGTGTAGATGCCGACGGACTTGTCGAAGTAGGCGGTGATCTTCGTCGTCCCGGCCCTGGTGAACAGCCACCAGCCGCCGACGCCGAGCACCAGCGCGACCACCAGCACGCCGACGGTGGTCAGGACCTGCGCACGGCTGAACTTCGGCATCCGGCCGGACGTCATCCCCGTCATCAGTTACCCCCCAGGGTGCGCACCGGATCCCGGTATCCGGGGATCAGCGGGAGCTGCGGCGGCGTCAGGTTCACCACGACCTGGTCGAACCAGCGACCGTTGCCGACGATGTTCGCGTACAGCCGGGTGAACGGTGCGTACAGCTTGATCGCCCGGTCCAGGTTGTCGTTGTTGTCCTGCAGGATCTGCACGACGCCCCGCAACTGCTCAAGCGCGGGACCGATCTGCGCCTCGTTGTCCCGCACCAGCCCGGTCAGCTGCTGCGACAGTCGCTGCGTCCCCGTCAGCAGTTGCGCGATGGACTGCTGGCGCGCGTTGAGCTCCCCGAGCAGCAGACCGCCGCTGGCGATCAGCTCGGTGAACTCGGCGTTCCGGTCCGCCAACACCGTCGACGTCTTCGCCGTCGCCGCGAACAGCTTCGTCAGCTCGGCGTCGCGGCTCTCGATCGTCCTCGACAGCCGGGCAACCCCGTCGAGCGAGGCCCGGATGTCGGCGGGTGTGCCCTCGAACGCCTCCGACAACGTCCGCATGCTCTCCGCCAGCTGCGGGGTGTCGACCTCGCCGAGGGTCGTCGCGGCGCTGGAGAAGGCGTCGATCACGTCATAGGGCGACGTGGTGCGTTCCAGCGGGATCGGATCGGCCGGCTTCAACGTCGACGACCCGCGCGGGTCGAGCGCCAGATACTTCTGCCCCAGGATCGTCTTGATCTGGATCGACGCGGTGGTCTGGTCGCCGACCCAGGCGTCCTTCACCTTGAAGGCGACGTCGACCTTGTCCCCGGCGAGGGTGACCTCGGTGACCTTGCCGACCTTCACGCCCGCGATCCGCACCTCGTTGTCCGGCTTGAGGCCCGCGGCCTCACTGAACTCCGCGCGATACGTCGCACCGGCGCCGATGATCGGCAGGTCGTCGAGGAAGAACGCCGACATCGTCGCGAGGAGGACGAGCGCGATGCCGAGGGCGCCGGTGGTCGCGGGGCTGCGCCGCTTCGTGCTCACTGGCCCGCCCCGTTCGCCGAGCACCGCGGTGCCGAGTTGGTGTAAATCGGCTGGTTGACGGTGGGCAGGCCGGTGGGCAGGTTCAGGTACTTCGATTCACCGGGGCCCGCGACCACGTCGATGCCGCACAGGTAGAACTGGAACCACGACCCGTAGCTGGCGATCCGGCTCAGCTTCTCCAGCTTCACCGGCAGGTTCGCGAGGATCTTGTTCACCGCCGCATCCTGCTCGTTCAGCGTGCCAGCGAGGGTGTTCAGCGCCGACACCGATCCCTGGATCGACGGCCGGGTCGGCTCGAGCACGTCGGCCGCGGTGTCGGTGAGGGTGGCCAGCGAGGTCACCGCCTCCCCGACGACACCGCGGTCGTTGGCGAGCCCGGTCACCAGCTGCTGGGTGTTCACGATCAGTGAGCTGAGCTCGTCGTCGTGCCTGTTCACCGTCTCCAGCACGCCGTTGAGGTTGTTGATGACGTCCCCGATCACCCGATCCTTGTCGGCGATCGTGTTGGTCAGCGATGCGGTGTTGCGGACCAGTTCCGAGATGGTGCCGCCCTCCCCCTGGAACACCTGGATGATCTGGTACGACAGCTTGTTCACGTCGTCGGCACTGAGCGTCTGGAACAGCGGTCGGAAGCCGTTGAACAGGGTCGTCAGGTTGACCGCAGGCTTGGTGTGGTCGAGGGCGATCGTCTGACCCTCGGTCAGCTTCATGCCCTGCGGGCCCTCGCCCTGCTCGAGCGCGATGTAGCGCTGCCCCACCAGGTTCCGGTATCGGATCACGGCCCGGGACCCGGCGGGCAGCCAGTCCCGGTCGGACAGCGAGAACTCGACCTTCGCCTCACGGTCGTTCACGATCGAGATGTCGTCGACCTGCCCGACCCGGACACCCGCGATCCGCACCTCGTCCCCCTTGTTCAGCGAGGTGACATCGGAGAACACCGCATTGAACCTGGTGCCGCCGCCGCCTCCGCTATTCGCGATCGTGAGCGCCAGCGTCGTGGTCGCGACGATGGTGACGACGGCGAAGATGACGAGCTTGGTCAGCGGGCCCCCGAGCCCCCGCAACTGGGCCTTCATCGGACGCTCACCTCCGTCCCCCTCAGTGCAGGCGCCCCCAGCAACGTGGTCCAGCCCGGCACGTTCTCGGGCAGTGCGCCCGTCCCCTCCCCGTAGATGACGGCGAGGGTGTCCTGCTCGAACGTCGACCCGGTGTAGCGGGCGGGGGTGGTCTGCGCCGCAGGAACCGGCGCGAACTGCGGGCGTTCCGGCGACGGCACGTACGCCGGTCCGGGGTTCCGCGATGGCACCTGGTAGGCGCCGTCGTTGTACGAGCCGCCCGGGTACTGCGGGAACTTGTCGCCCGGCGCGGCCGGGGTGTAGCACTTGGCCCCGCGGTTGTCGAAGAGTCGCGGCTCATCCTGGTTCGGCAGGTAGCGACCCTTCGGGTTGACGAAGACCGTCGCGGCGCGGGCGCCGGGATGATCCTGCAGGCTGCCATCGGGGTTGAGGCCGAGGATCGCGCTTGCGCTGTGCACGATCGGCACGAACTGCGCGAACGTGCACCCGAATGTGGGTGACGCGGCCGCGAGCACCTCGAGGCTGGCGCGCGAGTCCTCGGCGATCGAGATCAGCGTGTCCCGGTTCGCGGTGAGGAAGTCGGCGGTGCTGCCCGCCGCCCCGGTCGCCGCCGACATCAGCGTCCGGATCTGGTTCTGCTGCTGCACCACGGTCGCGCCGGTCGTGCGCAGGTTGTCGAGGGCAACCACCAGGTCCGGCGCCGCGTCCGCGTAGGTCTGAGAGAAGTCGGCGAGGCCCTTGAGACCCTGCTCCAGGTTCGGCAGCTCGGTGTTGACACCGGCGAAGATGGTCTCCAGCCGTTCCAGGCTGAGCCCGATCTCGTTGCCGCGACCGGACAGTGCCTGGTTCAGCGCGCCGAGCGTGTTCGCGAGGTCCTGCGGCGGTACCGCCTGCAGCAGCGGGAGCAACCCGTCGAGCAGTTCGCCGACCTCAATGGCGTTGCCGCTCTTGTCCTGGTGCAGGGTGTCCCCCTCGGTGATCGGGGCCGCGGTGTCGCCGGCAGGCACGATCAGCGAGACGTACCGCTCGCCGAACAGCGTCTTCGGCAGCAGCCGGGCGGTCGTGTTCGACGGGATCAGCGCGGCCTTGTCCGGGTCGATCGCAAGGACGGACGTCACCTCCCCCTCCTCCGTCGACGAGGACCGCACCTCACCGACGATCAGTCCCCGAACCTTCACATCCGCGTGCGAGGGCAGCGAGTTGCCGACCGTGTCGGTCACCAGGTTGACGGTGACGACCTTCGTGAATGTCTTGTTGTACATCCCGATCGTGAACGTCAGGAACAGCGCCAACATCAGGAAGAAGACCAGCCCGAGCAGTCGCCTACGCACCACCGACCCGCCGGCGCTCATCCCGCCACCCGCACCGTCGTGGTGGTGCCCCAGATCGCGAGGCTGAGGAAGAAGTCCAGCACCGCGATCGTGACGATCGCGGTCCGCACGGCGCGCCCCACCGCGACGCCGACGCCCGCCGGACCGCCGGACGCGGTATAGCCGTAGTAGCAGTGGATCATGATCAGCACGAACGCGAAGACCAGCACCTTGCCGAACGACCATAGGACGTCCGCCGGTGGTAGGAACAGGTTGAAGTAGTGGTCGTAGGATCCGCTCGACTGCCCGTTGAACAGGGTGCTGATCAGGCGGGACGCGAAGTACGACGCGAGCAGGCCGACGATGTACAGCGGGATCACCGCGACGAACCCGGCGACCATCCGGGTGGTCACCAGGAACGGCACCGACGGCACCGCCATCACCTCGAGCGCGTCGATCTCCTCGGAGATCCGCATCGCACCCAGCTGCGCGGTGAAGCCGCACCCGACGGTCGCGGAGAGCGCGAGCGCGGCCACGATCGGCGCGATCTCGCGGGTGTTGACGTACGCGGACAGGAAGCCGGTGAGCACGGAGCTGCCGAGCTGATCGAGCGCCGCATACCCCTGCAGTCCGACGACGACGCCGGTGAAGCCGGACATCATCACGATGACGCCGATGGTGCCGCCGATCACGGCGAGCGCCCCGCTGCCGAAGGTGACCTCGGCGAGCAGGCGCAGGACCTCCCTGCCGTAATGCGTGATCGTGCGCGGAATCCACCCGATCGCGCGGGCGTAGAACGACATCTGGTCGCCCGCCCGGTCGAGCATGTTCAGCGGGGCGCGACCGACCCGGCGCGCGGTCAGCAGGACACGGTCACCGCGACCTCGTGCGATGGTCATCGGTCAGGCCCCCTTCGCCGGGACGATCTGCAGGTACACCATGGTCAGGATCAGGTTGGCGAAGAAGAGCAGCAGGAACGTGATGACGACCGTCTGGTTCACCGCCTCGCCGACCCCCTTCGGACCCGGGTTCGGGTGCAGCCCCTTGTACGCCGCGATCACGCCAGCGATGACACCGAAGATCGCGGCCTTCGCCTCGGCGATGTAGAGGTCCGGTAGCTGCGCCAGCGCCGAGAACGACGCCAGGTAGGCGCCCGGCGTGCCACCTTGCAGGATCACGTTGAAGAAGTAGCCGCCCGCGATGCCGACGACCGAGACGAGTCCGTTGAGCAGCACCGCAACGAGGACCATCGCGAGGACCCGAGGCACGACGAGACGCTGGATCGGATTGATCCCGAGCACCTCCATCGCGTCGATCTCCTCGCGGATGGTGCGGGAACCCAGGTCCGCGGTGACCGCCGATCCGGCGGCGCCCGCGATCAGCAGTGCCGTCACGATCGGGCTGCCCTGCTGGATCACGGCCAGCACGCTCGCGGCACCGGTGAACGACTCGGCGCCGAGCTGCTTGATCAGTGACCCCGTCTGCAACGACACCACCGCACCGAACGGAATCGCGACGAGCGCGGTCGGCAGGATGGTGACGCTCGCGATGAACCACGCCTGTTCGATGAACTCACGGAACTGGAACGGTCGGCGGAACAGGTTGCGTACGACGTCGACGAACAGTTGGACGATCAGCCCGGCCTGGGTCAACGCTGCTGAGATCGGGCCAAGCAGCGTGCTCTTCGAACCCCCCACCCGCGGTCTACCCGTGACTCCAGGACGACCCCGCGTTGTCCCCCGTTGCTCCGCCCGGCGCGGATTCGCTGTACACCGGGATCACCTGGGTGGCGGCATCGTCGTCGCCCAGGCTCTCGCGGATGCTGCGCTGCGCCTCCGGCGGCAGGGTGTGCAGGATCGACCGCACCCTGGCCTGCCGACGGCCAACGGCCTGCCGGGTCGGCATGCCGGGGGTCGCCTGCATCTGCGGGACCACCCCGGACACCTCCTGGGAGCCGTCATGGTGCCCGGCCTCCTTCAGCGCCAGCTCGGCCGCCATCTGCGAGTCGTCCTTCTCCTCGGACATGCCGATCGGGCCGATCTTGCTGCCGTTGAGGAACTGCTTGACGACGGGCTCCTCGCTGGTGAGCAGCACCTCGCGGGGACCGAACATGACCAGCTGCTTACGGAACAGCATGCCGAGATTGTCGGGCACGGTCCTGGCCAGGTTGATGTTGTGCGTCACGATCAGGATCGTCGCGTCGATCTGCGCGTTGATGTCGATCAGCAGCTGGCTCAGGTACGTGGTGCGTACCGGGTCGAGGCCGGAGTCCGGCTCGTCGACGAGAATGATCTGCGGATCGAGCACCAGGGCGCGGGCCAGCCCGGCGCGCTTGCGCATACCGCCGGAGATTTCGCCGGGCAGCTTGTTCTCGGCGCCGAGCAGGCCGTTCAGCTCGAGCTTCTCCATCACGATCTTGCGGATGTCGGACTCGGACTTCTTGGTGTGCTCACGCAGCGGGAAGGCGACATTGTCGTAGAGGTTCATCGAGCCGAACAGCGCGCCGTCCTGGAACAGCACCCCGAACATCTGCCGAACTTCGTAGAGTTCCTTCGACGAGCACTGGAGAATGTCGGTGCCGTCGATCACGATCGATCCCTGCTCGGGTCGCAGCAGGCCGATCAGCGACTTGAGGAACACCGACTTGCCGGTGCCGGACGGCCCGAGCAGGGCACTGACCTCACCAGCGGGCAGTGTCAGGCTGACGTCCTGCCAGATCTTCTGCGAGCCGAAGGACTTGGTGAGTCCCTCGACCTTTACCTCTACTCCCACCACTTACCTCCACGCTGTTCGACACGTCACCCCCACTGTGGGTTGGGTCACTCTATCGTATCGATGTGGTACCCGTGACCACGGATCCTACTCACGAGTAAGTACGGAACGCAATAGTGCGGTTTCCCGCCCTCGGCACCCCGCTCCACCTGCGGCGATGGCCTGGCCGGCAGCTGGACCGCCGTCCAGGAACCCCACCCGTTCCCGGAACCGAAAGAGGGCCGCTCCCCAACGGGGAGCGGCCCTCTTTCTAACGTGACGCCGAAGCGTTACGCGACAACCGTCTTACTTGACGGTGATGGTCGCGCCTGCAGCCTCGAGCTTCTCCTTGGCGGCGTCGGCCGCGTCCTTGGCAACCTTCTCCAGGATGGCCTTCGGCGCGCCCTCGACGAGGTCCTTGGCCTCCTTCAGGCCGAGGCCGGAGACGACCTCGCGGACGACCTTGATGACCTGGATCTTCTTGTCGCCGGCACCCTCGAGGATGACGTCGAACTCGTCCTGCTCCTCGGCAGCGTCGGCGGCGGCGGCCGGGGCACCGGCAGCGGCGACGGCGACCGGAGCCGCAGCGGTGACCTCGAAGGTCTCCTCGAAGGCCTTCACGAACTCGGAGAGCTCGAGGAGGGTGAGCTCCTTGAACTGGTCCAGCAACTCTTCGGTGGTGAGCTTCGCCATGATGGCGTCCTTCCTGTAAGTCCCATGTCGCTGATCCGCGACGAGCTGGGATGAGTGGTTACGTGATACGCAAGACCGGGTCCGTACGGACCCGACATCTCGTGCGGATCAGCTTTCGGCTGCGGAGCCTTCCGCGGCCTTCTTTTCCTGCAGCGCGGCGGCCAGTCGGGCCACCTGCGACGCGGGGGCATTGAACAGGCCAGCGGCCTTTGCCAAGTTGCCCTTCATCGCGCCGGCCATCTTGGCCAGCAAGATCTCGCGGGACTCGAGGTCCGCGATCTTGTTGACCTCGTCCACGGACAGCGCAGCGCCGTCCATGTAGCCGCCCTTGATGATGAGTGCCTTGTTGTCCTTCGCGAAGGCCTTCAGTGCCTTCGCGGCGTCGACCGGCTCGCCCTTGATGAATGCAATGGCGGTCGGTCCGACGAACAGGTCGTCAAGGCCCTCGACGCCCGCCTCAGCGGCGGCGCGCTTGACCAGGGTGTTCTTGGCGACGGAGTAGGTAGCGCCTTCTCCGAGCGCGCGACGCAGCTGCGTCAGACTTCCCACCGACAGGCCACGGAACTCCGTGACAACGGCGGCAGTCGAACCCTTGAACTGCTCAGTGATCTCCGCAACCGCGGTGACCTTCTCGGGCTTTGCCATACTTCGCCTCCTCTCGTGACATCGTGTTGGCGTGTGGCGCCGGACGCAGTCGCCCGGGCCGGAAGGGCCGACACACGAAAAACGCCCCGGGCGCAGGGCCACGGGGCGTACACGAGGAAACGGTCCAGCTCACGCCGAACACCTTCCCCAGCCTCGTCCTCCTGCGCGGGCCGCCGGACATGTCCGGACCTTCAATCGGTGCACCGGAACCGGCACAGCGATGACCAACGGTCTTGGGTGGATCTTGTTGGGATGAACTCGAACTAGTCGAACTCTCCGGTAGAGGCTACCGGAGACCAGGCCCGACACCAAATCGACCGGTGCGGGGACGAGAGACGGTGAGGGCCGGTCGGGAGCACTGCCCCCGACCGGCCCTCACCGATCACGCTGTGAACGAACGGGCTACGCCTCGTCCTCAAGGAGGTTGCGGGTGCGGTTCGGATCCACCGGGATGCCCGGTCCGGTGGTGGTCGAAACCGTGACCTTCTTGACGTAGCGCCCCTTGGCCGACGACGGCTTCGCACGCAGGATCTCGTCCAGCGCTGCGCCGTAGTTCTCCACGAGCTTGGCGTCGTCGAACGACGCCTTGCCGATCACGAAGTGCAGGTTGGCCTGCTTGTCGACGCGGAAGTTGATCTTGCCGCCCTTGATGTCCGCGACGGCCTTCGCCACATCGGTGGTGACGGTGCCCGTCTTCGGGTTCGGCATCAGGCCGCGCGGCCCGAGGACGCGGGCGATCCGGCCGACCTTGGCCATCTGGTCCGGGGTGGCGATCGCGGCGTCGAAGTCCAGCCAGCCGCCCTGAATGCGCTCGATCAGGTCCTCGGCGCCAACGGCGTCCGCGCCAGCGGCCTCGGCCTCGGCGGCCTTCTCGCCAGCGGCGAACACGATCACACGGGCGGTCTTACCGGTGCCGTGCGGGAGGTTGACGGTGCCACGGACCATCTGATCCGCCTTGCGGGGGTCGACGCCGAGGCGGACGGCGACCTCGACGGTCGCGTCCATCTTCGAGGAGGAGGTCTCCTTCGCCAGCTTCGCAGCCTGCAGCGGGCTGTAGAGCGTGCTCAGATCGACCTTCTCGGCGGCGGCGAGGTACGCCTTGCTGCGCTTTGCCATGTGTTCTGTCCTTACGTCTCACCCGGCGTCGTCGCACCGGGCGAATGATTCGGTTGTGGTTGCGGGCCTGGCCGGCCCTCCCACGCATTCTTCGGGTTCCGCGACCTCACGGCGCGGAGGGAGCCTGTCAGCCCTCGACGGTGATGCCCATGGAGCGGGCGGTGCCTGCGATGATCTTCGCGGCGGCGTCGATGTCGTTGGCGTTGAGGTCTTCCTGCTTGGTCTTCGCGATCTCGCGCACCTGATCCATGGTCACGGTCGCGACCTTGGTCTTGTGCGGCTCGCCGGAGCCCTTCTGCACGCCTGCCGCCTTGAGCAGCAGCTTGGCGGCGGGCGGGGTCTTCAGCTTGAAGTCGAAGGTCCGGTCCTCGTAGACCGAGATCTCCACGGGGATCACGTTGCCGCGCTGCGACTCGGTGGCCGCGTTGTAGGCCTTGCAGAACTCCATGATGTTCACGCCGTGCTGACCGAGCGCGGGACCCACCGGCGGGGCAGGGTTCGCCTGACCGGCCTGGATCTGAAGCTTGATCAGCCCTGCGAGCTTCTTCTTCTTGGGGGGCATCTTCGTTCCTAATTCTTGCGGGTGTGTTTCTTGCTGCAGTGCAAGTGTGGGGTCACGCGGGCCGGCGAACGGTGCGCGACGTGATCTTCAAGGCTGCTAGATCTTCGAGACCTGGTTGAACGACAGCTCGACCGGAGTCTCGCGGCCGAAGATCGAGACCAGGACCTTGAGCTTCTGCTGTTCGGCGTTGACCTCGCTGATGCTGGCGGGCAACGTCGCGAACGGACCGTCCATGACGGTGACCGACTCGCCGACCTCGAAGTCGACCTCGATCAGCGGCTTGGCGACGGTCTCCGTTGCTGCCTCGCCTGCCGTGGCCGCGGCCGCGGCGGCGGGCTTCTTGGCGCCCTGCTGCGGCATCAGGAACTTGACGACCTCGTTGATCGACAGCGGCGACGGGCGGGAGGTCGCGCCGACGAAGCCGGTGACGCCCGGCGTGTTGCGCACCGCGCCCCACGACTCGTCGTTGAGCTCCATCCGCACCAGAATGTAGCCGGGCAGCACCTTCCGGTTGACCTGCTTGCGCTGGCCGTTCTTGATCTCGGTGACCTCTTCGGTCGGGACCTCGACCTGGAAGATGTAGTCGCCGACGTCAAGGTTCTGCACGCGCGTCTCGAGGTTGGCCTTCACCTTGTTCTCGTACCCGGCGTACGAGTGGATGACGTACCAGTCACCGGGGGCACGGCGCAGCGCTGCCTTCATCTCGGCGACCGGATCGACCGCCTCCTCCGCCTCGGCGGGGGCGTCCGGTGCCGCGGCGTCGGAGTCGGCGGTGGCGGCCTCGATGTCGCCGGAGTCGTCGACGATCACACCGTCAGCGGACTCCGCAGCGAGCGCGTCATCGGCAACAGGCTCTCCGGCCAGGGCCTCATTTGCGTCGTTATCGGGGGTGCTCACTGGCGCGCTCGCTTCCTCTCATTGCATTTCGGTGTCCGGGGTCAGCCGAACAACCAGGTGACGCCCTTGATGAACGCCACGTCCAATCCACTGATGTACGCCACCATGAAGGTCACGAAGGCGACCACGACGGTGGTGTAGGTGACCATCTGCTTGCGATTCGGCCAGATGACCTTGCGGAGTTCGGCGATCACCTCGCGCAGGAACCGACGCAGGCGCTTGAAGAAGTTCTCCTTGCGCGGCTTCTCCGCCTTCGCCTTGGCAGGCTTGGCCGGAGTGCCGGCGGTGGCGGCGACCGTGGTCGCCGCGGATGCGTCCGCCGCCGCGTGGGAACGGCGACCCGGACGCTTGCCAGTCGGTCGAGAGGACGGTGCGGCGCCGTTGGCGGCATCGTCGGCGCCCGAGGACCCTGCCGAGTCCTCGGCCTTTCCGCGATCCTCGCTCACCGTAGTTCCTCTCAGTCGCTGACATCCGGAGCAGGGGCGACAGGACTTGAACCTGCAACCTGCGGTTTTGGAGACCGCTGCTCTGCCAGTTGAGCTACGCCCCTTTGGTGGACCGAACCGCTCTCACGAGCCGGTCAACCAGCTCTGTGACCACACAACACGCGCGCCACCCCGCTCGACGCCGTTGACATCGAAGGGCAGCGCGCAGCGCTGAACAATCCCAGAAATCTCAGTGTACTGCACGGTGGTCTGACAAACCCAATCGACCGAACCCTACCGGTGTCGTGTTCAGCCGAGCCGGACGGTCGCGGTGGCCCGACCGAAGATCTTCTTGCCGTCCACCTTGGCCACGATGGCGATCACCGCGGTGCGGGCCTCATCGTCGACCGAGCGTACCTTACCGGTCAGCTCGATCTCGGCACCCCCGCCGCCGTTGGGCACGTAGACGGGGCTCGTGAAACGGACGTTGTACTCGAGCACCGCGCCCGGGTCTCCGAGCCAGGACGTGATGTACCCGGCCCCGATACCCATCGTCAGCATGCCGTGTGCGACCGCCATTGGCAAACCCACTGATCGGGCGACCTCGTCGTCCCAGTGAATCGGGTTCGGATCGCCAGCGACCCCCGCATACTGGACCAGGTCGGCCCGGGTCAACGGAACGGTCTTGGCGGGCAGTTCCTCCCCGACCGCGACACCCTGGAAGCTCCGCAGCGCCATCACTCACCCTCCTCGACGTGCCGGCCCATCAACGTGGTGTAGGTGGTGAGCACCAGCTCGCCGTCCTGATCGGTGATCTCATTCCGGGTGACGATGATGTCGCTGCCACCCATCACGCGCAGCGAGTCGACGTAGACGTCGCAGTACAGCCGATCGCCGACCTTCATCGGCCGGTTGAACACCAGCCGCTGATCGGTGTGCAGGATGTTGCTCAGGTCCAGTTCGAGGCCGAGCGTGTCGAAGAACTCCTCCTGCGCCATGAACCCGAAGACGGAGATGAACGTCAGCGGCGCCACCAGTCCGTCGTAGCCGAGCTCACGCGCGGCGTCCTCGCTGCGGAACGCCGGGTCGTCGTTCTTGACCGCGCGTGCGTACTCGCGCACCTTCTCGCGGCCGACCTCGTAGTAGTCGCTGAACCTGTGATGCAGGCCAACGAGATCAGCATTCAGTTTCACCGAAGCAGGACCCTTATCTGCACTGGACGCGGCTGAAACACAGCGACGGGCCGGCCACGGGATTCCTCCCGTCCCGGCCCCCGCGTCATAACGAAAAAATCGCGTGCCCCGCATTGGCGGGGCACGCGATTGATGCTACTTGGATTCCCGATGCGCCTGGTGTGTTCCGCAGTTCGGGCAGAACTTCTTCAGCTCGAGCCGGTCGGGATCGTTGCGCCGGTTCTTCTTGGTGATGTAGTTCCGGTGCTTGCATACCTCGCAGGCCAAGGTGATCTTGGGACGAACGTCGGTGGAGGAGGCCACGAGTATGCCTTCTTTCGGAGAAACTGTGGGTCACTCTGATCAGGGTCAATCAGAGCCTTGTCAGGTTTGTAGCGATGGCCGGACTTGAACCGGCGACACAACGATTATGAGTCGTTTGCTCTACCGACTGAGCTACACCGCCTCGATGCATCGGCGCCAGTGCACGTGACCCACATGGTACGTGAGCCAGGTACGCGACACCCATCCAGCGAGCCCCCTAACGGAATCGAACCGTTGACCTTTTCCTTACCATGGAAACGCTCTGCCGACTGAGCTAAGGGGGCATGCTCCGCTGCGCTCTCGCGCTTTGAAGCCTTCCGAAGGTTACACAGTCTCTGTCCGGAGTTCCAAACCGCCTGGTCAGGAGCCGTTTTCAACTTTGCAACCGCCAGGTCCCAGCGAGCTGACGCTCGCCGGGACCCCGGTGTGGCAGGTGTAGGATTCGAACCTACGTAGGCGTAAGCCGACGGATTTACAGTCCGCTCCCATTGGCCGCTCGGGCAACCTGCCTGGTGTCATCCAGGGTTCCTCGGCCGGCCCTCTCGGGCAACCCGGTTCTCCCTGACGCGTTGAGAAGAATACAACTACCGGGGCGGGTGAACGCAAACCGGGTGGTTATCGTGGGTTCTCGAACCCCCGGGACCTGGCCGGGACCGACGAAGTAGGGAGACAAGACGTGGCGGATTCGTCCTTCGACGTGGTGAGCAAGGTGGACCGGCAGGAAGTGGACAACGCGCTGCACCAGGCCGAGAAAGAGCTGAACACGCGCTTCGACTTCCGCGGCACCGGGGCGAGCATCGAGTGGTCGGGAGAGGAGTCGATCACCCTCGCCGCCGAGACCGAGGAGCGCCTCAAGGCCGCACTGGAGGTGTTCAAGGAGAAGCTGATCCGTCGGGACATCTCGCTGAAGGCCTTCGACGCGGGCGAACCCGCCCAGTCCGGAAAGATCTACAAGCTCACCGGCTCCCTCGTTCAGGGCATCTCGACCGAGAACGCGAAGAAGATCTCGAAGAAGATCCGCGACGAGGGCCCGAAGGGCGTCAAGGCGCAGATCCAGGGCGAGGAGCTGCGGGTGAGCAGCAAGAAGCGCGACGACCTGCAGGCCGTGATCGCGCTGCTCAAGGGCGAGGACTTCGGTATCGCGCTGCAGTTCGTCAACTACCGGTAGCACCGGCACACCGGTAGGCACCCGCGTCCCCCCCCACCGAGTGAACGGAAGCGTTCAGTCGATCTGATCGACTGAACGATCCGTTCACTCCGTTGCGGGCACGGCCCTCCGCTCAGCCCTCGACGACCGGGAGCGTCAACTGCTGACCGGGATCGCCTGCGGCGACGGTGACCCGACGCGGCACCAGCCCGCCGCGGAAGTTCGAATCGCTACCCGACAACGCCACCCGGATGCGGTGGCCGGTGTCGAATCGGTGCACGATCGCGGGGAGCGTCACCTCGGTGCTGGCACCAAGGTCGACGATGCGCACGGGCGCGACCTGCCCGTTGATCAGCGTCGCCGAACCGTCCGGCGCCACGTCGTAGAGCTTCGCGAACATCACGACCGCGTCCCGCTCGTCGCCGACGGGGGTGGGGGTCGTCACGGTCACCGCCAGCTCCGGTGCCCCGACGACGTCGAGCGGGCCGTCGAGCGGCGCTCCGGTCCAGGCAACGACGCTGCCCGGCGGCTGATCCTCCGGCCGCGGGCCGGGATCGACGCGGATGTTCGACGCCGTTGAGCCCTGAACCACCCCGCCCGCCGGGGTGTCGAATGCCGCCGCGCCCGCCCGGATATCGCCGCGGTCGGTCACCAACTGCCCGCCGTCGGACAGGAACAGCGACCGCGGCTCCCCCACGGTCGGGCCCGCGGCGGTCGCGTAGCTTTCGGCGGTGTCGCCGGCGGCGACCCAGTCACGGTGGTAGGCGAACGTCGGTCCGGTGTCGACGGCGAGCCCCTTGAGGTGATGCTCGAACCAATCCAGGTAGCGCGCCGCCGGATACTGCGTGTCCGGGTCGGGCCTGCCGAGCCCGCCGAGCAGCAGGTTCGTCTCCCCGCCGGACGAGTGCCCGGACCGCTGCCAGATCATCTTCACCTCGGTTCCCCGCCGCTGCAGCGCCTCGAACGTGGCCTGTGCCTCGTTGAGGGTGAACAGGGTGTCCTCCGCGCCCTGGATCAGCAGGGTGGGGGTATGGATCCGGTCCGCGTACGAGGTGGCCGAGGCGGCCCGCAGGAACCGCACCGCCTGCGGATCCGGGAAGCCCTGCGTCAGCGAGGTGACGAGCGCCCCGCAGGTCGGATCGGCGAAGTTCGGGCAGCCGACAAGCTTGGACGGGTCGGTGCGGTAGCCGTCGACACCGGGCGCCGTCAGGCCCGCCCCGGTGAACAGGGCCGTCCACGACGTCTTGGTTGCGCCGGGGACCGCGCCGGACACCCCCACGTCGGCTCCCGTGCTGTTCGGCGCCAACGAATAGCTCAGGTCGTTCCAGGTGATCATCGGCACGATCGCATCGATCCGCGGGTCGACGGCGGCCGCGGCGAGCTGGATCGCGCCGCCGTAGGAGCCGCCGACCATACCGACGCGCGGGTCGTTCGGCAGCACCCGGCCGTCCTGCGCGACGACGTCACGCACCACGTGCTCCGCACCCGGCACCGGCTGGGTGTGCGCGGCGTCGGCGTAGGCGATGCCGTCCGCGCCGCCGAGGAAGCTGACGAGGTCCTGCGCGGCCCGGCCGTCGAATTCCGGGTCGTCGAGGGTCACCTTGCACCCGGAGCCGCCGAAGCCGAGACCCGAGTACGCAAGGACCACGTATCCCCGGCCTGCGAGGAACTCGGCGGTCGGCGTCTGGGCGTCCTTGTCCTGGCCGAAGCCGTGGGTGGTGAGCACGGCCGGTGCCGGGTTCGTCACCGACACCCCTACCGGGGTGTAGAGGTCCGCCTCGACGGCGCAGTGCTGGTCGTTCCCGGCCCCGACGGTGGTGTCGAAGTACAGGCTCTTCTTGCTGAACCCGACCGGATCGGCGTGTGCCACGCTCACCGGGAGTGCCGCGCCAACCACCACGGCGACGGCAGCGAACAGGGTTGTCGTCCTCATCTACCGCCCGATCTGCATCGAAGTCCGTATCGGACGGTAAACCTACCCCCGCTACTCGGGGAGCCGGCGACCCGCGAGGTTTTCCAGCCGCTCGATCCGGTCGGCCATCGGGGGGTGTGTGGCGAACATCCGACTCATCTTGTCGCCCGCCCGGAACGGGTTCGCGATCATCATGTGGGACTGCGCAGCGATCTTCGGTTCCGGCGGCAACGGCGCGGCCTGGGTGCCCCGTTCGAGCTTGCGCAGCGCCGACGCCAGGGCCAGCGGGTCACCGGTGAGCTCCGCACCCGACTGATCCGCCTGGTACTCCCGCGACCGCGAGACCGCCAGCTTCACCACGGTCGCGGCGATCGGGCCGAGCAGCGACACCAGCAGCAGCGCGAGCGGGTTCGGGCGGTTCTCCCCGCGTCCACCGAACATGCCAGCGAACATCGCCATGTTCGCCAGCCCGGAGATCACCGCCGCCATCGCACCGGCAACCGAGGAGATCAGGATGTCGCGGTTGTAGACGTGCGAGAGCTCGTGCCCGAGCACCGCACGCAGCTCCCGTTCGTCGAGGATCTGCAGAATTCCGCTGGTGCAGCAGACCGCGGCGTTGCGCGGGTTGCGTCCGGTCGCGAAGGCGTTCGGGGCGGCGGTGGGGCTGATGTACAGCCGCGGCATCGGCTGATGCGCGGCGGTCGCGAGTTCGCGCACGATCTTGTAGATGACCGGCGCCTCCACCTCGGTGATCGGCTGGGCGTGCATCGCGCGCAGGGCGAGCTTGTCGCTGTTGAAGTAGGCGTACGCGTTGGTGCCGACGGCCAGCAGGATCGAGAGGATCAGAATCGTCCGGCTGTTGAACAGGGATCCGACGAAGACGATCAGCGCCGACATGACCACCAGCAGGCCGAAGGTCTTGACCCCGTTCGAGTACCTGTGCACAGCCACCTCATTCCCCTGGCCGGCCGGGACCGGCCCACCACCCGTTGAACGAGGGATCACCTGGAGGGGTTCCCTCGGTGGGAACGTTACTTCAGCCGACGCGGGCGATCGTGTATTCGACCAGGCGTTTCAGTGCCTCGTTCGCCGGTCCCTGCGGCAGCTCCGCGAGCTGGGTGCGGGCGAGGTCGACGTACTCGCCGAGCTTCGCTTTCGCGGCGGCCATCCCCGGCGACCGTTCCAGCAGGCTCAGGGCCTCCGCGACCGCGGCGTCCTCGGTGACCGGCCCGGCAAGCAGTTCCCGGAGGCGGTCGCCGTCGGGGCCCTCCTCGCGGAGCGCGTACAGCACCGGGAGGGTGTGCACCCCCTCCCGCAGATCCGTTCCCGGTGTCTTCCCGGACTGCGCGGACACCGAGGAGATGTCGATGATGTCGTCGACGATCTGGAATGCGGTGCCGATCGCGTCGCCGAGCCGCTCAAGCCGGACCACGTCCTCGGCCGTCGCGCCCGCGAACGTGCCACCGAAACGCCCGCACGCGGCGATCAACGATCCGGTCTTCTCCCACACCACCTTCAGGTAGTGCTCGACCGGGTCCTGGCTCTGCTTCGCCCCGATGGTCTCCCGCATCTGGCCGGTGACCAGCGCGGCGAACGTCTCCGCGATGATCCGGACCGCGTCCGGGCCGAGGGTCGACACCAGCCGTGAGGCGTGGGCGAACAGGTAGTCGCCGGCCAGGATCGCGATGCTGTTGTCCCAGCGGGAGTTCGCGCTCGGCGCGCCGCGCCGCATCGACGCCTCGTCCATCACGTCGTCGTGATACAGCGTGGCCAGGTGCACCAGCTCGACGACGGTCGCGGCGGTGATCACCGCCGGATCGGTGCCCCGCGGCCCCAGCTGGGCGGTCAGCAGGGTGAACAACGGCCGGAACCGTTTCCCGCCCGCCTTGGCCAGGTGTAGGGCGGCCTCGGTGAGAAAGTCCTCTCCGTCGGACAGCTCGCCGACCAGCAGGGCCTCCACGTCGGTCAGACCCGTCCGCACCACCTCGGCCAGTGCCTGGTCGCCCAGATCCACACCGGCGACGACGGTGCTCGTCGCTTCGCTCGTGCTCACGATCTCAGTACCCATCCTGTTCTCCGAGACACCGGCCAAACCGATCCCACTGTCACCGGCCCGACGACTGCTGTGGATGCCCACGGTAGTGGGCACGCGGCGGGTGCGGGGTACCCGGGCTGCCACCGGGCGTGGGGCCGGGCCTGACAAGATACTGCCGTGGTGCCTCCGCCTGCCGAATCCGATCAATTCGCACCGACCGCCGCAACACCGACGGGCGTCCCAGACGCCGCACCGACGGGCGTCCCCGAGCGGACCGAGGTGCTGGTTGTCGGCGCAGGTCCGGCCGGCTCCGCGGCCGCGGCCTGGGCGGCCCGATCCGGCCGCGAGGTGCTGCTGGCGGATGCCGCGGCGTTTCCCCGCGACAAGACCTGCGGCGACGGCCTGACGCCGCGCGCGGTCGGCGAACTGAACCATCTGGGGCTCAGCGAGTGGCTGAGCGGCCGCCCGGTGAACCGGGGGCTGCGGCTGACCGGGTTCGGCAGGGAACTGCAGCTGCAATGGCCGGACGGCGCGTTCCCCGCCACCGGCAGCGCGGTGCCACGGACGGAACTCGACGACCGGATCCGCCGGGTCGCGGTGGCGGCGGGCGCGACGATGCTCGCCGGCGCGAAGGCGGTCGACGTCGAGCGGGACGCCGACACCGTGCGCGCGGTCACGTTCGCGACGGCGGACGGCGCCCGCACCGTCCGGTGCCGGTATCTGGTGGTCGCCGACGGCGTCCGGTCTCCCCTCGGCAAGCTGCTGGGCAGGCGGTGGCACCGCGAGACCGCCTACGGCGTCGCGGCCCGCGCCTACGTCGACTCCGGTCGCGCCGACGACGAGTGGATCACCTCCCACCTGGAACTGCGGGACGGTGCGGGGGCGCTGCTGTCCGGCTACGGCTGGGTGTTCCCGCTCGGCGGGGGCCGGGTGAACCTCGGGGTCGGAACGCTGGCGACCGCGACCCACCCGGCGCCGGGGGCGCTGCGCCCGCTGATCGAGTTGTACGCGGCGCAACGCCGCGACGAATGGCACCTGGACGGGCCGATCCGATCGGTCGGGTCGGCGCTGCTGCCGATGGGCGGGGCGGTGTCCGGGGTGGCTGGCGCGAACTGGGCGCTGGTCGGGGACGCGGCGGCGTGCGTGAACCCGCTGAACGGGGAGGGCATCGACTACGGCCTGGAAACCGGCCGGATGATCGTCGACCTCCTCGATGCTGGCGAGCTCACCGAATTGTGGCCCACCGTGCTGCGGCAGCACTACGGCCGGGCGTTTTCGATCGCCCGCAGGCTCGCCGGGCTGCTGACGGTGCCGCGGGTGCTGCCAGCAGGTGGGCCGGTGGCGATGCGGTCGCGGGCGCTGATGACCGTCGCGGTCCGGGTGATGGGCAATCTGGTGACCGACGAGGACGCCGACCTGACCGCGCGGGCGTGGCGGGCTGCGGGGGCGGCGTCGCTGCGCGTCGACGGCCGCCCCCCGTTCAGCTGATCCTCGGCGTGACCGGACCGTTCAGGCCGTCGGGTGGCCTGAACGGTCCGGTCACTCGGACCCCGCCGGGTCGAGGACGAACACCGGGAACCGGCCGACGACCGGTTCCTGCGCGAACACCACCCGGGCCCGGCCAGGGGCGGCGTCCGGGTGGCCGCCCTCGATCGCCGCATAAATCCACGGTCCCTCGTCGAGTTCGACGATCGCGATGGTCAGCGGGTCCAGCCCGCGTCCACTCGCTCCCGCGTTCGCCGGGTCGAGCCGGGTCCAGGACACGACGGCCCCCTGCCCCGTCGACGGCACCCATTCGAGGTTGCCGTCGCAGCTCGTGCACACCCACGTCTCGGGCGCGTACAGGGCCGAGCAGGATCCGCAGCACCGCAGCATGAAGGCCTCCGTCTCGAACGGCCTGGTGACCGCGTCGACGCTCATGCCGACACCTGCTCCCTGCATCGCGACAGGACCCGGCCGACGGTCTCCCCGAACCGGTCGGGTTCACCGATCGGCCAGCAGTGGTTGCCGGGCACCATCACCACGTTCGGGTCGCCGAGCGCGGCCCGCATCGAGTCGAAACTCGCCTCCGGGATCACGCTGTCCGCGGTACCCCACAGCAGCGTCACGGGCAGCCTCCGCTCCGCGAGCCTGATCAGCTCCGGCCGCAGGTCGGCGGTGCGGGCCACGTGCCCGGCCCGCCACACCGCCATCGGGTCCCGGAGCACGTT
This sequence comes from Rhodococcus sp. NPDC058532, assembly GCF_042719255.1. Lineage (NCBI taxonomy): Bacteria > Bacillati > Actinomycetota > Actinomycetes > Mycobacteriales > Nocardiaceae > Rhodococcus > Rhodococcus sp. NPDC058532. The sequence continues at coordinate 108,442 of NZ_JBHXNU010000010.1, forward strand.
CGGAAGCGCGTCCCCGGCCAGGGCCCCGACGATCTGGCTCAGCGACGGCGAGCCGAGCGCATCGGCCTGCAGGCGCAGCGCCCAGTCCCACAGCGGCCGCTCACCGATCGGCCGGGCCGCCCCCTCGGACGTCCACTGGGCCCCGCCGACGGAGTTGACGAGCACCAATTCCTCGACATGGTCGGGCAGGTCGTGCGCGGCCCGGGCGGCGACGCCACCGCCGAACGAGTGTCCGATCGCGGTGACCGGGCGGCGGATGCCGATGGCGTCGACGAAACGGCCAACCCAGCGTGCGTACCCGTCGAGGTCGCGTTCGCCCTGGGGCAGCTCCGGGGTGCCGCCGAATCCGGGCATCGCGGGGGCATAGACCCGCACCCCCCGATGCGCGAGCTCCCGGAGCGCGGCCCGGTACGGGGCAGGTCCGAGTCCCCAGCCGTGCAGGAAGACAACCGGCCTGCCGTGCCCACCGACCGCGTAGTCCACTGCACTGCGGTCGACGCGGACCTGTCGCCAGCGCAGGTCCTGGGCGGGCCGGTGACCGGCGGCCGACGAATTTCGGGGTGGAGACTCGTGCATCGGGTACCTCGACTTCACGGCGAGTGCCATCACTGGAGAACGACTCGGTTGCTGAGACGTTCATCACAGTGCCGGGTATCCGTGCGGGGCACGACGGCCGAATGACGGGGATGGGTACCTGTTTTTCGATTTCCGGGTACCCGGTGTCACCGAAAACCCGCCGGTCACCGCCCCCCGACGGGGTCGCCGGGCGCCCCGGACCGGCTCGTCTGCTGTTCGACGAACCAGGCCGCGATCTGGGTTCGTGAGCTGAAGCCGAGCTTGGCCAGCACGTGCTCCACGTGCCCCTGCGCCGTCCGCTGCGAGATCACCAACTTCCCGGCGATCGCGCGGTTGGTCAGGCCCTGCGCGACGAGTTCCGCGACCTGCTGTTCGCGCCGCGTCAGGGTGACGGCCTCGGGCTCCGGGGCAGGCGCGGGCACCTGCTGCTCGCCGAGTGCGTAGGCGAGGACGTCGTCGCAGGACATCGCGCCGCCCTGCCGCCAGGCCGCGTCGAAGACCCCCTCCGCGAGCGCGTCGCGGGTGCGCTTCTCCGCCTCCTCGTGGTAGACGAGCACGTTCGGCAGCAACACGATCGGGCTGCCGACCGCCCGGGACCGGGCCTGCGCCGCCCCCATCAGGACCGCGGCCCGCCGATAGCGCCCGTCCGCGGCGGCGATCCAGGAGAGCACCTCGACGCAGGAGCTGCACCCGAGCGGATCGTCGATGACCCGCCCGAGCCGCAATCCCTGCTCCAGCAGGTCGGAGGCGCTGTCCGGGTCGTCGGACCATCGGCTCAACGCCAACGCGAGCAGGGAGTACTCGCGGATCGCGGATTCGCCGTGCTCCTCGGTGATGTCGAGGACCTCCTCGTGATAGGAGATCGCCCGGCTCTCCTCCCCGAGGACACCGGCGGACACCGCCGCACCGACCAGCGCGTTGGCGAGCCGAAGCAGGTCACCGGAGGCCCGGAACCGGGCAATGACCGCCTCGAACGCCGGGATGGCCTCGGTGAGGCTGCCCGCGAACAGCGACTCCGAGGCGGCGGCGAGATTCGTCAACAGGTCGGCCTCGGGGTCGCGGAGTTCGGCCGCGACGCGCCGACAACGCGCCACCAGGTCCGCGGCGCGTCGCAGGTCGCCCTGGGTGCCCGCCAGCACGCTGTCCACGTACAGCGCCTTCACCCGATCGAGACTCGGCAGGTCGGGTCCCCGGTCGAGGGCGCGGTCGAGCCAGTGCCTGCCCTCGCTGGACATGCCGCGGCACAACCAGTACGGGTACATGGCGGTTCCGATCCGCAGCGCACCGTCGACACCACCTGGCTCGGTGACGCTGAACGCGATCGCCTCGCGCAGGTTCGACTGTTCGCGGTCCAGCCTGCGGATCCAGTCGACCTGACGGGGACCGATCCACTCGGATTCCGCGGTCGCCGCGATGCCCTCGTACCAGTCCCGGTGCCGACGCCGCATCGCGGTGAACTCCCCCGCGTCCCGCAGCCTCTCGCGGCCGTACTCGCGGATCGTCTCGAGCATCCGGTACCGGACCCCGGCATCGACCTCCTCCCGGATCAGGATCGACTTGTCGACCAGCGACGCGACCCCGTCGAGCAGCGCGCCCGCGTCGTCCGGCTCGCCGCACACCCCTTCCGCGGCGTCGAGTTCGAAACTGCCCGCGAACACGGACAGCCGCCGCCACAGCACCTGCTCGGTGTCGGTGCACAGTTCGTGGCTCCAGTCGATGCTCATGCGCAGCGACTGCTGCCGGGTGGGGGCACCGCGGCTGCCCTTCGTCAGCAGCCGGTACCGGTCGGTGAGCCGCTCGAGGATCTGGTCGACCGACATCGCCCTCAGCCGGACCGCGGCCAGTTCGATCGGCAGCGGCAGCCCGTCGAGCTGATAGCAGATCGACGAGATCGCGACCCGGTTCTCCTCCGTCAGCGCGAATCCCGGCACCGCGGCGGCCGCCCGCTCCACGAACAGGGTCACCGCCTCGTACTGCGGCAGACCCTGCAGGTGCGGCGGCCGATGCGGATCCGGCACCGTCATCGCGGGCACCCGGCTCACCGCCTCGCCGCCGATCGACAGGGGCTCCCTGCTGGTCGCGAGGATCCGCAGATCCGGGCAGCACCGGAGCAGCGCCTCCGCGAGCGCGGCGATGGCGTCGATCAGATGCTCACAGTTGTCGAGGACCAGCAGCAGGTTCCGTTCGACGAGGTGATCGGTGAGCTGGGTCAGCGGCGAATGCCCGGGCAGTTGCCGCAGTCCGAGCGCGGCAGCGACGGCGTCCGCGACCAGGTCCGGGTCGTGCAGTTCCCCGAGCTCAACAAGCCACACCCCGTCCGGGAACGCGCGCCGTGCGTCGTCGGCGACCCGCAACGCGAGCCGCGTCTTCCCGACCCCGCCGATCCCGGTGAGGGTGACCAGCCGTGACGCGGACAGCAGCCGCTTGGCCTCGGTCAGTTCCCTCCGCCGACCGACGAAGCTGGTCAGTTCCTGGGGCAGGTTTCCCTGCCCCCCGCGCGCACCGGACTGGTTCATACTCGCGTCACTCCCGTTCTGGCCTCGGTGCGCCCCGACAACGCACCGAGTGTTACCGGCGGGCGCGATGCAGTGCCACGACCCCACCGGTCAGGTTGCGCCACTGTACGTCTCGCCAGCCCGCCGCCTCAATTGTTCGGGCCAACTCGTCCTGCGACGGCCACGCCCGGATGGACTCGGCGAGGTAGACGTAGGCGTCGGGATTGGAGCTGACGGCGCGCGCCACCCGGGGCAGCGCCCTCATCAGGTACTCCATGTAGACGGTTCGGAATGGGCCGAAGGTCGGCGTCGAGAATTCGCTGACCACCAGCCGACCGCCCGGCTTGGTGACGCGGGCGATCTCCCGCAGCCCGGCCTCGAAATCGGAGACGTTGCGCAGGCCGAACGAGATGGTCGCGGCGTCGAAGACGGCGTCCGCGTAGGGCAGGGCCATCGCGTCGCCCGCGACCATCGGCACCCGCCGGGACGACCCAGCGTGCAGCATCCCCTTCGAGAAGTCGGTGGCGACCACCCAGGCCCCGGACCGACCGAGTTCGACGGTCGACACCCCGGTGCCAGCCGCCAGGTCGAGGACCCGCTCCCCCGGCTTGAGGTCGAGGGCCGCGCGGGTCGCGGTCCGCCAGTGCCGGTCCTGCCCGAAGGAGAGGACGGTGTTGGTCAGGTCGTATCGACGCGCGACCCCGTCGAACATCGACGCGACCTCGTGCGGTTCCTTGTCGAGCGATGCCCGCGAGCCCTTCGTTGCTGCCACGCCGCCCACCGTACCGTCGCGCCCGGTCAGCCCGTCCGTCGCCTGACCGCCCACAGGACCGGCGCCGCGACCAGCCACGTCACCACGATCACCGACGCTGCGGGGAGCACCGCGACCCGCACGTCCCTCCCGGACACCCGCACCAGGTCGGGGTCGGAGCGGGCGTACTCGACGTCGATGCGCTGGCCCGCGGTCAGCTTGGTCGGGTACAGCACACCGAGCCGCGGGGTGTGCGTCACCCCGTCGGGAGTGACGAAGCTGACCGCCGAGCGCAGCGCGCCCGCCGAGAGCACCTCGGCGGTCGCGACGCCGCGGTCGGAGTTGATGGTGTGGTCGTTGCGCCACGCCGCGAGCACCAGCAGCACCGCCAGCACCGAGATGCCGGTGGCGACGACCAGCACCCCGCGGGCGACGCGATGCGCGGTTCTCGGGGTCACAGTTGCGCCCGGATCGCGGCGTGCAGCTCCCGCAGTCCCGCCCGGTCGGTGCCGACCTCGAGCACCCGAATCCCGCGACCGTAGGGGGTGGCCAGCTCGGTCGCCAGCCGATCGCAGGTCACCCGGGCGTGCTCGATCCGATAGGCGGCGCACAGCGCGGCAAGGTCCATGCCGTGTGGGGTGCCGAAGATCCGCTCAAAGACGCCCGCGTACTGCGGGTCGCCCTGTTCCAGGAGTTCGAAGATGCCGCCCCCGTCGTCGTTCGCGACGACGACGGTCAGGTCCTTCGGTCGCGGTTCCCCGGTCCCGATCAGCAGCCCCGACGCGTCGTGCAGGAACGTCAGGTCCCCCATCAGCGCAATCGTCCGGCCCCCGCCTGCCGCGTCGGCGGACAGCGCCGCCCCGACCGCCGCCGACACGGTGCCGTCGATGCCCGCGACGCCGCGGTTGGACAGCACCCGCACCCCGGGACGCGGGTAGCCGACCAGCGCGGCGTCCCGTACCGGGTTGGACGCGCCGAGCAACAGTTGGTCCCCGTCGCCGAGCGCATCGGCGACGACGGCGGCGACGTGCAGGCCGGTCGCACACTGATGGACGGAAAGCTGCTGCCGGACCGCCTTGTCCGCGTGCTCGGTCAGATGCCTGCAGCGCTCGAGCCACGCCTGCTGCGGCGCGCCGCTGACGATCGCCCGGGTGCCAGTGGCCTGGACATTGCCGGAGACGTCGGGCCAGCGGGGCCCGGTGGTCAGGGCGAACACCGACACCCGCGGGTCGGCGAGCAGCTTGGACACCGGGCGGTGCAGGGTCGGGCGGCCGGTGATGATCGCCTGACGCGGCGCCAGCTGGGACAGCGCGAGGGGATGCAGCGGGACCCCGTGCATCGGTGCGGTCGGTTCGGCGACCGTGGGGAGCGCGGCGAGTTCGGGCCGGTAGGCGGCGCCGTGCCCGGAGATCACCACGGTGTCGGGGCTGAGGTCGATCTCAAGCGGCACGTCCAGGGTGGCGTGCGCGGTCGTCGTCCAGGCCGCGCCGCCGGGCCTGCCCTCGTGTGCCGGCCCCTGCGGATGGGCGTCGGGAACGAGCGGTTCCCGGAACGGGATGTCGAAGTGGACGGGTCCGGCATTGCCGGAGCGGGTGCCGCGGGCGGCCGCGAGCACCCGGCACACCGCCGACCGCCACTGGCTGTTCTGCAGCGCCGCGTCGCCGTCGGCCTCGGCGAGACCGAGGCTGATCGTGGCGCGCACCTGGGTGCCGAACAGCCCGAGTTGTTCGACGGTCTGGTTGGCGCCGGTGCCGAGCATCTCGTAGGGCCGGTTCGCGGAGAGCACCACCAGCGGCACCCGCGCGTAGTTGGCCTCGAGCACGGCGGGCCCGAGATTGGCGACCGCGGTGCCGGAGGTCATCACGATCGGCACCGGGTGGCCGGAGGAGATCGCGAGGCCAAGCGCAAGGAAGCCTGCGGTCCGCTCGTCGATCCGCAGGTGCAGGCGCATCCGCCCGGCGGCGTCGGCGGCCTGCAGCGCGAACGCGAGCGGCGCATTCCGCGAACCCGGGCACAGCACGACGTCGCGGACGCCTCCGCGGATCAGTTCGTCGACGACGGCGGTGGCCTGGGCTGTGGACGGATTCACGGTGTCCAGGGTGTCAGACCTCGCGGGCAGGCCGAAGCGCCCCCACCGACGACCCGCCGCTAGTTAGGATTGCCTGATCTAATTCGGCACGGGAGGACGAATTTCATGGCCAGGCGCCCCACCTACATCAGACCCGACCAGCGCGCGTTCCTGCGGGCGCAGGTCGTCGCGAGCAAGCAGATCAGCCCCCACTTTGTCCGCGTCACGGTCGGCGGACCCGAGCTGCGCTCGTTCACCCCGCTCGGCAGCGACCAGTGGTTCCGAATGTTCCTGCCCGCCCCCGGCACCGGCCTGCGGCTGCCGACGGCGACCGGCAAACTCTGGTACGCGCAGTACCTGGCGATGAGCAAGGCGACCCGGCCGGTGGTGCGGAACTACACGGTGCGGGCGTTCCGGAACGCGGAGCAGGCGCGGCACGGCGCGGACCCGGAGATCGACATCGACTTCGTCTGCCACGGCGACGACAACGCGAGCGGCCCCGCCTCGGCGTGGTCCCAGTCCGCCGCCCCCGGCGACGAGGTCGCCCTGCTCGACGAGGGACTGATCCACCATCCGCGGCCGGACGCCCGGCGGTGGCTGCTGGTCGGCGACGAGAGCGCGTTGCCCGCGATCGCGGGGATCCTGGAGTCGGCACCGGCGGACGTGCGCGGGGAGACCTACCTTGAGGTGCCGCACGCCGACGACGCGCAGGACCTGCCTGCGCCGGACGGCATGACGGTGCACTGGCTGGCGCGGAGCGATCCGCATGCCCGACCGGGGACGCTGGCCCTCGACGCGGTGCGCGCCGCCGCCCTCGCCGACGTCCCGGACTACGCGTTCGTGGCTGGCGAGCAGGCGCTCGCGACCGGGGTGCGCCGCACCCTGGTGAACGATCGCGGGGTCGCGAAGGCCGACATCGCGTTCACCGGCTTCTGGCGGCACGGCCGCGCCGCGGGGTAAATGCGCCTGCGGCGCCGGTACAGAGAGGCGACTCCGCTGCGCTTCGCGCCCGGTGCAGAGAGGCGGCTCCGCTGCGCTTCGCGCCCGGTGCAGAGAGGCGGCTCCGCTGCGCTTCGCGCCCGGTGCGTGATTTTCACCCCGATCGGGGTGAAAATCACGCACAGTTGGCGGAGCCGACTAGCTGGCGTGCTTCTGGACGAGCGCGCCGAGCCGCGGCAGGGCCTCGACGACGTTCTTCTTCGCCGACGGGCGGAGCGACGAGTAGACCTTCTTGACGGCGGCCTTGCTGGTGCCCTCAATCTTGTCGTCGGTCACGCCGAGCAGCGCGTCCGCGACCTCGTCGCCGCGGGCGGTGAGGAAGTCACCGAACGCGCCGCCGGTGGCGCCGAAGTCCTGCCAGAACGGCTCCAGCCGGGTAACGAAGCTCGGCAGCAGGCCCTCGACCGCGTCCGGAACGATCGACGGTCCGACCTTCTTCACGGCGCCGTAGCCGGTCTTGAGGGCCAGACCCGAGGCGCCGGACTTGTCCGAAACCTCGGCGTCGATGAGCTCCTGCACGTCCGCGACGACAGCGGGCAGCCGCGCCGGGTCGAGCAGGGTGTCGTTCAGTGCTGCAACCACTTTCAATGCCTCCGATAGTGCGTGAATGTCGAGCGCCGACCCTATACGACGCACCGACCACACCATCAACTCCAGTCACCTGGAGCCACACCAGCCACCCGAGTCAACGGCAAGCAGCCCAGGTCAGCAATCATGCAGCGCATTCATAGCAGGGCGTGACACCGAGCCAGCCGATCCAGCCACCAGCCGGTGCGCTGGGGTGCGGCCGCCAACGCCGCGAGCCGCTCCTCATCCGGCACCACGGCAGCGACCTCGAGCTCGCCACCCGACAGCGGGAGCGGCGCCGCGACATCGGCGGCGAACAGGCTGCCGGTCCCGAGCCCGCAGGCCAGGTCAAGGGCGGGCAGCGCGGCGGCCGCGGCCAGCCCGGTCGCGATCCCGACCGCCGAGTCCAGCGCGCTCGACACCACGATCCGCGCGCCGTGTCCGGCGAGTTCGTCGGCCAGCCGCAGCAGCGACCGCATCCCGCCGAGCGGCGCGACCTTCACGACCGCGACATCGGCGGCGCCGGCGCGCACGACCCGCAGCGGGTCGTCGGCACGGCGGATGCTCTCGTCGGCGGCGATCGGGACCGAGATGCCCCGGCCCGCCAGCCGCCGACGCAGTTCGACGAGTTCGGGGACCGTCGCGCACGGCTGTTCGGCGTACTGCACCGCGCCCCCGTCGGTCAGCGCGGACAGCGCCGCCACCGCCTCGTCGACGGACCACCCGCCGTTCGCGTCGACCCGGACGTGCTCGACACGGTTGCGGACCGCGGCAACGCGGGCCACGTCGTCGGCGAGGGACTGCCCCCTCTCGGCGACCTTCACCTTCGCGGTGCTGGCACCCGGAAAGCGGGTCAGGATCTGCGGCACCTGCGCGGCAGCGACCGCGGGCACCGTCGCGTTGACGGGGATCGTGGTGCGCACCGCGGGCGGCGGCCCCAGCCAGGCACTCTCGATCGCAGACCGCAGCCACGCGGACGATTCGACATCCCCATACTCAGGGAACGGCGCGAACTCGCCCCACCCGGCGGGCCCCCGAAGCAGCAGCACCTCGCGCACCGTGATGCCACGGAACCGCACCCGCATCGGCAGGGCGACGACGCGGGCGGCGGCGCGCAGCTCGTCGAGGGTCGGGGTCGGTCCGGTCACGCCGGATCTCCTTCGGTCGCGGCGTCGACGAATTCGATGCCCCGCAGCACCGGCACGACAGCGCTGACGTCGACCTCGGCGGCGACGGCCACGTCGCCGCCGAACCCCTTGGCCGCCAGCTCGCGCCCGCCCGCGCAGGAGTCGAGCAGCGCCCCGATCGTCGGCGCCGCGGCATCGAACGCGGCCGCCGCGGACAGCGATTCGGGGGAGCATCCGCCCGGGTCGGCGATCGCGAACGCCCGGAGCACCGCCCCGGCCCCCCACAGGTCCTCGACGGCCGGACGCAGCGAGCCGTCCGGCCACCGCTCCCCCGCCGCGATCACCGCCACCGTCGACGCGCCCGAGCTGGCGATCCAGCGAGCGACCGCGGACGCGTTGCGCAGGCACGCCCCAACCACAAGCGGCGACCCGCCGGTAGCGACATGCGGCGACCCGCCGGTAGCGACATGCGGCGACCCGCCGGTAGCGACATGCGGCGACCCGCCGGTGGCAAGGCCGAACGACAGCGCGGACCCGTTCGGCGACGGCAGCACCAACCGCGTCGGCACCGCACCCGCCCGCAGCGACAGCGGGGACAGGCTCGGCTGCCCGGGGCGGGCCCGCGACCGCCCCACCGCCGGCGTCGCATCGTGGTCGGCGGCGTAGGCGGCGGCGCCCGCCGGGTCCCACGGGTACGGGAGGACGACGGCGCCCGCCTCGAGCGCGACGGTGAGGGTGGTGCTGAACGACAGCACATCGACGACGACGGCGACATCGCAGCCGACCGCGACCGCTGCCGCGCCCGCGGGACCCCAGTCGAAGCGGTTCCGGTGCGCGCCCTGACGATGGGCGGGCGGTGCGGGTGGGGTCGGCACGGTCAGGGCTGCCCGGGCAGCAGCACGATCATCAGCGCCTCGGCATCCGCGAGCAGGGTGCCGTCCGGTTCGGTGAGCCGTGCCGTGACGAACGTCTTGCGCCCCTCCACCCGGTCGACCTGTCCCTCGACGACGAGCGGGGTCTCCAGCGGGGTGATCTTTCGGTAGTTGACGTGCAGGTATCCGGTGCGGCTGATCGGCCTGCCGGACGCGTGGGTGACCATCCCGAACAGGTCGTCGAACAGCAGCGGAAGGACGCCGCCGTGCGCGGCCCCGTTGCCGCCCATGTGGTAGCGCCGGAACACCCCGGTGGAGCGGACACCCGTCTCGTCAAACTTCTCGATCGTCCACGGCAGCATCAGCAGGCTGCCGCGGCCGGGCAGGCCGACGGACCGGCCGCCCGGCTGCCTGCCCTCCGGGACCCGGTGCGGGGCGAGCAGCGCGGCCAGCGCCTCGGCCTGCTCGGCGGCCCGTTCGATCACCTCCGGCGGCGGTGCGGTGGACACCGCAAGGTCCTGGACGGTGCGCAGCGCCTCAACGAGCCGACCGAAGTGCGGTCCGCCGTCGTCGGGGGCCGCCGCGTACACCGGGAACCCGCCGTGCCGCTCGTAATCGCCGTCCCGCTCGGTCTGCTCGCTCATGGTCTGCACGGTAGCGTTCCCGGACCCCCGGCGCGGCGCACCCGCCCGCAGGGCGCGGGCATAGGGTTGGTTCCCGTGACCTTCACTCCGCAGCTGTGGCGCCCCGTCCCCGGGTTCGAGAACCTCACCGACATCACCTACCACCGGCACGTCACGCAGGGCACCGTCCGCGTCGCGTTCGACCGGCCGGAGGTCCGCAACGCGTTCCGCCCGCACACCGTCGACGAGCTGTACCAGGCCCTCGACCACGCCCGGATGACCTCCGACGTCGGCGCGGTGCTGCTGACCGGCAACGGGCCGAGCAGCAAGGACGGCGGCTGGGCGTTCTGCTCGGGCGGCGATCAGCGGATCCGCGGCCGCAGCGGCTACCAGTATGCGGAGGGCGAGACCGCGGACACCGTCGACCAGGCGCGGGCGGGCCGGCTGCACATCCTCGAGGTGCAGCGCCTGATCCGGTTCATGCCGAAGGTGGTCATCGCGCTGGTGAACGGCTGGGCGGCGGGCGGCGGGCACAGCCTGCACGTGACCTGCGACCTGACCCTCGCGTCCCGCGAGCATGCCCGCTTCAAGCAGACCGACGCCGACGTCGGCAGCTTCGACGGCGGCTACGGCAGCGCGTACCTCGCGAAGATGGTCGGCCAGAAGTTCGCCCGCGAGATTTTCTTCCTCGGCGACACCTACACCGCCGAGCAGATGCACCACATGGGTGCGGTGAACCGGGTCGTCGACCACGCCGAGCTTGAGGACGTCGCCCTCGAGTGGGCGGCGAAGATCAACGGCAAGTCGCCGCAGGCGCAGCGAATGCTCAAGTACGCGTTCAACCTGCAGGACGACGGTCTGGTCGGGCAGCAGCTGTTCGCGGGCGAGGCCACCCGGATGGCGTACATGACCGACGAGGCCGTCGAGGGCCGGGACTCGTTCCTGGAGAAGCGGGACCCCGACTGGTCGCCCTACCCGTGGCACTTCTGACGCCCTGACCGGACGGCGGTGGCGGCAGCCACGCCACCGCCGTCCGCGGGGATCAGTCCGCGATCACCTCGTCGGCGAACCGGCGGATCGCCCGGGTCCGGGCCTGCGGGTCCGTGCCGTCCTCCCCGTAGAGGTGCCACGGGGAGACCCGGACCTCGGTGACGCCGAGCTCCTCGAGGGCGAGCAGCTCCTCGACGCCGCGGACCGCGCCGAGCGAGACGTTGATCGCGAACGGGTCATCGGCGCGGCCGTGCTCGGCACGCAGCTCCCGCAGCCGGGAGATCGCGGCGGTCAGCTGCTCGGCGTCAGTGTTGACGGAGATCCAGCCGTCCCCGAGGCGCGCCGCACGGCGTAGGCCCGCGTCGCTGTGCCCACCGACGTAGAGCGGCACCGGCCGATCGGGAGCGGGGCTGATCATCAGCCGATCGAAGTCGTAGTGCCTGCCGTGGAATTCGACCCATTCCGGGCCGCGGCCCGCGCACACCGCCCGGATGATCTCGAGCGCCTCGTCGGTCCGCGCGCCGCGGGTGCGCATGTCGGTGCGGGTGAAGGCGAACTCCTCGGGGATCCAGGCCAGGCCGACCCCGATCTCGACGCGGTTGTCGGACAGCACGGCGAGCGTCGCGATCTGCTTGGCCGTCAGCAGCGGGTCCCGCAGCGGCAGCTTGAGCACGTTGGTGTAGAAGCGGATCCGGCTGGTGACCGCGGCCATCGACGCCATCGTGATGAACGGGTCCGGCATCGGCGTCTCGCCGGACCACATTCGCTTCCCGTCCGGCGAGTACGGGTACGGCGCGGACACGGTCTCCGGGTAGAACACCGAGTCCGGCAACGCGATCGAGTCGAAGCCGGACTCTTCCGCGGCGAGCACCGTCTCCCGGAGTTCGTTGGTGTCGATCATCGCGACCGGCAGCGACCACTTCATCGTCGCACCACCGTCGCCACGACGGCCTGGCTCGTCCGGGCCGAGGGCCTGGCGACCACCCCGGCTTCGGCAGTGTGTGGGCGGGCGGGCGATCGGTGCGTGTCCAACGACCGCACGCGGAAAGTGTGCAACACAACGTCAACGTACTCGCGCGCCGCAACGCCGGTGCCGACGCCCCGCCAGCAGGCGTCACCCGCGGGCAGAGACGACAAATGCGTTTCCGGATACGGAACAATTCGCCAGGTCACGAATTCACGACACCCCGTCGGATTGCGCGCTATTCGCTCGCGGTGTTTACTTGGCGACCTCACTATCGAAAGGGTCTCGATACATGTCGAATTCCATTCTCCGCCGCACCGCCGTCGCGGCCGCCATCACGGCGACCGCCGCCTGCGCGCTGCCCGCGGTCGGCACCGCGCTTCCCGGCTCCAGCGACGCCAAGGCAGGCCCGTTCTGCGCCTCGCTGTCCACCGAGAACACCCCGAACGGGTGGGGGGTCCCGTTCGAGGACGAGCAGGGCCAGAAGGCCAGCTACACCGCCGACCGCATCCTCGACGAGGACGGCGGCCTGGTGTTCTCGGTCACCGACTCGTCCGAGCGTCGGGCGTGGTACTCCGCGGCAGGCACCGCACCGGAGACCGTCACGCTCGCGGACATCGTCGACAAGGAGATCGGCTTCGCGGAGCGGGCCGACACCTCGCGGGCCTCGTTCCAGATCCGCCTGCTCGGCACCACCGGCGGCAAGTTCGACAACGGATTCACCACCCTGGTGTGGGTTGCCGCAGGTAACGACGCGGCGGACACCGCCGACGGCGCCCGGCACACCAAGCTGCAGGACGGCCTGTGGTGGAGCACCCAGAACATCGACGGCGCCCCGGGCCGGAAGGCGGTCCCGCTCGCCGACATCGCGAAGGCCAACCCGAACGCGACCGTCGAGCACTACGGCGTGAGCATCGGCACCGGCTCGACGAACATCACGACGCTCGTCGACGAGATCGTGTTCAACGGCTGCACCACCAACTTCGCGAAGAACGATCCGGAGCCCGGCACCGGCTCCGACTCCGGCTCGGACTCCGGGTCCGGCGGCGGTTCCAGCTCCGGTTCGCTGGGCAACCTGTTCGGCAGCTCCTAGCCGGCCGCCCCAGCATCACCAGGTGCCCGTCCCGGCTCGCCGGGGCGGGCACCTCCCATGTCGGGCCGGAAATACCGGAAATGCGCCCCACATTCGCCGGACCCCAAAATAGTGTCGTCGTTCGAATAAATGACACATCATTGTTCGTCAATTGAAAGCCCGTCGGCCTCCCGAATGACATTCCCTCGATCGCGTTCCTGACTCCCATTTCTGGCCGCCTGCGACCGCCGACGGAAATGGGTGCGGTCACCCATCCCCCGCGGGGCGGCGACCTCGGGCACACTGACCGTCATGAGTGAGCGCACCGAACCGGACGACGGTCGTGAGCGCCCCGCGGCCGAGCACACCCGTCCTTCCGGTGTCAGCGACGCCGCGGTGGCCGCTGCCGGGAGGCTGTCCGAGGCGCTCGAGACGGTCGAACGTGCCCGCGGCCAGCTGTACACCTTCCACCAGCTGATCGGCCACGCCGACCGCCAGCTCGGCGAGGCCGTCGATGCCCTCCGCGCCGCAGGCCACGCCGAGCTCGCCGCGGCCATCGACGCCGACCTCGTCGGCCGCAACGTGATCCCGGGCAGGTGGACGTTCCAGCTGGTCGAGGCGTTCGACGACGGCTACTGGACGGCGTTCCGGCGCTGGGACGCCGCCGCCCGCGACGCACTGCTCGGCGGCCGCAGGCACGTGCACGAGGCCGAAATGAAGGAGGCTCGGCGCACCCACGGCCGCCCGGGCCACGAAGCACGCCCAGCGGAAGGGGAATGACCATGGAGATTCTGAGCAGCCGGATCATCCTGCGCCCGAAGGACTATCCGCGGACCCTCGCGTTCTACCGGGACGCCCTCGGCTTGGCGATCGCCCGCGAGTACCCGGGCGGCACGGTATTCTACGCGGGCCAGAACCTGATCGAGGTGGCGGGCCACGGCGGCAGCGACGTCGAGTCCACGTTCGAGGGCGCGGTCTGGTTGCAGGTCCGCGACCTCGACGACGCCAACGCCGAGCTGGTGTCGGCCGGGGTCCCGATCGTCCGGGAGCCGCGGCACGAGCCGTGGGGCCTGCACGAGATGTGGATCGCCGACCCGGACGGGGTCCCGCTGGTGCTGGTGCAGGTCCCCGCGGATCATCCGCTGCGCCGCGACACCCGCTGACCCCCCCGACCGACGACCGAATGCGCCGTTCACTCGATCTGATCGGATCGACTGAACGCTTCCGTTCACTCGATCTGATCGAGCGGATGTGCCGTTCGGTCGGCGGGCGCGGCGGCCTGCGACCGGTCCGGGCGGTGTGCCAGCGCAGGCCGGGCGAGGAGTTCGACGGCGAGCAGGGCCACCACCGCAACGAGGATGGTCACCACGACCACCGTCCCGGACGGGTACCGCCAGAACACCAACGCCGCCACCGCGACCGCGACGATCGCGAACCGCAGCGGCAGCCGGAACCGCGCGACCTGGGTCTCGACGGTCCGCGGTTCCCTGGTTTCGTCGGGCGCCCGCAGCCGGTCCATCACCCTGCCGTACCCGCCGCGGATCGCGGCGGCGGACGCCGACGGACCGGACAGGTAGCCGACCACCCCGAGCAGGACCGCCACCACGAACACCGCACGCAGCGTGGTGCGTAGCGGCTGGACGAGGGTGTCGAACAGGACCCCGGCCGCGTCCGGCGGCAGCACGTCCGCGGGCACCTGCCCGAGGTAGACGCCGCGGCCGACGGCGATCGCCACGGCGAGGATCCCCATCCCGATCGCGAGTGCGACCCCGACCAGGGACACCGCCCGCCTGCGCCCGCCGCGCGGGGCCATCCAAATCGCGAGCAACGCGACCAGCAGCGTCACCCATGGCAGCACCACTGATGCCTTGTCGAGCCAGCTCACCAGGCGCTGCGCCTTCACCAGGTCCGCGCTCTGGAAGATCACGAAGCTGGCGTCGACGTCCGGGAGTCGCTCGACGAAGGTGAATCCACGCCCGACGAGGTCGGCCTTCACCGTGTCGATGATCGTCGCGAGCTTGATGCTCACCTGCCCCCTGTCGTCGACGGCGACGGCGCCCGAGTTCTCGCCGGTCGCGACCGACACCAGTTCCTCGTGCGCCTGCCGGTTCGCCTCGATCCACGTCGACTCGAACTGGCTGGACCCGACGAGTTTCGTTGCGGCGTTGTGCACGAACGACTGTGCCTGGCCCGCGATCACGGGGGCGAGACCGACCACGGCCTGCGGGACGCGGGGGGCGACCTCGGTCAGGGCAGTGAGCGCGTCCGCGGTCATCTGCTCGACGTCGACCCGCGTCATGATCTGGTCGGTGATCTGGTCGGCGAGCGCCGCCTGTAGGGCGGGGTCGGCCGCGAGCGGGGCCACCGTCTGCACATACCGGTCGGTGTCGAGCACCTGACTGCGCGCATACCGGGCCGCGACGGACCCGATCCCGAGGACCGCGACCAGGACCAGCAGCAGTCCGGCCGCCGTCCACCGCAGCGCCGACTGCCGCGTCGTCGCCGCGGCGGGTGCGGGCGCCGGGGCGCCGGCGCGGCCCGCCCGCAGCTCCGCGACCTCGCTGCGCAGCCGCTCGAGTTCGGCCCGCTCGTCGGGCGCCAACGGTTCATCCTGTCCGGTCCCGGCCATCACCGTCTCCTTCCGCCGCGGCTGCGCACCACGTCGACGGCACGCCGCGCGTCGGCAACCGATGTGGATCAGACCAGGTTTCGGGTCGCTCGCGGATCACCCTCGCCGGATGAGATCCCGCGTTCCGCCCTGCGCGGTGCCGCCGTCCGGAGGACAATCGTCGGGTCGGGAGCGGCGAGGTGGGTCCAATGACTGCTGGCGGTGCGGGAGGCACGACCCGGGGGTCGGCGCTGGTGCTGGCCGTCCTTGGGGCAGGCCAGTTCCTGATGACGCTGGACAGTTCGGTGATGAACGTGTCGATGGCGACGGTGGCGGCCGACCTCGGCACCACGATCACCGGGATCCAGACGGCCATCACCCTGTACACGCTGGTGATGGCGACGCTGATGATCACCGGCGGCAAGGTCGGGACGATCCTGGGCAGGCGTCGGGCATTCGGGGTCGGGCTGATCGTGTACGCGGTGGGGTCGACCACGACGGCGCTGGCCCCGAATCTGACCGTGCTGCTGATCGGGTGGTCGTTCCTGGAGGGGGTCGGTGCGGCGCTGATCATGCCCGCGATCGTCGCGTTGGTTGCGGCGAACTTCCCGCCGGAGCGGCGGACGACGGCGTACGGCCTGATCGCCGCGGCAGGCGCGATGGCGGTCGCGGCGGGGCCGTTGGTCGGCGGGGCGGTGACGACGTTCGCGTCGTGGCGGTACGTGTTCGCGGGCGAGGCGGTGATCGTGGTGGCGATCCTGCTGGTGCTGCGCCGGATCGCCGACGTCCCGCCGCAGCGGGTGAAGCTGGATCTGGTCGGCTCGGCGCTGTCGATCGCCGGCCTGGGCATGCTGGTGTTCGGCGTGCTGCGGTCGAGCGAATGGGGGTGGGTGTTGGCGCGTCCCGGCGGCCCCGAGGTCGTCGGCCTGTCGCCGGTGTTCTGGCTGATCCTCGCCGGCCTGCTGGTGATCGGGCTGTTCCTGCAGTGGCAGTCGCGGCTGACGGCGACCGGCAGGCAACCGTTGTTGGACGTGACGTTGCTCCGCAACCGTCAGCTATCGGGCGGGCTGACGATGTTCCTGGCCCAGTTCATGATTCAGGCAGGCGTGTTCTTCGCGGTGCCCCTGTTCCTGTCGGTGGTCCTCGAACTGAACGCGCTGGCAACCGGGGTGCGGCTGCTGCCGTTGTCGGTGGCACTGCTGATCGCCGCGGCCGGGATCCCGAAGGTGTGGCCGCAGGCATCGCCGCGGCGGGTGGTCCGGCTCGGCCTCGTCTCGATGCTGGCGGGCATCGTGATCCTCGCCGCTGGCATGGATCCCGGCGCGAACGCGGCGGTGGTCGCGGTTCCGATGCTGCTGATGGGTCTCGGGTTGGGTGCGTTGTCGTCGCAGCTGGGGGCGGTGACGGTGTCCGCGGTCCCGGACGAGAAGTCGCCGGAGGTCGGTGGCCTGCAAAACACGGCAACGAATCTCGGGGCGTCGCTGGGCACCGCGCTGATCGGGTCGGTGCTGATCGCGACGCTGAGCTCGTCGGTGGTCGCGGGGATCGAGACGAACCCGGCGGTCCCGGTGTCGGTGCAGCAGCGGGCGAGCACCGACCTCGCGGCCGGGGTGCCGTTCCTGTCAGACACCCAACTCCGGTCGTCGCTCGCCGACGCGGGGGTGCCGGCGCAGACGACCGACGAGATCGTCGCCGTCAACGCCGACGCCCGATTGGAGGCGCTGCAGGTTGCGTTCGCTCTCGCCGCGCTGATCACCGCAGGCGCGCTGGTCGCTAGCCGCCGCATCCCCCGCTGACCTGCGGCTCCGCCGACTGTGCGTGATTTTCACCCCGATCGGGGTGAAAATCACGCACCGGCGCGTCAGCGCGTCAGGGCCTCGGCGATCCGGTCGGACTGCGCCTGGCTCTCCATCAGCTGCCGCAGTAGCCACAGCCGCAGCACCCGGGAGACGGCGCCCGCGAGGTACAGGGCCGCGCCGATCACGGTGACGGCGAGCAGCGCCGTCGCCAGGATCTGATACGACGCGATGTTGCGCAGGTCGTCGAGGGTGAGCGAGGCAATGTAGACGATGAACGCCGCCGCCGCGCCGACCACCATCAGCACCAGGCCCGCGATGCGGGCCTTGCCGTCCCCTGCACCGGAATTGCCGGTCTTCAACTTCAACTCGGATACATCCTTCTTGAACTGGTCGCGACGTTCATCGGCAAGTGCGGTCATCGTCACCCTCCTAGGTAGCTGGTCGAAAGTTCACGGTCGATGTCGGTGGGATTCCCGGTCCGGACCACCCGGCCCTGCAGCATCAGCGCCGCCGAGGTGGCGATCGGCAGGACCGCGCGAGCGAACTGCTCGGCGACGAGGATCGACAGCCCCTCCGCCGCGAGCCCACCGACGATGTCGTACATCTCGCTGACGACGCGGGGCGCGAGTCCCATCGAGAGCTCGTCGAGCAGCAGCACGGTCGGGGCGGTGCCAAGGGCGCGGGAGAGCGCGAGCATCTGCTGTTCGCCGCCGGACATCGATCCGGCGAGCTGGCCCCGGCGCTTCCCGAGAATCGGGAACCGTTCGTACGCGACCGCTTCGAGATCCTTCAGTGCGGCACCGGTCCCGGTGGCGACCCAGAGGTTCTCGCGGACGGTCAGGTTGGCGAAGATGCCCCTGCCCTCCGGGATCGTGCAGATCCCGAGCCGGGCCAGGGCGGCCGCGTCGACGCCGTTGACGCAGCGGCCAGCGAGCCGGAACTCCCCGTCCGTCACCGGGAGGATGCCGGAGCAGATCTTCAGGGTCGAGGTCTTGCCGCCGCCGTTCGGGCCGAGCAGCGCGACCACGGCACCGGGGTGCAGTTGCAGGTCGACCCCGTGCAGCACCTCGATCGCCCCGTACCCGGCGCGCACCCCGGACAATTCGAGCAGCGGCGCCGGCTGCCCGGGGGTGGACGGGTCGGCCCCGATGGCAGGCGCGCTCATGCCACCTCCTCCGTTCCGATGTAGGCCGCGATGACCGCGGGATCGTTTTGGATCTCGGTGGGTGTCCCGGACGCGATCAGGGATCCGTAGTCGAGCACGTGGATCCGGGAGCACACCCGCATCACCAGCGGCAGGTCGTGCTCGACGAGGCAGATGCCGAGCCCCTCCCCCGCGAGCCGCAGCAGCAGCTCCGCGAAGTCCTCGGTCTCCTGCTCGGTCTGCCCGGACGCGGGCTCGTCGAGGAGCAGCACCCGCGGTTCGGTCATCAACGCCCGCGCCACCTCGACGACCCTGGCCCGTCCGGTGGGGATGTCCGAGACGTCCTGGTCGGCGACGTCGGTCAGCCCGGTCAGTTCGAGCAGCCGGTCGGTCTCGGCCGCGAGGTCCCGCCGCCGCCTGCTGCCGGTGCCGTGGATGTCACCGGCCACCCGCAGGTTGTCCCGCACCGACAGCGACAGGAACAGCTCCAGCCGCTGGAAGGTGCGGGCCAGCCCGAGCCGCGCCCGCTTGTACGGGGGCTTACCGGTGACGTCCCGCCCGTCGATCAGCACCCGCCCCGAGGTCGGCTTCTGCAACCCGGTGACCGTGTTGAACAGGGTCGTCTTGCCCGCGCCGTTGGGGCCGATCAGGCCGGTGACGGCGCCGGCGTGCACGGCGAGGCTGACATCGTTGACGGCGACGTGGCCGCCGAATCGGACGGTGACGCCCCGTGTTTCGAGGAGCGGCGTCGACCCGGACGGGGTGCTGGGGGTCGCTTCAGGAGACGGCATTGGTCGTCAACTCCTTCTCGGGTTCGGAGCCCGCGGTTGCCGCCGGCTCCTCGTCGACGGGGGCGGGGACTGCGGTGGCGGCGGGCACGGTTCCGGCGGGCAGGGCCGGGGCGGGCAGCCCCAGCTCCCGGTCCACCAGGTCGGTGGCCTCGGGTCCGTACGGCTCGTCGATCCCGATCCGCTCCGGGTCGAGCGGACGCCTGCGGGCGGCCTCCTCCGCCCCGAGCACCTCGGTCGGCATGACCATCTCCCCGACCACCGGCAACGCGAACACGGTGACGATGGTGATCGTGGCGAACCACCAGTTGTCCAGGACCCCGGTCAGCGCGAGCAGGTAGGCGACCGCGACGACCGCGGCACCCCCGACCAGGACCGGCTTGGCGTTCCGCAGCTTGCGGTAGCCCTCGACCACCTGATGCACGCTGCCGGACGGGTTGTGGCCGACACCGATACCGATCAACGCCGGGCTGACCGCGGCGAGGTTGCCGAGCAGCAGGTAGAGGCCCTCAAGGTCGGGCTGGGCCTTCGCCAGGTTGTTGAACGAGACCATGATGACCGAGAAGCCGACCCCGGCCATCACCCCGCCGAAGAAGGCGCCGCTGACGTAGCCGATGCCCGCGACGACGGTAAGCATCAGCAAGGTCAGGCTGATGATGATCGTGAACGTCTCGCCGGAGACCGAGCCCATCGCCGACGACATCAGGATGCCGCCGAGGCCTGCGATGCCCGCCGAGATCACGAACACGCTGAGCTTGAGCCGGACCAGGCTCTGGCCGAGCATCGCCGACGCGGCCGGGCTGTCCTTCATCGCCGTCAGCCTGCGGCCGTAGCCGCTGTTGCGCAGCGCGACGACGCCGACACCGAGCACCGCGAAGACGACGGTGGCGGTCATCAGGAAGGCGGTCGGGTTCGCCAGGTCGAGGGGACCGATCTGCAGCGGAGGGATCACCAGGTTGCCGCCGGTGAAGATCGAGAACTTCACCCCGAACAGCTCGTGCTCGGTGGTGTCCCGCAGCACCATGTTCGATAGGAACACCCCGAACGCCATGGTCGCCAAGGCCAGATACAGCCCCCGCAGGCGCAGCGCGGGCAGCGCGACCAGGCCGCCGACGAGCGCCGCGACGATCACGCCGAGGATCACGCCGACGATCGTGAGGCGTTGCGCAAGGCCCGATCCGGTGATGCCGAAGTGGTAGACGACGATCGTGGCGATCGCACCGAACGAGAGCGGGGCCAGGTTCATCTCCCCCGCATACCCGGTGAGCACGGTCAGCGACAGCGCGATGATCGCGAAGCAGACCCCGATGGTCAGGGTGGTCACCGCGGACTCGACCATCAGCTGCCGGATCAGGAAGACGATGGCGATCAGGGCGATGGCCCAGCCGATCGCCTTGCGTACCGACGGGACGTGGTAGCGCTCGCGGGTCCGCACGGCGGCGCCCCGGAGCCGGTCCTGCGGCAGCACGATCAGCACCACGAACAGCGCGATCATCGGCAGCGAGACCCGCAGATTCGATGTCCACGTCCAGGTGGACGGCGCGTACCCGAGCAGGTAGGTGCCGGCAAGGCCGAGCACGACGGCGCCGACGAAGGTGCGCGGGATGCTGCGCAGCCTGCCGAACATCGCGGCGGCGAAGGCGTCGATCACCAGCAGCGTCAGCAGGTTCGCCTCGAGGGTGCCGCCGCTGATCGGCGTGATCAGGATGCCGGCGAGGACGGCGAGCATCGAGCTCAGTGCCCAGGAGAACCCGGCGATCCGTTCCGGGTTGTGACCGCTCAGTCGCAGCAGGTCGGGGTCGTCGACGACGCCCCGCATCGTCGCGCCCATCCGGGTGCGAGTGAACAGCAGGCGCAGCCCGACCGCGATCGCGACGGCGGCGATCAGGCAGAGCAGCTCGTGCACGTGCACGGTGGCGCCGAGGAACGCGAACTTACTGTCGTCGCCGAAGAACATCGGCAGGGTGCGCGGTTCCTCCGCATGCCAGAACCACTGGGACAGGAACAGCATCCCGAGCATGATCGAGACGGTGACCACGATCTTGGTCACCTCGGCGGTGTCCCGCAGGCCCCGCATGATCAGGAAGTACAGGCCGAGCCCCATCAGCGGGCCGAAGATGCCGAGGACGATCAGCAGCGCCAGCGGCGTCGGCAGTCCCCAGCCGACGCTGAACTGCCAGTAGAGGAAGGCGCCGAGCATCGCCTGCGCGCCGTGCGCGAAGTTGAAGATGCCGGAGGTGTTGTAGGTGAGCACCAGCCCGGAGGCGGCGATCGCGTACACGGAGCCGAGCACGAGGCCCAGGATCGTGAACGTCACGAAAGTGTCCATGTGAGAACCCTTGGTCGAGTCCGGGGGCGGTGCGCCCTAGTGCCGCACCGCCCCCGTTGCGAATCCGTGTGTGCTGACCGGTCCGGTCAGACCTGCGGCGTGATCACGTTCGGTCCGAGGTACTTGGTGGAGATCCGGTCCGGGCCGAGTTCGGTGCCCCAGGTGGAGGGATCCGTCTTGACCAGGTAGGCGGAGTCGCACGCGAACTCGCCCTTCTCCGCCGGGAACGCCTGCGTGTAGGTGTCGCCGTTCAGCTCGACCAGCAGCCCGCACTCGGAGGGCATGTTCTTGCCCGGGTCGGTTGCGGCGTGCAGTCCGCCTGCATCCCAGTCATGCACCTGGGAGAGCTCGGTGATCATGCACTGCCGGGTCAGGTCGGATCCGCACTCGTCGGCGGCGGTCGCCCACAGCAGGAACGAGGACGCGGCCTGCATGCCGAGCAGCGCGGTCTTGCCGCCCTCCGCCTCAACCAGCTCGACGTACTTGCGCACGGCGGGCGACTCGTCGGCGTTTTCCAGCATCTGGAAGGTCATGCCCGCCTTCAGCCCGTCGAGGATGCCGCTGTCCGCGTTGAACTGCTTGGCCGCGGTGCCATACCAGGTGGCCTCGCCGACGATCTGCGCGTCCAGGCCCACCTGGTCGAGCGCCTTGAAGAAGTTGAACTCGTTCGGGACCGGCGAGCGGGAGGTCCACAGCGCCTCGACGCCGCACTGCTTGTACTTCTCGGCGAACGGAACGTAGCTCGGCTCCCCCTGGTAGTTCAGGGTGACGCCGCAGTCCTTCGGCGTGTAGCCGGCGGCCTCGGCGATCGAGCGGACCTTGCCCAGCGAGGAGATGATCGTCGGCATGGTGGAGCCGACCAGGTCGAGCCCGTCCTTGAGCTCGGGGTTCAGCTCGGCGACCTGGAACAGCCCCGACCCGTTGGCGTAGTCGACCGGGAACGGCACGCCCTGGTAGGTCATCGGGCCGTTCGCGGCGTCCGGGGAGACGGTGAAGCCGGGGACCGCCGCCATGTTGCAGGCGACCCGGGTCTGCTCGGCCGTCTGGTCCATCGCGAAGCCGTGGCCGACCATCATGAACTCGGACCGGCAGGCCTCCTGCATGACCGTATTCGCGTTCGTCATCGCGGCGTCGTAGTCGGTGCCGACGATGGTGCGGCCGTTGATGCCGCCCTGCTCGTTGCACCAGTCGATCATCGCGGAGACGGCGTCGGACATTTCCTTGTTCAGGCCGGGGCTCTGCGCGTAGCCGCGGTCGTCGCCGTACCCGATCTTGATCTCGGTGTCAGTGACACCCTGATCGGTGGCGCCCGAGGCGTCGCCGTCCCCGCACGGGGAGTCGAGGGTCCCGAACTGGGTGTCGGAGTTGGACGCGGCCTGCGCGTCGCCACTTCCGCCCGAGGTCGGGATGCCGACGTCGCCGCCGCGTTCGGTGGCGCAGGCCGACACCAATGCGGCCGACAGGGCGAGAGCCGCGACGAGTTTCGCGGACGTGCGGGGTTTCACGATCGGTGTCTCCGTTCTTGGAACGCGGTCGAGATGCACAAGGCGCAGAAAACGTGTTCTGCGTCACTCGATGCGGGGACGGTAGCCAGGCGCCACCTCCCGCAACCGCCCATTCCCGGTGAGTGGGACCGGACCGTGAGTTCCGCCACATCGCCGCGCTTCGTGTGACCGGGGCCATCGCGCTGCGGTTCCGGATCGGACCCGTCCGCGCCGGTAAACGGGCAGGCAGCGGGGCGCAGCGACTGTGCCGAACGGCACCCGCGAGCAGCCCCTCGTGAACTCGACTTTTACGCCCTCGTAACGGAGGATGAAGGCTTGTGAACGCGGAACTCATCGTTCTTCTCGTCGTGGTCGTCACCGCCCTCGGGTTCGACTTCACCAACGGCTTCCACGACACCGGGAACGCGATGGCCACCTCCATCGCGACCGGGGCACTCCGACCAAAAGTCGCGGTGGCGCTGTCCGCAACCCTGAACCTGGTCGGCGCGTTCCTCTCGGTCGAGGTCGCCGCCACCGTCGCCAAGGGCGTGGTCAATCTCAGCTCGACCGGCGGTGAGGATCTGCTGATCATCGTGTTCGCCGGGCTGGTCGGCGGCATCCTCTGGAACCTGCTGACCTGGCTGTTCGGCATCCCGTCGAGTTCCTCGCACGCACTGTTCGGCGGCCTCATCGGCGCCGCCATCGCCGGCATCGGGGTGAACGGTGTCGAGTGGGCCGGGGTGCTGAGCAAGGTGATCGTGCCCGCCCTGCTTGCCCCGGTCGTCGCCGGCCTGGTCGCGGTGTGCGGCACCTGGCTGATCTACCGGATCACCCACGGGGTGGACGAGGGCACGAAGGAGCGGGGGTTCCGGCTCGGGCAGGTCGGCTCGGCCTCCCTGGTCTCCCTCGCACACGGCACCAACGACGCCCAGAAGACGATGGGCGTGATCTTCCTTGCGCTGGTCGCACACGGCACCATCACCGCCGACACCCCGATGCCGTTCTGGGTCAAGTTCAGCTGCGCGGTCGCGATCGCGCTCGGCACCTACCTCGGCGGCTGGCGGGTGATCCGCACCCTCGGCAAGGGCCTGGTCGAGATCGCCGCCCCGCAGGGCATGGCCGCCGAGGCGTCGTCAGCGGCGATCATCCTGACCTCGAGCCACCTCGGCCTTCCGCTGTCGACGACGCACGTCGCGACCGGATCGATCATGGGCTCGGGCGTCGGCCGCCGGGGTGCAGAGGTCCGCTGGGGGGTCGCGGCCCGGATGGGCGTCGCCTGGCTGATCACCCTGCCGTCCGCCGCCCTCGCCGGCGCCCTCTGCTGGGGCATCGCGCACCTGATCGGCGGGCTGCCCGGCGTGCTCGTCGTGTTCGCGCTGCTGCTCGCGCTGTCCGCGCTGATGTACCTGCGGTCGCGGCGCCAGCCCGTCGACCACAGCAACGTCAACGCCGAGTGGACCGGCAAGCTCGAGCCGGAGGCCGCGCCGGCCCTGCCCGCCACCGCGGACGCCCTCCTCGCCGACCTCGACGCCGCCGTCGTCAAGGACATCCCCGCCCCGCCGACCGCGAAGCCGGCCACCCCGCAGGCCACCCGCGCCGAGCCCGCCGACAACGTGTCGGCCTGACGGACGGAGAACACCGATGGACCTGTTGACGAAGACCGCCGAATCGCTGTGGCAGGTGATCCTGGTCGGCCTGCTGCTCGGCGCAGGGCTGCCCGCGCT
Organism: Rhodococcus sp. NPDC058532; assembly: GCF_042719255.1. NCBI lineage: Bacteria > Bacillati > Actinomycetota > Actinomycetes > Mycobacteriales > Nocardiaceae > Rhodococcus > Rhodococcus sp. NPDC058532. Next base: position 133,422 of record NZ_JBHXNU010000010.1, read on the forward strand.
GTTCGCGTTCGGACTGCGGCTGCTCGGATCCGGCAACGCCGCGCCGGTCGCCGACGGCGGCGACGCAGCGACGCGCAGACCGCTGATGGTCGCCGCCGCTGCCGTGTGCTTCGCGGTCGTGGTGATCGCGATCGTCACCGGCATCCTGTTCATCATGGCCGACTTCCTCGATCACACCTTCGGCGTCGAACTGTTCTAGCGTCGCTCCTGGCGCCGACCACCCGGTCGGGCCGTCACGTCGAGAGGCAGGGTGTGTGACCACCACGAAAGCAACGTTCCCGCTGTCGGTCGTGAAGTGGCTGCGCGCCGGGTACCCGGAGGGCGTTCCGCCGAAGGACCGGATCCCGCTCGTCGCGCTGCTGTACCGACAGATGTCCAGCGAACAGATCAAGGACGTCGCCGTCGCGCTCGCCGAGGAGGCCGGGCGGGCGCAGGATCCGACGATCACCCGCGCCGAGATCGGTGACCTGATCGAACAGGTCACCGCGACCGAGCCCTCCGCCGAGGACATCACCCGGGTCGCGGCCGTGCTGGTCGCGGCCGGCTGGCCGCTGGCGGATGCCACGTCCGAGGACACCTGACGAAAGGGGGTATCCCGTGAGCCGTCCACCGTTCCTGGCCTCGATCATCGGCTGGCTGCGGGCCGGGTACCCGAACGGTGTGCCCGAGCAGGACTACGTACCGCTGATCGCGCTGCTGCGGCGGCGCCTGTCCGATGACGAGGTACGCACCGTCACCGATGCCCTGCTGCTGCAGGGCCAGGACACCATCGACCGCGTCGACATCGGGGTCCTGATCACGAAGGTCACCGACGAGATGCCGCTCGAGCCCGACATCGCCCGCGTCACCGCGCACCTGACGGCGGGCGGCTGGCCCCTCGAGGGCCCGTCCGAGCGGGCCTAGGGCAGCATGGGGCGGGTGAGTCCCGTCCTGCAGTCCCTGCCCGTCCCGGCCGGATCGGCGGTGCTCGACCTGCTTCCGGTGCTCGATCGGGCGCTCGCAGGCGACGGCCCGGCGCTGCTGCCCGTCCCCGCCGGTGACGACCGCGAAATCGCCCGACTGTCCGACGCGTTGGCTCCGGGGGAGCCGATCGACGACGGCGTCGCGCTGGTGGTGGCGACGTCCGGGAGCACCGGCGTCCCGAAGGGCGCGCAACTGTCGCCAGCGGCGCTGCACGCCAGCGGCGCCGCCACCCATGACCGGCTCGGCGGGCCGGGTGCGTGGCTGTTGACGCTGCCCGCCCATCACATCGCGGGCCTGCAGGTGCTGCTGCGCGGGCTGCTGGCGGGCACCGAGCCGGTGGTCGTCGACGTCTCTCACGGTTTCGACCCCGCGACGCTGCCCGCGGCGGTTGCCGCGCTGCACGGGCCGCGGCGGTACACCTCGCTGGTCCCGACCCAGCTGGTCAAGGCGCTCGGCGACCCCGAGGCGACGGCGGCCCTCGCCGACCTGGACGCCGTCCTGCTCGGCGGCGCCGCGACCCCGGCACCGCTGCTGGCCCGGGCGGAGGCGGCGGGGATCACCGTGGTCCGCACCTACGGGATGAGCGAGACCTGCGGCGGCTGCGTATACGACGGCGCCCCCCTTGACGGGGTGCTGGTGCGGATCGACACCGATGCGCGGGTGCTGCTCGGCGGCCCGATGCTCGCGTCCGGGTATCGGCGCCTGCCGACCCACCCGGCGTTCGCCGAGCCCGGCTGGTTCCGCACCGACGACGCGGGTGTTGTCGTGGACGGGACACTGCGGATCCTCGGCAGGCTCGACGAGGCGATCTCCACCGGCGGGCTCACGATCGTCCCGCAGGTGGTCGAGGCGGCGCTGGCGACCCACCCGGAGGTCGCCGAGGTCGCGGTGTTCGCCCTCCCCGACACCCGCCTGGGGCAGCGGGTCGCGGCGGCGGTCGTCCCGGTCGCGGGCACCGCCCCGACGCCAGAGTCCCTGCGGGAGCATCTGGTTCGCACCCTGGACGGCACCGCGGCGCCCCGCGAGGTGCACCTGCTGGCGGCGCTGCCGCTGCGCGGCCCCGGCAAGGTCGACCGCCGCGCGCTCACCGCCCGGTTCACCCCCAAGGGTTGAACGGGGGTTCATGCGTCGTTTCCGCCCGCGGGCCAGCGCATGAACCCCCGTTCATCGCTTGCGGAGGGCATGCAAGGGCGGTGCAAGGGTCGTGCAAGCGGGGACGCGGACAGTGGCGTCAGCACTCGATCCGAAAGGACACCCCGCATGACACACTCGACTCCCCCCGCCATTGAGGCGGACGGACTCGTCAAGCGCTTCGGCACCCACACGGCCGTGGACGGCGTCAGCCTGACCGTCCCCACCGGCACCGTCTACGGTGTGCTCGGCCCCAACGGCGCGGGCAAGACCACCACCATCCGGATGCTCGCGACGCTGCTGCGACCCGACGCGGGCCGCGCGGCCGTCTTCGGGCACGACGTCACCGCGGCACCGACCGCGGTGCGGTCGCTGATCGGCGTCACCGGGCAGTACGCGTCGGTCGACGAGGACCTGACCGCGACCGAGAACCTGATGATCTTCTCCCGACTCCTCGGGCTGAGCCGCGCGGACGCCAAACGCAAGACCGCCGAACTGCTCGAGGAGTTCGCGCTCACCGACGCCGCGAGCAAGGCGCTCAAGTACTTCTCCGGCGGCATGCGGCGACGCCTCGACCTCGCCGCCAGCCTCATCTCACGCCCGCCGCTGCTGTTCCTCGACGAACCGACCACCGGCCTCGACCCGCGCACCCGCGCCCAGATGTGGGACACCATCCGGCGGCTCGTCGCCGAGGGGTCGACGGTGCTACTGACCACGCAGTACCTCGACGAGGCCGACCAGCTGGCGGATCGGATCGCGGTGATCGACCACGGCCGGGTGATCGCCGACGGGACCGCGGACGAGCTGAAGGCGTCGGTCGGGACGTCGTCGCTGCAGCTGAGCCTGGTCGACCGCGCCGACATCGAGGCCACCCGCGCCCTGCTTGCAGGCGCGTTGGGCGTGGAGGTCGTCGTCAGCCCGGAGGCCGCGCGGCTGACCGCACCGCTCGCCGACACCTCGATCACACCGGAACTGCTGATCCGATTGCGCGACAACGGGATCGGCGTCGACGAGATCACGGTGAGCAAGCCCAGCCTCGACGAGGTCTTCCTCGCCATCACCGGACACGACGCCGACGCCGACGCCGACGCCGACAGGAGCGCAGCATGACGACCACCCTCGCCACTCCGGCCACCACCGCCCCGCCGCTACCCGCCGCCCGCACCGTCGGGCTCCGCGACACCGTCGCCCAGTCCCTGACCATGGCCCACCGCGGCCTGATCAAGGTCAAGCACAACCCCGAGCAGCTGTTCGACGTGGTGGTCCAGCCGATCATCTTCACGGTGATGTTCACCTACATCTTCGGCGGCGCCATCGCCGGCGACATCGCCTCCTACCTGCCGATCATCATCCCCGGCATCCTGGTACAGACGGTGATCACCGCGTCGATCGTCACCGGAACCCAGCTGCGCGAGGACATGGATAAGGGGGTGTTCGACCGCTTCACTTCGCTGCCGATCGCCCGGATCGCACCGCTCGCTGGCGCGCTGCTGTCCGACATGGTGCGGTACGCGATCGCGTCGACCATCACCTTCGCGATGGGCTACGCGATGGGCTTCCGCCCCGGCGGCGGGATCCTCGGTGTCGTTGCCGCGGTGCTGCTGGTGATGGTGTGCGCCTTCGCAATCAGCTGGATCTTCGCGCTGATGGGGGTGCTGATGAGCAAGGCATCGAGCGTGCAGGGCATCTCGATGCTGGTGCTGTTCCCGCTGACGTTCATGTCGAACGCGTTCGTTCCCGCCGACACCATGCCCGGCTGGATGCAGACGTTCGTGTCACTGAACCCGGTCTCGCACATCGTCACCGCGGTCCGCGAGCTGCTGTCCGGCGGCCCGGTCGGGATCGACCTGGTGTGGGCGCTGGTCGGCGCCGCGGTCATCGTCGCGGTCTTCGCTCCGATCACGATGCGCGCCTACATGCGGAACGCCTAGCCGCACTCCGGATCCCGGCTTCGGCGGGACGCTCACCCGCGGGTGCGGAATGCGTCCAGGATCTGTCGCCGGGCCCGGCTCCTCGGCAGGCCCGCCACCGCGGCAAGGGCGGCGTCGACTCGGTCGGCGCCGACCTCCGCGCGGGCCCGCTCCAGGTGCCGGGACACCTGCATCACCGGGAAGTCCTGCCGCGGTGAGACTCTCGTCGACAGTGCCAGCAGCCGCAGCCCGGCGTCCGGGTCGCCGGTCGCGATGTCGAACCCGCCGACCGCACAGGCCACCGCCCCGGTCTGCGGGAGATCCGGGTAGCCCGCCGGACCGAGCTGGGTCAGCACCCGCTCGGTGAAGGCGGCGACGATGTCGGCCACGGCCCCGGCCCGGCCGGCCAGTACATGGGCGTCGACAGCCGCGGACATCACCATCAACCCGAACGGGTCCGGGGTGTCCCCGGCGCCGGGCTCCGGTCCGCCCTCCAACCCCAGCGCCCGCCGGTACCCGCGCAGCCCGGCCTCCACCTCTCCGGCCGCGAGGTCGATCTCGGCGCGGGCCGTCGCGAGCACCGCGGCCCCGCGCCGGTCCTCGAAGCGTCCGGGGGCACCGCTCGCGATCTCGGCCAGGTTCCCGGCCCGCTCCAGTTCGCGGCGGGCCTCGTCGACGCGGCCGAGACCGACCAGGACGGCGGTGAGATAGGTGCGCGAGGCCAGCGCCTCGTCGTACGCGCGCAGCTGCCCCAGCAACTCCACGCCCTCCCGGTAGTACCCGAGGGCCTCCTCGTAGTTCGCGGCCTGCGCCGCGAGACTGCCGAGATGTTGACACACCATCGACAGCGTCCAGACCTGACCGGACTCCCTGGCGAGCGCCAACGCGGCCAGCGCGTCGACCCGCGACCCGTGCAGGTCCCCGTTGTTCTCTCGCAGGTTCGCGCGGGACATCAGGGCAGCACTGCGGGCGGCAGGATCGGGATGCCGGACACCCTCCGCGAGGATCCGCGCCGCCCCCGCACCTCCCGCGGGCAGGGTGAGCAGTGCCGCACTCAACACCAGGACTGGGTCGAGATCGGTTCGGGTCCGGACGATCTCACGCAGCCGTACCCGGGTCGTTGCCAGCATCCGTACCGACCCGGAGAAGGCCGCGGTCCCGGCAACGAGGACGTGGCACAGCGCCAGACTGTTCCCCGGGACCCCCGCCAGCCGGCCGTCGCGGGGGTCGACGGCGAGGATCCGGGGAGCCCAGGCCAGCACCTCGGACTGCGAACCGCGCAGCGACCACAGCATCCCGAGGACGGATAACACCCCGACGACGACATCGTTCGCGTCGACCTCCGCGGCCCGCCGGAGGACGGCGAGCAGGTTGTCGTGTTCCGCCTCGACCATGGCGGTCACCGCGATCTCGTCGCCATCGAGGAAACCACGCATTGCGGCGGAACAGAATTCGCGCGCCCACCCGAAGGTGCGCGCCTCCACCTCGTCGACCTCCCCTGCCTCCGCGAGCCGTTCCTCGCCGAACTCCCGCACGGTCTCGAGCATGTGGTAGCGCAGGCCTGCCCGGTCGGTTCCCTCGACCACCGTCAGCATCGACTGACCGACCAGGCCCTCCACCGCGTCCGCCGCGTCGGTCACCGCACCCCACTGCGCGACCAGCATTGCGGCCTCGCCCGTGACGCCGCCGGGGAACCGGCACAGGCGGCGCAGCGCCGCCTGCTGCCCGGACCCGAGCAGATTCCAGCTCCAGTCGATCACGGCGCGCAGCGTGCGGTGCCGTTCCGGCGACGTCCGATCCCCGGACCGCAGCAGCGTGAACCTGTCGGTGAGCCGGGTGTTGATCTCCGCCACGCTCATCGTCCGGACCCGGGCGGCCGCCAATTCGATGGCCAGTGGGAGTCCGTCGAGGGTGCGGCACAGTCGCGCCACCTCCCGCGGGTCCAGCCGTACCGACGGTCGCACGGCCCGCGCCCGGGTCCGGAACAGTTCCGTTGCCGGGGAACCGCTCTCGTCAACCTCAAGCGGCGCAAGCGGATACACCACCTCGGCGTTGATCGCCAGCGGCGCACGGCTGGTGGCCAACACCGTCACCCGGTCACTTACCGCGACGAGGTCCGCCACCACCGCTGCGACGTCGTCGATCAGGTGCTCGCAATTGTCCAGAATTAGCAGCGACGGCCGCGCGGACAGCGCGTCCCGCAGCCGATTCCGCGCGTCGTGGATCCGGGCGCGGGTCAGGCCGGCACCCGGCGTCAGCTCGATCTCGCTGAGCCCCAGGGTCGCGCTGATCGCGCCGATCACGTCGGCGCCGCTGCGCAGCGGCGCCAGTTCGACGAGTGCGACCGGGAGGTCGGCGGCGGCGCGCAGTCCGATCGCGTGCGCGAGCCGGGTCTTCCCGGTGCCGCCGGGACCGAGCAGGGTGACCACCCGGGCCGCGGCAAGCAGGTCGTCGACCGCATCCAGGTCCGCATCGCGGCCGAGCAGCGCGTTCGGCGCCGCCCGCAGCCCGACGGCGGAGGGAACCGGCTCGGCCGCCCCCGGCAGCGGTTCGGCTACCGCGGGCACCGCCGATCCGGCGGCCCTGGCCTGCCCGCCGAACGTCGGCGCGGCCCCGGTCAGCACCGCGGCGTTGAGCTCCACCAGCCGGGGCGACGGGTCGGTACCGAGCCGGTCGGCGAGCCGTTCCCGCAACCCGGCGAAGACGTCCAGCGCCTCGTTCGCCAGACCCAGTCCGGCGAGCACCAGCATCAACTGCCCGTGCGCCTGCTCGTCCAGGGGCGACCGGTCCGCTGCTGCTCGCGCCAGCGGCAGCGCCTGCCGCAGGTCACCGGCGGTGACCAGCGCGGCGAGCAGGGCCGCGTCCAACGCCGCCCTGCGCTGCGCCGCCTCCTCGACGAGCTCGCGGGCGGGCGCACCGGCCGGCAGGTCCGCACCGGGCTCGCCGCGCCACAACGCCTGCGCGGCCCGGACGGACTCCGCAGCAGCGCGCGGGTCGCCGTCGGCGAGGTGCTGCTGTGCCGCCTGCTCGAGGACACGCGCGAGGGTCAGGTCCACCTGCGTCCGGGTCAGCACCAGCCGGTAGCCGTGGGCGGTGCTCTCCACCGCACCGTCGGGCAGCGCGGACCGCAACCGCGAGATCTGGGTGTGCAGCGCATTCGTCGGGGACCGCGGCGGGTCATCCCCCCACACGTCCTCGATCAGGGCGGATGCGCCCCGCACCCGCCCCGGTGTGCGCGCCAACGCGACCAACAGGGTGCGGGCCCGGGGGCCCGGCAGCGGGACCAGGGATCCGTCGCGTCGCGTCGACACCGCACCGAGCAGGGCCACCACCAGATCGGTGGACACGTCCGGGCCGGGGTCGTTCACAGGGGGGTGCACCGGCGCCCATGCTAGCCACCCCGACGGGTCCGGGACCGGATGGTGACAGGATCGCAGGCATGGCTTCTGTTTCCGAATGGATCTCCGGCGCCCGACCGCGCACCCTGCCGAACGCGATCGCCCCAGTGCTCGCGGGCACCGGCGCGGCGGCGTCGATCGGCGGCGCCGTGTGGTGGAAGGCGTTGCTGGCGCTGCTGGTGTCGATGGCCCTGATCGTCGGCGTCAACTTCGCCAACGACTACTCCGACGGGATCCGGGGAACCGACGACGAGCGGGTCGGCCCGCTCCGTTTGGTCGGGTCGAGGCTCGCGTCGCCCGCCGCGGTCAAGGGTGCGGCGTTCGCCTGCTTTGGGGTCGCCGCCGTCGCGGGCGTCGTGCTGGCGCTGGTGTCGGCGTGGTGGCTGATCCTGGTCGGCGCGGCCTGCATCGTCGGCGCCTGGTATTACACCGGCGGGTCGAAGCCGTACGGGTACAGCGGGTTCGGCGAGATCGCGGTGTTCGTGTTCTTCGGGCTGGTCGCCGTCCTCGGCACTCAGTTCGTGCAGGCAGGCCGCGTCGACTGGGCCGGGACGGTGACCGCGGTCGCGGTCGGCTCGTTCTCGTCCGCGGTGTTGGTCGCGAACAACCTGCGCGACATCCCCACCGACACCGAGTCCGGCAAGCACACCCTCGCGGTGCGGCTCGGCGACGCCCGGACCCGCACCCTGCACCTGGCGCTGCTCGCGGTGCCGTTCGTGGTGACGCTAGCTCTCGTCGCGCGCACCCCGCTGGCCCTGCTCGGCCTGCTGGCGCTGCCGTTGGCGGTGAAGGCGAACGCCCCGGTCCGGTCCGGCGGCCAGGGCCTCGCCCTGATCCCGGCGCTCGCCGGAACCGGGGCCGCGATGCTCGTCTGGGGTGCGGCGACCGGCCTCGCGTTGTGGCTCGGCTGACGCTCGCGCGCGCCGACGGCGGGTCGGCTCAGCGCTTGCCGCCGGGAACCACGGCGGTGAGCACGAAGTTGACCACCGAGATGATCAGCGCACCCCACACCGCGGTCCAGAACCCGTCGACGGAGATGCCCAGCGAGGTCGATTCGGTGATCCAGGCCGTCAGCAGCAGCATCAGCGCGTTGATCACCAGCGTGAACAGCCCGAGCGTGAGGATCAGCAGCGGCAGGGACAGCAGCTGCACGATCGGCTTGACGAACGCGTTCACTACGGTGAACACCAGCGCGATGAACGCGATCACGACGACCTGACTGACGTCGTCCTTGGTGGCGATGTCGATGCCGGACACCCATTCCGACGCCAGCCAGATCGCAATCGCGTTGATCACCAGACGCACCAAGAAACTCATGCGCCCATGCTGACACACGAGAGGCTCCGGACGGGACCGATGATCCGACTCGCCATCGCCGCCGACCTGTCCGCGCTGCCGGCCATCGAGGTCGCCGCCGGGCACCCGTTTCGCGCGCTCGGGATGACGGCCGTCGCCGACGACGCGCCGCCGACGATCGCTGGACTCGAGCGGTATCGGCGCGCGGGCCGGCTGTGGGTCGCCACCGCCGCCTCCCCAGCATCGAGTGAACGGAAGCGTTCAGTCGATGAGATCGACCGAATGGTCCATTCGCTCGCCCGGTCGCAGGTCGGCCGGTCCGACGGCACCGCCGTGGGCTACGCGTGCGCCGAGGTCGTCGACGGCGGCGCGCATCTCGAGCAGGTGTCGGTGGATCCGCGCTGGTCGGGCCGTCGCCTCGGCGCGGCACTGATCGAGGCGGTCGCCGCGTGGGCGGTCGACCGGGGCGACCGGCGGCTGACGCTGACCACGTTCGTCGACGTTCCGTGGAACGCGCCGTACTACCGGCGTCTCGGTTTCGAGCCGATCCCGGACTCCGACCTTGGCCCGCAGTTGCGGGCGGTCCGGGCCGCCGAGGCCGCGCACGGCCTCGACGCCTGGCCCCGGATCGCGATGCAGCGTCCCCTGAACCCCAGCCACCTGACCCGCACCCCCTGAACCATTGAATGGGGGTTCATGTGTCATCCGCCACCCGGAAGTGACGCATGAACACCCATTCAACGAATGGGTGCGTCCACGAGGTGCTGGCCGTCGGTCGGGGTCGTCGCGGCAGGCACCGCGGCCGCCGCGCAGCTGATCAGCAGGTGACGGCGCCGAGGTCCCGGACGGTTCAGGCGCCGAACTTCGGCGTGATGTGCGCGACGACCGCATGGATGGTGCCGTCCGGAATCTCGAACGTCTCGACGATCTCGACGGTCATCAACGTTGCGCCCGCGATCCCGGCGTCGAGCAGGTAGCGGGTCGACACCACGTCCCCCTGCTCACTGAGTTCCAGGTCGCGGATGCCCTGGATCACGCGGTACTGCGGGCCGTGGGTGAGGTCCCACGCCATCTGCGCACCGGTGAAGCCGGTCTTCAGGCCCGCCTCGACCCGGGTGGCGCCCGGCGCGAACGCCACGTCCGATGCGTCGTGGGAGAGCAACGCATCGATGTAGGCGCGGGCGACGGCCTCCCGCTCGCTGTCGACGCGACCCGGATCAGCCGAGACGGCGGGACCGGCGGCAGCGGTGCCCGCGGTCGCGATCACGGCGGAGACGGCGACAGCGGCCCCGATGGCGGACAGGGCGAGGACTCGACGGGAGGTGCGCATACCCGGCAGCGTAGCGAGAACACGTTCCAGTGGTGATCACTATGTGGCCACCATCGGCCGATTTCGCGGCCGCCCCCCACCGGGGTGCGTGACGATGGACGGGCAGGACACGTTCCGGGGCCGACCCGGCCTCGAGGGATTCGACCCAGACGCACGAGCACCTCGACTCGAACGGATCACCGCCATGCGCACCCTTCCCCGCCTCGCCGCGACCGCCGCCCTGACCTCGATCGCGGCGTTCGGCCTCACCGCGCCTGCTGGCGCGACGCCGCCGCAGGGCGTCACCGCGGACACCCTCGCCGAACTCGAGCTCGCGCCGTCCCTGCTGCCGCCGCCACCGCCCGGACACGCCGCCGTGCCGGACGAGACCGAGGGGACGCTGCGCCGGCTCGTCATCGCGCCGGGCGGCAGCACCGGCTGGCACCGCCACGGCGGCCATGTCCAGGGCCTCGTCGTGTCGGGCACCCTGACGCGGGTGCTGCCCGACTGCTCGCGGGTCACCTCGCCCGCGGGAGCGTGGGTCACCGAGGACCCGGGCGGCGACCATGTCGGGCTCAATCTCGGCCCCGACCCCGTCGTTCTCCTCGTCACCTACCTGCTGCCGGACGACGTCCCGTTCGCCGAGGATGCCCCGGCACGCTGCCCGGCTTGACCTCAAGTTCACTTTAGGTTCTACGGTCGGCTGCACACCGGGCATGTCAGAGCCTGCCCGTAGCGTTGCACCGACCAGACGAATCGAGGGGGACGGCAGTGAACAGCACGGTCAGGAATGGAGCCCGGTCATGAGCATGGAATCGGTCGCCTGGAACTCGATGTACCGGATGATGCACGCCCAGGACGACCGGCGTCCGTTCTCGATGGCCACGGTCCGGCGGATCCTCGGCTTCGCGACACCGCACCGCCGCAAGATCACGCTGTTTCTGCTGGTCAGCGTCGCGACCGCGGCGCTCGCGGTCGCGACGCCGGTACTCGCGGGCCGGGTCGTCGACGCCATCGTCAAGGGCACCGACGCCAGCGTCGTGGTGTGGCTGGCGATCGCGATCGCGGTCATCGCCCTGCTCGAGGCCGCGCTCGGGCTGTACAACCGCTACCTGTCGTCGAGCATCGGCGAGGGCCTGATCCTGGACCTGCGCACCGCGGTGTTCGACCACGTGCAGAAGATGCCGATCGCGTTCTTCACCCGCACCCGGACCGGCGCCCTGGTCAGCAGGCTCAACAACGACGTGATCGGGGCCCAGCGCGCGTTCAGCGACACCCTGTCCGGGGTTGTTGCGAACCTGGTGACGCTCATCCTGACATTGGTGGTCATGCTGGGTATCTCCTGGCAGATCACCGTGCTGGCGCTGCTGCTGCTGCCGGTGTTCGTGCTGCCTGCTCGCCGGATCGGCGCGAAGATGGCTGTCCTGCAGCGCGAGGCGGCGGACCACAACGCGACCATGAGCACGCAGATGACCGAACGGTTCTCGGCACCCGGCGCGACCCTGGTCAAACTGTTCGGCAGGCCCCAGGAGGAGTCCGCGGAGTTCGAGGTCCGGGCGCACCGGGTCCGCGACATCGGGGTGCGCACCGCGATGACGCAGGCCGCGTTCGTCACCTCCCTGACGCTGGTGTCGGCGCTGGCGCTGGCCCTGGTGTACGGACTGGGCGGCTGGTACGCGCTGACCGGACGCCTCGAGGCGGGCTCCGTTGTCGCCCTTGCGCTGCTACTGACCCGGCTGTACGCGCCGCTGACCGCGCTCGCGTCCGCGAGGGTCGAGGTGATGAGCGCGCTCGTCAGCTTCGAGCGGGTCTTCGAGGTCCTGGACCTGCCGCCGCTGATCGCCGAACCCGCGCGCCCGACACCGATGCCGGACGGGCCGGTGTCGGTCGAGTTCGAACAGGTCCGGTTCGCGTACCCGGCAGCGGACAAGGTGTCGCTCGCCTCGCTCGAGGAGGTCGCGACCCTCGATACCCGGGGCGGCGTCGAGGTCCTGCACGAGATCTCGTTCCGCGCCGAGCCGGGCCAGATGGTCGCGCTGGTCGGTTCCTCCGGGGCGGGCAAGTCGACGATCGCGCAGCTGGTGCCGCGGCTCTACGACACCGATGCAGGCGCGGTCCGGGTCGGCGGCGTCGACGTGCGGGAGTTGTCCGCCGAGGCGATCCGCGGGACCGTCGGCATGGTCACCCAGGACGGGCATCTGTTCCACGATTCGATTCGCGCGAACCTGATGCTGGCCAGGCCTGGTGCGACCGAGGACGAGATGTGGGCGGTCCTTGACCGGGCCCGGCTCACCGACCTGATCCGGTCGCTGCCCGACGGCCTCGACACCGTGGTCGGCGAGCGCGGCTATCGGCTCTCCGGCGGCGAGCGGCAGCGGTTGACCATCGCCCGCCTGCTGCTGGCGCATCCGCGGGTGGTGATCCTGGACGAGGCGACCGCGCACCTGGACTCGACGTCCGAGGCCGCGGTGCAGGCCGCGCTCGGCGAGGCGTTGATCGGCCGGACGTCGGTGGTGATCGCGCACCGGCTGTCGACGATCCGGGCGGCGGACCAGATCCTGGTGATCGAGGACGGGCGGGTCGTGGAGAGCGGAACCCACGTCGAACTCCTCGCCGCGGGCGGCCGGTACGAGGACCTCTACCGCACCCAGTTCGCCGACACCGATGAGCACGCGCCAGCGCGCTGACGGATCACGCGGTCCAGCGGCCGGTGCGCGCGAACGCGTCGAGCACCGCCGCAGGGCCGGTGAGGTCGAGGCCCTGACCCCGAACCCAGTCGTCGTCGAAGTAGGTGCCCGCGTACCGCTCGCCGCCATCGCAGATCAGGGTGACGACGCTGCCCGCACGCCCGGCGGCGAGCATCTCGGCGAGCACCGAGAAGGCGCCCCACAGATTGGTGCCGGTGGATCCGCCGACGCGGCGGCCGAGGACGGCGCTGGCATGCCGGGTGGCGGCGATCGACGCGGCATCGGGGACGGTCGCCATCCGATCCACGACCTGCCCAATGAACGACGGCTCGATGCGCGGCCTGCCGATGCCCTCGATCCGGGACGGCATCCCGGTCCGGTGCTCGGCCGAGCCGGTCTCGTAACCGCCGATGAACGCCGAGTTCTCGGGGTCGGCGACCAGCAGTCGTGTCGCGTGCCTGCGGTATCGGAGGTACCGGCCGATCGTCGCTGACGTGCCACCGGTCCCGGCCCCGACGACCACCCAGTCGGGAACCGGGTGCCGCTCGAGCCGCATCTGCTCGAAGATGCTCTCGGCGATGTTGTTATTGCCGCGCCAGTCGGTCGCCCGCTCGGCGTGCGTGAATTGGTCCATGTAGTGGCCGCCGACCTCGTCGGCGAGTCGCTGCGCCTCGGTGTAGATCTCGCCGGGCCGGTCCACGAAGTGGCAGCGTCCGCCCTGCGCCTCGATCAGCGCGATCTTGGCCGGGCTGGTGCTGCGCGGCATCACCGCGACGAAGTCCAGGCCGAGGAGCTTCGCGAAGTACGCCTCGCTGACCGCCGTCGACCCGGACGACGCCTCGATGACGGTGGTGTTTTCGGTGACCCACCCGTTGCAGATCGCGTAGAGGAACAGCGACCGCGCGAGCCGGTGCTTGAGGCTGCCGGTGACGTGGGTGGACTCGTCCTTGAGGTAGAGGGCGACGCTCCAGTCCGCAGGCAGCGGGTACCTCAGCAGGTGCGTGTCCGCGCTGCGCTGGGTGTCGGCGTCGATCAGCCGCACCGCCTCGTCGACCCAGTCACGCGGCGCGCTCCGGTCGACGGTGGCCGTCATTACTTGTCGCCGCGGAGCTTCGACCGCAGGTCGTCGCGGTCCTTGCGGCGCTGCGCGTCGACCTGGGAGATCTGCTCGTTGACGCGGATCCGCAGCGTCTTGAACAGCACCAGCGACAGCGGAAGCGCAATGACAACCGCGAAAATCAGCGCAACCAGCAGCGGTACCTCGACACTGACCAGCTTGCTCACGCCCAGGATGATCGCCGCGATGACCACCACCAGGCCGAGGCGGGCGGCAGTGTAGATCGCCATCGCCTTGGCGAGTGAACCCTTCGGGTTCGCGGGGGCGGAGTCGGGGGTCGAGTCAGTCACTACCCCAGGGTACCGACCGGGCACCGGACCATCACACCTGCCGGACTTATCCGATTTGCGAATTACCTCCCCTTTACCGAACTTAGACGGTTCGAGTACCTGGGGGGTCGGGTGCCACGATGTGCGCACTGTCCGCGACGTGCACCGCGGCCGAGCCGTCCGGCCATGCCACGGCCCGGGCCACGGCTCGGCACACGACCCTTGAGGGAGGGCCTCGATGAGCGTCCCCGCGTTCCACGCCACCCAGGAAGCACTGCTCACCCCTGGCCAGGTGGCCGCCCTGTTCCATGTCGACCCCAAGACGGTCACGCGATGGGCGCACGCCGGACGCCTCGGCTCCCTCCGCACCCCGGGCGGGCACCGCCGTTTCCGCGAGTCCGAGGTCATGGCGCTGCTGCAGTCCCTCACCACCGAGGCCACCGCCCGCTGAGCCTCGGCGAACTCAGTCGGGATTGCCGGGGTCGGCGGCGCCGTCGCGCTCGTCCCGGTCCGCCCAATCGAGCAGCGGCGCCGGATCGAACACCGCGTCGTCGATGCCCGCGTGCAGGTCGCCGAGACGGGCGAAACGGCCCGGCATCGTCGCGAGCGTGAAGTCGTCCGGGTCCGCGTCCCCGAGTTCGTCCCAGCCAACGGGAGCGGACACCCGCCCGTTCGGCACGCCGCGCACCGAGTAGGCCGCCGCCATCGTGTGATCGCGGGCATTCTGGTTGTAGTCCACAAACAGGGCCGCCGGGTCCCGGTCCTTCCGCCACCAGGTGGTGGTCGCGTCGGCCGGTGCGCGTCGCTCCACCTCCCGCGCGAAGGCGAGGGCGGCCCGGCGCACATCCGCGAAGCCGTGCGTTGGCGGGATCCGCACGTAGACGTGCACCCCTCGGCCTCCCGACGTCTTCGGCCAGCCCACCGCGCCGAGCTCGTCGAGCACCTCGTGCACGACCCCGGCAACGCGCAGCACCCGGTCCCACCCGCAGTCGGGCATCGGATCGAGGTCGATCCGCCACTCGTCGGGTTTCTCCACGTCACCGCGCCGCGAGTTCCAGGGATGGAACTCGACCGTCGACATCTGCACCGCCCAGATCACCTGGGCGAGTTCGGTGACGCACAGCTCGTCCGCGTCCCGGTCGTAACGCGGAAAGTGGACGCGCACCGTGTCCATCCAGTCCGGTGCGCCCCGCGGCAGCCGCTTCTGGTGCACCTTCTCCCCCGCAACTCCGCCCGGGAACCGGTGCAGCATGCATGGCCGCTCCCGCAGCGCACGGACGATGCCGTCCCCGACGGCGAGGTAGTACCGGGCGAGGTCTAGCTTCGTCGCGCCGGTGGCCGGGAAGTACACCCGGTCCGGGTGCGAGATGCGCACCACGCGGCCCCCGACCTCGATCGGGGCGGCGCTCCCTGCGGCGGCCATGCCCCCGAACCTACCGCGAGCCGCCCGGACCCGCTGGGTGGGATCTCGAGCCCGCAACCGGCCGATTTCGTGTAATACTGCAACGCGTTCTACCCGTCTCGTGATGTTCGCCCGAGCCGGGTTCTCCCCTGCAGATGAGGACGTGATGAGCGACGCGACCCCCGCCGTGGAGGGCTGGTTCACCACCGGCCCCGAGCCGGCCCTGATCGGAACCTCGTGCCGGTCCTGCGGCACGATCTCCTTCCCCCGGGAAACCACCTTCTGCAAGAACCCGGCGTGCGCCGGCGAGGAGTTCGACGACGTCGAGCTGTCCCGCCGCGGCACCGTCTGGTCCTACACCGACGCCCAGTACAAGCCGCCCGCGCCGTACATCGCCACCACCGATCCGTACGTACCGTTCGCGCTCGCCGCCGTGGAGCTACCGGAGGGCCTCGTCGTGCTCGGCCAGGTCGCCGACGGGTTCGGCGTCGCCGACCTCAAGGTGGGCAACGCCGTCGAGCTGGTCGTCGAGACCCTCTACACCGACGAGACCGGCGATCGCACGATCTGGCGTTGGAAGCCGGTCGCGGCAGCAGAGAACGGGGCAGTGGCATGAGCAACAACGATGTGGCGGTTCTCGGCGTCGGCATGCACGCCTGGGGCAAGTGGGGGCACTCGTTCGTCAAGTACGGCGTCGCCGCGGCCCGCGCGGCCCTCGCCGACTCGGGCGTGGACTGGCAGGACGTCGACCTGATTGTCGGCGGCGAGACGGTCCGCAACGGCTACGGCGGCTACGTCGCGGGCGCCACGTTCGCGCAGGCCCTCGGTTGGAACGGCGCCCGGGTCGCCACCTCTTATGCGGCGTGCGCGACCGGCGCGCAGGCCCTCGACACCGCCCGCGCCCGGATCCTGGCTGGCCTGTCCGACGTCGCGCTCGTCGTCGGCGCCGACACCACCCCGAAGGGCTTCCTCGCCCCGGTCGCCGGCGAGCGCTGGGACGACCCGGACTGGCTGCGGTTCCGCCTGATGGGCATGACGAACCCCGCATACTTCGCACTCAACGCGCGCCGTCGCATCGACCTGTACGGCGCGACCGTCGAGGACTTCGCCGCGGTCAAGGTGAAGAACGCGAAGCACGGCCTGAACAACCCGTACGCGCGCTACCGCAAGGAGGTCGCGGCCGCGGACGTGCTCGCGTCGCCGATGGTCGCCGACCCGCTGCACCTGCTCGACATCTGCGCCACCTCCGACGGCGGCGCGGCGATCATCCTGACGTCGCTGGAGTACGCCCGCAAGAAGGGCATCGTCGACCCGGTGAAGATCAAGGCGATCTCGACGGTCACCCCGACGTTCCCGCAGACCATCATGGACATGCCGAACTTCTCCACCGAGTCGGCGTCCGCGGTCCCCGCGCCGGAGCGCACGTTCAAGGAGTCGATCGGCGACGCCGCCTACGAAGAGGCGGGCATCTCGCCGGAGGACGTCGACGTCGCCGAGGTCTACGACCTCGCCACCTCGGTGGAGCTCGACTGGATCGAGGACCTGTCGCTGTGCAAGCGCGGCGAGGCCGAGCACCTGCTCCGCGCGGGGGACACCACGATCGGCGGCCGCATCCCGGTCAACCCGTCCGGCGGACTTGCCTGCTTCGGTGAGGCCGTCCCCGCGCAGGCGCTGGCGCAGGTGTGCGAGCTCACCTGGCAGCTGCGCGGGCAGGCCGAGGGCCGTCAGGTCGAGGGCGCCCGGGTCGGCATCACCGCCAACCAGGGCCTGTTCGGTCACGGCTCGTCGGTCATCGTCTCCGTCTGACGTCCCGCGGCTCCGACATCTCGGGTGAGGGGCACCTTCGACCGGTTGAACCGGTCGAAGGTGCCCCTCACCCCGTTACGGGGCCCGGCCGGGGCGACTAGCCTGAAGGGAAGGAGGTGCGTCGTGATCTACCTGTTGGCGCTCATCGGACTGGTGACGCTCGCCGTGCTGTTGTGGAAGGGGTTCGGACCGGACCTGCAGAGGCCCGCGGGCCGGGTCGTCGGCCCGGACGACGACCCCGAGTTCCTGTGGCAGGTCGATCGGGAGAATCATCGCCGGACCCGCGACACCCCGGACGGCGACCCGCAGGACTGATCCGGCCGGGCGTCGACCGGGCGGTGCGCTACTCGGCGGGCCGGGCCAGCGCCGTGAACATCCGGTCGGTCACCTTGACCGCCAGATCGCCACCGTCCGCGTCCTGCACGAAGACCGCGAACGCGAGGTCGCCGCGCGACCCGTAGAACCAGCGGTCGTCCCCCTCGGCGCCGGTCGCGCCGATCAGGTCGCCGTAGCCGGCCAGCAGGTTCGCCGGTCCCCGGTGCACGGTGTCCCGCATGATGGCGCGCAGCTGGTCGGTGACCGGGGCGGGCAACTGCTCGACCGGCTCGTCGGTGCTGGCCGGTTGGCCCGCCGCGATCAGCGGGACGGTCGGCGCGCCGCGGGCGATCGACGCCGCGACCAGCGCCATCCCGAACGGGCTGACCGCCACCTGATTGTCCGGCGTGCGGTCGGACTCCGAGCGCATCAGGTTCGGCCCGCTGCCGACGAAGGAAGCCGTCTTCTGCTCCAGCCCGGGGATCTTGTAGTCCACGCCGAGCCCCAGCTGCTTCGCCGCGTGCTCGATGTCGGTGTTCTGCGCGGTGGCCGCGACCCGGACCAGGTCCAGCGTGGACCCGGACGGGTAGAGGCCGGTGAACGCGATCGACCCGAGGTCGCTGGCCTGGTTGTTCTGGGCGACCGCCAGGATCGCGCCGGTGGACGGCTGCAGCGCCACGATCGCGGCCGGGGTGCCGACGCTGACCGCGGCGTGTTCGGCGGCCATCTGCAGCCGCGGCTCGATCGTCGAGCGGATGTCGGGCCCGGGCGGGCCCTGATGGCCCGCCAGCCGGGTGACGTTCCCGTTCGGCTCGACCGAGTTCACGGCCCAGCCCGCCGACTCGTCCCGGTTCGCCTGCCACACCCCGCGCATCGCGTCGACCACCGGCCCCGACACCCGCCGATCCAGGGTGATCAGCCGCGGCTCCCCGTCCACCACGACGCCGGGCACCGCGCGCAGCCGGTCCTCAAGGACCGCGAAGTCGCCGTCCCTGAGGTTGACCGCGATGATCGGCTGCCCGTTCGCCGCGGCGAGTTCCTGCTGCAGCGATTCGGCGGTGATCAGCGGCGCAACCGGCTCGATCGCCTTCGCCAGGGCGACGGTGCTGCCGATCGGGTCCGGGGTGCGGGACGGGTCCAGGCGGATCGAGTTGATGGTCTGCTCGGTCATCATCGGTGTTCCGGTGATGTCGAAGACGGTCGGCGGGGCGGCGTCGGTGCGGTCGAGCCGGACGGTGCGGCCGTTGCCGAGCCCCGGCATGAAGGTGTCCGGGTTCCAGGACACCCGCCAGCCCACCGACAGATTCCGGATCCAGCCGTCGACGTCGTAGGTCCACACCCGGTCGTCGCCGAGGTCCCACCTCGCGACCGCGTTGAACATGCCGGAGTCGGCGTCGAGGTCGATGATCTGGTTGACCTCGAAGGTGACGGATTCGGGTGCGAGCGCGTCGAACGCCTGCGCCATCACCTCGTTCGCCGCGTTCGGGTAGGACGTCAGGTCGGCGGCGGCGTCGAGGTCGCCGTCGTTGAGCGCAGCGACGTACCTGGCGAGGACGGTCGGCGCGTCGCTTTCCGGCCGGGACAGGACAGCCGTCACCACACCGATCGTCAGGAGCACGATCACGGCGACCGCAATCGTGCTCCAGACCCGAACCCTCCCCCTCGCCCTGCGCATGTGTCGATCATCCGTTACATCAGCGGTCCCCGGCATCCGCACCCGGGACCTAGTTGGTCACAACTCCGCCACGGTTCCGTGACCGTAGTGTTTTTCGCTGTCGATTCGTGACCCCGTTCCGGGGACACCCGGAACGACGGTCAGGTCAGGCCCGCGTAGGAGTGCAGTCCGGAGACGACCATGTTGATGATGAACAGGTTGAACAGCATCGCAACGAAGCCGGCGATGTTGATCCAGGCGGCGCGGGTATCGCGCCAGCCGGAGGTCGCGCGGGCGTGCAGGTACGCCGCGTAGATCACCCAGGCGATGAAGGAGACGGTCTCCTTGGGGTCCCAGCCCCAGAACCGGCCCCAGGCCGCCTCGGCCCAGATGGCGCCGAGGATGATGCCAGCGCCGAACAGCGGGAACGCGACGATCGTGGTCTTGTACGCGAGCCGGTCCAGCGTCTGGGCGTCGGGCAGGCGCGCGGCGAGCTTGCCGAGCACCCCGGCCGATTCCTCGCCCCGCGGCTGCCGGATGCGGAGCAGGAACAGCAGGCTGGCGACGCCGGAGACGAGGAAGATGCCGCTGCCGATGCTGACGATCGTGACGTGGATCGGCAGCCAGAACGAGCGCAGCGCGGGGACCACCGGGGCGGCGTCCGAGTACAGCACCGTCGCGGCAAGGAACATCAGGATCAGCACCGGGATCAGCAGGAACGCCCACAGCGACCGGTACTGCTGCTTGCGGAGCGCGATCACGCCGACCGCGGTGGCGGTGGCGACGGCCATGCTGACGAACTCGTACATGTTGCCGAGCGGGAAGCGGTCCGTCGCCAGCCCCCGCAGCAGGATCGACGCCCACTGCAGCACGACACCGACGACGAGCACCGCCATCGCCATGTTGCCGAGCCGCTCGGACAGGGGCGTGCCCTGCGGCGCTGTCACCCGGCCCGGGGTCGCGGGCGCGTCGGTGGGCAGCCCGCCCGCGGCGACCAGCTCACGCTCCTGGACGGCGCGCGCCCGGGTCGTCGCGTACTGCGCGATGAGCAGCACGAAGGCCAGCACGAAGATCGCGAACGCGGACTCGAAGGCCAGGTCGCTGAGGTGCGACAGGTTCTCGTTGATCGGCATGGTTCTCTCTCCCGCGCGTCAGGCGCGACTCCGCGTCGACCTGTCGGTCGACGCCGCTGTGTCCGGCGTGCGAAGGTCCTCCAGCAGCCGGTCGGCGAGCCGGTCGAACTCGTCGCCCCAGCCGGCCTGATCGGTGCGGGCGAGCCCACCCATTTCTACTACGGTACGTCGTCGACCCTCGCCCAATGTATCCGACGCGGTGTCGGCATCCTTGTCGACGGGCGCCGGGTACACCCGCACCCAGATCCGACGCCGCTTGATCAGCAGCGACACCAGCAGGCCGCCCATCATCGAGATCGCGAACACCAGCACCCAGTTCTGCGCCGGATCGTGCGAGACCTGCAGGTTCACGAAGTCCGTCGCCCCGTCGAACCGCACCACGGTGCCGTCCGCGAGGGTCGTCGACTCCCCGGGCCGCAGGTTGACGCGGGCCTCCTTCGTCATCCGGCCCTGGTTCACCAGTTCCTTGCTCAGCGAGAAGATCGACTGCGGGTTGCCGGTATCCAGGCCGGTGTCGCCCTTGTAGACGTCGATCGCGACAGCCGGGTCGGTCAGCGCGGGGAAGCTCGAGGACAGCAGCTCGCCGTGGAACGAGGCGGTCGGCGCGAACAGTCCCTCGATGCCGATCTGGTTCTTGCGCCGCTCGGTCTCGTCCGGGTACATGCCGCCGGGCGGGTCGAACCGCATCGCGCCGCTGGAGAGGAAGGTGGTCGCGTCGTCGGGCCGCCACTGCAGCGTCTCGGAGCGGGTCTCCCCGTTCGGGAAGGTCACCGTGAACGTCGGCGCGTAGCCGTGGCCCTGCAGATAGACGCGGTCACCGGCGACGCGCAGCGGATGGTTGACCCGCAGCTGCGCGTCCCGCCAGGTGTTCGACTCGAGGTCGGCGCCCGCCTGGTAGCGGATGTTCGAGGTGAACATCTCGGCCTGACCATTGTCGAGGTAGTCGGCGGTGAAGTCCTTGACCTGCACGCACAGCGGGGTCATCCCGGTGCCGTCCTCGATGTTGCCCGCCCGGAACGAGTCGAACATCGCGGGCGAGGTGGTGCAGATGCCGGGTCCGCCGTTCGCGACGATGATGACGTTGCCCTCGTAGCTGAACAGCTTGCCGACCGCGATCGCGGCGAGCAGGCCGACCAGCGACAGATGGAACACCAGGTTGCCCGCCTCCCGCAGGTACCCCTTCTCCGCGGACACGGTGATCTCCCCGGGCCGACCGGACCGCAGCGCGGCACCGCTGCGGGTGACCGACTTCCAGCCGCGCAGCCGGGCGACGGCGCCCGCCGCGACCTCCTCCGGGGTGGCGTCGACGACCGTCTCGGTGTGGTGCGGCAGCCGGGACAGCCTGCGCGGGGCGGCGACCGGCTTGGTGCGCAGCGCCTTGTAGTGATCCCAGCAGCGCGGAATGATGCACCCGATCAGCGAGACGAACAGCAGCACGTAGATCGCGGTGAACCAGAAGCTGCCGAAGACGTCGAACAGTTCCAGCTTGTCCATCCACGGCCCGAGGGTCGGACGGTTCGCGATGTACTCGTCGACCTTGCCCGCGTTGAGGCTGCGCTGCGGCAGCAGCGCGCCGGGGATGGCCGCGACCGCGAGCAGAAACAGCAGCACCAGCGCGGTGCGCATCGACGTGAGGCCGCGCCACGTGTTGCGAACCGGGGCGACCAGCCGTCCCACGGCGGATTGCCGGGGAACCGCGCTCCCGTTCGGGTCCGTCACTGCGTACTCCTTCTCCTCCGCCGCCATCAGATCGGCAACGTCACTTCCGACACGAACGCGTCCCGGACCCACCCAACGAACAGGTCCCACGCGCCGGTCACCAGCGCGACACCGACCGCAACCAACATCACGCCCCCGAAGATCTGGATGGTCCGCGCATTGCGGCGCAACCAGCCGACCCCGCGCAGCGCGCGCGCCGACCCGAACGCCAGCAGCACGAACGGCAGCCCGAGGCCGATGCAGTACGCGACCATCAACGCCAGCCCGCGCGCGGCGGTGGCGCCCTCGGTGCCAGCGGCGACGGTGAGCACCCCGGTCAGGGTCGGTCCGAGGCACGGCGTCCAGCCGAGCGCGAACACCCCGCCGAGCAGCGGCGCCCCGAGCAGGCCGGAGATCCGGCGCGGCTCGAACCGGACGTCGCGCTGCAGCGCGGGGACCAGGCCGATGAACACCAGGCCCATCGCGATCGTGACCACGCCGCCGATCCGCTGGAACAGTTCCCGGTTGACGGACAGCGCGGACATCGCGCCGAACACCGTCATCGTCGCCAGCACGAACACCACGGTGAACCCGGCGACGAACAGGGCGGCGGCCCCCGCGACCCGCAGCCGCGCCGACTTCGTCTCGGTGCGGACGCTGGCCTGCTGCACCGTCACCGGGGGCGCGTCCGAGCCGACGACCCCGGCCAGGTAGGACAGGTAGCCGGGAACCAGCGGGACGACGCACGGCGACGCGAAGGACACCAGTCCGGCGAGCACGCACACGAGCAGCGCCAGCAGCAGCGGACCGGTGGCCGCGGTGTCCTGGAAGGTGGCGCCGATGCCCTGGGCGCTGACGCTGATGCCCTGCGCGAGGGTTGCGGTGGTCACTGTTCCGCCGCGATCCGCTCGACCACCGGCTGCAGGTCGTCGACGAGCAGCGCGGTCAGGAACACCGCGGCGACCCGGTGCTGGCGGTCAAGGACGAGGGTGGACGGGATGACGCTGGTCGGGAAGTTGCCGCCGAGCGCGGTGAGGCTGCGCATCGACGGGTCGTAGATCGACGGGAAGCCCACCTTGTTGTTGGTGACGAAGTCCTGCGCCTTGTCCCGCTGATAGTCCTTGACGTTGATGCCGAGGAACGCGACCCCCTGGTCGCGGGTGTTCTCGTACACCGTCTCGAGGTCGTCCACCTCACCGCGGCACGGGCCGCACCACTGGCCCCACAGGTTCACAACGACGACCTGGCCGTCGAAGTCGGACAGCGAGAGGGTCTGCCCCTCCTCCATCAGGTTCTCGCCGGTGAGATTGCCGATGGTGCCGCGGTCGGCGGGCGGGTCGTAGAAGATCGACGTCTGCCCGCCCGGCGAGACGAAGTCGAAGGTGCCGCCGGTCGCGACCGCGTCGTCGCCGGTGGCGCAGGCGCTCGCGGTCGACCCGACGACCAGCGCAAGCAGCAGCGCGACGAGGACCCGGAGGCGAGCGGCACGCCGACCACGCACGAGCGGCGACACCACCCTCATGCCCCGGTCACCGTCGGATCGGAGGCGCCCGCCGGCTCGGAGTAGACGATGTCGACGAGGGTGTCGCCCTCGTACACCAGCGACGTCAGCGAGGCCAGCGCGCACTGCCGGTGCCGGGGGTCGTGCCAGAGCCGCTCACCCTGCAGGAAGCGGCGCAGCGTCCACACCGGAAGCTGATGGCTCACGCACACCGCCTCGTGCCCGACCGCGGCGACCCGGGCCGCGTTGACCGCCGCCAGCATCCGGTGCGCGATCTGCAGGTACGGCTCACCCCACGACGGGGTGAACGGGTCGCGCAGCTTCCACCAGTGCCGGGGCCGCCGCAGCGCGCCGTCGCCGACCGAGACCTTCAGGCCCTCGAAGTCGTTCGCCGCCTCGATCAGGTTGTCGTCGGTGGCCAGCGTCAGGCCGTGCGCGTCGGCGATCGGCGTCGCCGTCTCCTGTGCGCGCTGCAGCGGGGACGCGACGACGTGCGTGATGTCGTGCCCGGACAGCACCGAGGCGACCGTCCGCGCCTGGGCCTGCCCCGCCACCGAGAGCCGGTAGCCGGGCAGCCGCCCGTAGAGGATGCCCTTCGGGTTGTGCACCTCGCCGTGCCGCAGCACGTGCACGATCGTGCGGGACTCGGCGGGTGCTGCGGACGGCGTCTGCTGCGGACTGGTCACGGTGGGCTGCTCCGGGAGCTCGGATCGGGCGGGTGGTCTGGGTCGGGCGGGGCAGGCTCAGGCGCCGGGTGTGGCGGCGGCGGCCGCCGCTGCCGCGGCGGGTAGTGCCGCCGCGATCCGGTCAAAGGCATCGTCGTCGAGCGCGGCGGAGACGAACCACGTCTCGTACGCGCTCGGGGGTGCGCACACGCCGCCGTCGAGCAGTGCGTGGAAGAACGCGGGGTACCGCCACGTCTCGCTGGCCTTCGCCGCCGCGTAGTCGGTCACGGGTCGGTCGGCGAAGAACACGCTCACCATGGTGCCTGCAAATTGCACCTGGTGCCGCACCCCTTCCGCGTGGAGTGCGTCACCGATCAGGGCGCCGAGGGTCGCCGCATTGCGGTCCAGCGCGTCGTACACGGCCTGATCTGCGGCTTTCAGGCTCGCGATGCCGGCGGCGACGGCGACCGGGTTCCCGGACAGGGTGCCCGCCTGGTAGACCGGGCCTGCCGGCGCGAGATGGCCCATCACGTCGGCGCGCCCACCGAACGCGGCCGCGGGCAGGCCGCCGCTCATCACCTTGCCGAAGGTGGTCAGGTCGCCAGCGACGCCGTCGATGCCGTGCCAGCCGGTGCGGCTGGCCCGGAATCCGGTCATCACCTCGTCCATGATCAGCAGCGCGCCGTGCTCGGTGCACAGCCTGCGCAGGCCCTCGTTGAAGCCGGGCACCGGCGGAACGGTGCCCATGTTGCCCGCCGCCGCCTCGGTGATGACGCACGCGATCTCGCCGGGGTGCGCGGCGAAGGCGCGGGTCACCGCGTCGAGGTCGTTGTACGGCAGCACCAGGGTGTCCGACGACTGGGCGCCGGTGACGCCGGGCGAGGTCGGCAGCCCGAAGGTGGCGAGCCCGGAACCCGCCTCGGCGAGCAGCGCGTCGACGTGCCCGTGGTAGCAGCCCGCGAACTTGACGACCTTGCCGCGCCCGGTGAATCCGCGGGCGAGCCGGACCGCGCTCATCGTGGCCTCGGTGCCGGAGTTGACCAGCCGGACCTGCTCGAGGGGGGCGATCCGGTCGACGATCAGCTCGGCGAGTTCGACCTCCGCCTCGGTCGGTGCGCCGAACGAGAGTCCGGTCGTTGCCGCCCGTTGCACCGCATCGACGACGGCGGGGTGCGCGTGCCCGAGGATCATCGGACCCCACGAGCAGACCAGGTCGACGTAGTCGTTGCCGTCGACGTCGGTGAGGGTGCAGCCCGACGCGGACGCGATGAAGCGGGGGGTGCCGCCGACCGATCCGAAGGCCCGGACCGGTGAGTTCACCCCGCCGGGGATGACCGCGGAGGCCCGGTCGAAGAGCTGGGCGGACCGGGCGTAGTCGGGCGCTGCTGCGCCGGGGGTGGCAGTCACGGCCTCCAGTGTCCCAGCTGCCGAGATTTTGACAACGACAGGGTGTAGGAGACCGGGCTCACTCCCGACCGGGCGGAGCGGTCAGGGCAGCTTGGGGGCGTCGACGATGATGCCGTGGCAGGCACCGGTGGGCAGGCAGAACTCGCTGATCCGGGCCATCCCGATCCGGACACCGTCGACCACCCGGTAGAAGGAGTAGCTGCGGCCGTCGATGCTGTGGGCGCGCACCCCCGGCATCGTGGTGATGTCCTTGTCCGTGTACAGCAGGTCGTCCTGGGTGACGACCGGGTTGACGAGGAATTCGGTGTGCGAACCGTCGGCGAGCGGGGTGAACCGTTCCGAGCCCGGCGCCGCTGGCGCAGCGGTCGCGATCACGACCGACGAGGCCGCTGCGGCGACGACTCCGGCGGCGATGGTGGCGATGCGGGCGGCGTGGGTGACGTGGCTCATAGTTCACCGATGAAACACCACTCGCGCGCCGTTCGCCAGCGCAACGAGATCGGACGGTGACCTCACAGGTTCCCGCGCGCCGCCTGCTCGCGTTCGATCGATTCGAACAGGGCCTTGAAGTTGCCCTTGCCGAAGCCGAGGGAGCCGTGCCGCTCGATCAGTTCGAAGAACACCGTCGGCCGGTCACCGAGGGGCCGGGTGAAGATCTGCAGCAGGTAGCCGTCCTCGTCGCGGTCGACGAGGATCCCGCGGGCCTTCAGCTGCTCGACGGGGACCCGGACGCGGCCGATCCGGGCCCGCAGCAGCGGATCGTCGTAGTAGGCGTCGGGGGTGGCGAGGAATTCGACCCCCTCGGCCAGCAATGCGTCCACGCTGGCGAGGATGTCGTCGGTGGCCAGCGCTAGGTGCTGGCAGCCGGGTTCGCCGTAGAAGTCGAGGTACTCGTCGATCTGCGACCGCCTGCGCCCGACCGCGGGCTCATTGAGCGGGAACTTGACGCGGTGGTTACCGTTCGCGACCACCTTGCTCATCAACGCCGAGTACTCGGTGGCGATGTCGTCGCCGACGAACTCGGCCATGTTCGTGAACCCCATGACCTCGTTGTAGAAGCGCACCCAGTGATCCATCCGGCCCATCTCGACGTTGCCGACGGCGTGGTCGAGCGCGACGAAGACATGGTCGGGGGCTCCCGGCCTGCGCACGACGGTCGAGGTGCGGGACTCGAATCCGGGGAGATACGGCCCGCGGTATCCGGACCGGTCGACGAGGGTGTGCCGGGTGCTTCCGTACGTCGCGAGCGCGGCGACCCGGACCGTGCCGTCGCCGTCGGTGACATCGTGCGGCTCGTCGAGGACGACCGCACCCCTGCCGCGGGCGTGCGCGATGCAGCGGTCCACGTCGACGACCTCGAGGGCGAGGTCGACGACCCCGTCGCCGTGCCTGCGGTGGTGGTCGGCGAGCGGGCTGCGCGGGTCCACGGCGCCGCTGAGCACGAACCGGGCCGACCCGGACTCGAGGACGTACGACTTGTGGTCGCGCCGCCCGGTCTCCGGGCCCGCGTAGGCGACGAGGTCCATGCCCCACGCCGAGCCGAAGTAGTGCGCCGCCTGGGTCGCGTTGCCGCACCCGAACTCGACCGCGTCCATCCCGACGACGGGGAACGGGTCGGCGTCGTCGTCGTGGTCGACCAGCCCGACCAGGCGTCGCAGTTGCCCGGCCCGCAGGTGCGCTGCCCGTTCGTGGCTGGTGAGTCGTGCGGAGGTCATCCCCCACGGTCACCCCGGCGCCAGCCCTGCGCAACGGCCGCCGTTGACGCTGCACAGCCTGTACAGAATGCTGAGTGGTGTCGCCGTTTTACCGGGCAAGATGACCAGGAGGCCGCGATGTCGATCGACCGTCTCGACGCCGCCCTGCTGCGGCTGCTGCACGACGAGCCGCGGGTCGGGGTGCTGGAGGCGTCGCGGCGGCTCGGCGTCGCCCGCGGCACCGTGCAGGCCCGGCTCGACCGGCTCGAACGGGACGGCGTGATCGTCGGCCGCTCCCCCACCCTGGACGCCGCCGCGCTCGGCTTCCCGGTGACGGCGTTCGCCACCCTGGAAATCGCGCAGGGCCGGGGGCACGCGCCGGTGATCGAGCACCTGGCCGCGATCCCGGAGGTGCTCGAGGCGCACACCACCACCGGCGCGGGCGACCTGCTGGTCCGGGTGGTGGCGCGCACGCACGCGGACCTGCAGCGGGTGATCGACGAGATCGTCGACGGACGGCACGTGCTGCGGTCGGCGACGGCGATCGCCCTCGAGACGCCGATCCCGCTGCGGCGCATCCAGCTGGTGCCGCCGACACGGGACTGACCTCCACCGCGACCCGGCGGCGCGCGCACCGCACCGGCGCGGCGGCGGTGATGAACGATTCACCTGCCCGAAATATCTGCGGCCGGGCGTCGAAACATCCGCCGTCGAGACTTCACGTCGTCCGGACCGGCAACGACGGGAGGTCACCAGGTGGGCACATCCGGCGACATCGACAGGGTCGAGACCCTCTGCGCGTACTGCGGGGTCGGCTGCGGGCTGATTCTGGACGTCACCACCGACCCGGAGACCGGGAGGCGCCGCGCCGCGAGGTCGTCCGGCGACGCTGCGCATCCGACGAACGCGGGCAGGCTGTGCACGAAGGGTGCGACGACCAGCGACCTGCTCGCCGGGCCCGGCCGGATGGAGTCGGCCTACCTCCGGCCCGACCGCGGATCCTCGATCACGCCAGCCGGCGTGGACGCCGTCATCACCGAGACGGCGACGCGGCTGCGGGCGATTGTCGACGAGCACGGCCCGGACGCCGTCGCCCTGTACGTCTCGGGGCAGCAGTCGCTCGAGGCCCAGTACCTGGCGAACAAGCTGGCCAAGGGATTCATCGGCACCACCCGCATCGAGTCCAACTCGAGGCTGTGCATGGCGAGCGCGGGCACCGGGTACAAGCAGTCACTCGGCGCCGACGGCCCACCGGGCTCGTATCAGGACTTCGACCACGCGGACGTGTTCTTCGTGATCGGCTCCAACATGGCCGACTGCCACCCGATCCTGTTCCTGCGGATGATGGAGCGTGTCAAGGCGGGCGCAAAGCTGATCGTCGTCGACCCGCGCCGCACCGCGACCGCCGACAAGGCGGACCTGTTTCTGCAGATCGCGCCGGGCACCGACCTCACCCTCCTCAACGGTCTGCTGCACCTGATCACCAGCAGCGGGCACACCGACCCCGGGTTCATCGCCGAGTTCACCGAGGGATGGGACGCGATGCCCGACTTCCTCGCCGACTACACCCCGGACCGGGTCGGCGAGGTCACCGGCATCCCCGAGGACGACATCCGCACCGCGGCACGGTGGATCGGCGAGGCCGCCGACTGGATGAGCTGCTGGACAATGGGTCTCAACCAGAGCACCCACGGCACGTGGAACACCAACGCGATCTGCAATCTGCACCTGGCGACCGGCGCGATCTGCCGCACCGGCAGCGGTCCGTTCTCGCTGACCGGTCAACCGAATGCGATGGGCGGCCGCGAGATGGGGTACATGGGCCCGGGTCTGCCCGGCCAGCGGTCGGTGACGTCCGCGGACGATCGGGCCTTCGTCGAGGACGCGTGGGGCATTCCCCGCGGGTCACTGCGCGCCGACGTTGGCGGCGGCACCATCGACATGTTCACCCGGATGGCGGACGGCGACATCAAGGCCTGCTGGATCATGTGCACGAACCCCGTTGCCACCGTTGCCAACCGGAAGACGGTGCTGGCAGGACTGG
Organism: Rhodococcus sp. NPDC058532; assembly: GCF_042719255.1. Taxonomy (NCBI): domain Bacteria; kingdom Bacillati; phylum Actinomycetota; class Actinomycetes; order Mycobacteriales; family Nocardiaceae; genus Rhodococcus; species Rhodococcus sp. NPDC058532. Next base: position 162,821 of record NZ_JBHXNU010000010.1, read on the forward strand.
AACGGGCGGAGCTGGTGATCACCCAGGACGCGTACCTCGACACCGAGACCAACGACTACGCCGACGTCCTGCTGCCCGCCGCGCTGTGGACCGAGTCCGACGGGGTGATGGTCAACTCCGAACGCACCCTCACGCTGTTCCGGCAGGCACTCGATCCGGTCGGGCAGGCCCTCCCGGACTGGCAGATCATCGCCCGGATCGCCTGCGAAATGGGGTATTCGGAGGCATTCACCTACTCGTCGGCGGAGGAGGTGTTCGAGGAGATCACGCGCTTCGCGAATCCCCGGACCGGCTACGACCTGCGGGGCATCAGCTACCAGCGGCTGCGGCGCACGCCGGTGCAGTGGCCGTGCCCGCCCGGCGTCGACACCGACCGGCACCCCATCCGCTACCGCAACGACGGTGTGAGCCAAGACCTTCTGGTCCGCCCGGACGGCACCGTGCCGCGACTGGCCTTTCCGACCCCGTCCGGGCGGGCCGCCTTCTTCCCCCGGCCACACCTGCCGCCAGCCGAGCTGCCCGACGACGACTACCCGATCCTGCTCAACACCGGCCGGGTGGCGCACCAGTGGCACACGATGACCAAGACCGGACGGGTCGCAAAGCTGAATAGGCTGGCACCCGGACCGTTCGTTGAGGTCCATCCCGACGATGCGCGGGGGCTCGGAGTGACGGACGGCGACCGGGTCGAGGTGGCGTCCCGCCGCGGTCGCGCGGTGCTCCCCGCCGTGGTCAGCGACCGGGTGCGGCCGGGGAACTGCTTCGCGCCGTTCCACTGGAACGACCTGTTCGGGGAGTACCTGGCGATCAACGCCGTCACGAACGACGCGATCGACCCGGTCTCGCAGCAGCCCGAGTTCAAGGCGTGCGCGGTCACCCTGACCAGGGTGGCCGCGGCAGCCGACCATGCGGCGACCACGGACGGCGCCGATCGGACCCCGGCCTCGGCACCAGCACATCCGACGACCGGAGGGGCAGGCGTGACCCGACTCGACACCCTCGCCGACCTGCTCGGTGTCGCGGCCGAACCCGCGGCCGACCTCGGTCCGGTGCAGCGCCGCTATCTCGCGGGGATGGTCGCCGCGCTGCGCACCGACCCGGGCGGCACCGATCGGGACGTTCCTGCGCTGCCGGACGGCGCGCCGTTCGATCCGCCCACCCGCGCCTGGGTGGACGGCATCCTTGCCGGGTTGTTTTCCCGCACAACGCTTCCCGGTGGATCCACGGCCACTCACCCCGCCGACATCACGGCACGACGGTCGCCGGTTGTGGTGCTGTGGGCGTCGCAGACCGGGAATGCGGAGGAGTTCGCCGCCGCGTGCGCGTCGTCGCTCGCGGCGGCCGGGGTGCCCGCGGCGGTGCACGGCATGGACGACTTCGCGGCCGCCAAACTCGCGGACACCAGGGACGTGCTGCTGATCACCAGCACGTACGGCGACGGCGACGCACCGGACAACGGGTCCCGCCTGTGGGACGCGCTGTCCGCGGACGACGCGCCGCGGCTCGCGGACACCCGGTTCGCGGTGCTCGCGTTCGGGGATTCGAACTACGACGACTTCTGCGGCCACGGTCGCAAACTCGATGCCCGGCTCGGCGAGCTCGGCGGCACCCGCATCGTCGACCGGGTCGACTGCGAACCCGACTACGAGGGTTCCGCCGCGGCCTGGCTTGCCGCCGTCACCGAGTCGTTGCGCACCGCACCGGACGACGCCAGCGGGGTGACCCCGTCGGCGCCACCCGCCGCACCTGTCGCCGCGGCGCCCGAGTACGGCCGGAAGACTCCGTTGATGACCACCCTCACCCGCAACGTGACGCTGTCCCTGCCCGGATCGGCAAAGGATGTGCGGCAGTTCGGGTTCCATCTCCCCGACGGCACCCTCGAGTACGAGGCGGGCGACGCGCTCGGGGTGTGGCCCCGCAACAGCGTCCGCGTCGTCGAGGAGTGGCTCGACGCGACCGGGCTGGACGGTGCCGCGACGGTCGAGATCGGCGAGCACGGCACAATGCCGCTGCGGACCGCGCTGACCGAACGCCTCGACATCACCCGCATCACCGGCGACCTGCTGCGGTTCGTGCACGGCCGCACCGGGGACGAGGAGCTCGCCGCGCTGCTCCGGCCGGAGAACCGGGCCGAACTCGACGACTGGTCGTGGGGTCGGCAGTCGCTCGACCTGCTCGCGCGGGTTCCGGTCCGCGCTACCGCCGAGGAGTGGCTCACGATTCTCAAACCGCTTCAGCCACGACTCTATTCGATCTCGTCGAGCCCCAGGGAGAATGCCGGGGAGGTGCAGTTGACCGTCTCCGCGGTGCGGTACGACGTGCACGGCACCCCGCGCCGCGGGGTGTGCTCGACCTACCTCGCCGACCACGCCGAGGGGGAGAAGGTCGGCATTTTCGTGCAGAAGTCACGTCACTTCCGGCCGCCCGCCGAACCGGACGCGCCGATGATCATGATCGGCCCCGGCACCGGCATCGCCCCGTTCCGCGCCTTCTTGCGGGAGCGGCGGGCGCTCGGGCACACCGGTCCGAACTGGCTGTTCTTCGGCGAACAGCACGCCGCGACCGACTTCTACTACCGCGACGAGGTCGAGGAGCTCCGCGCGGAGGGGGTGCTCACCGAGTTCGATGCGGCGTTCTCCCGGGACCAGGAGGAGAAGGTCTACGTCCAGGACCGGATGCGTGCCCGCGGCGCCGAGATCTGGACGTGGCTCGGCCGCGGCGCCCACCTCTACGTGTGCGGCGATGCGCAGCGGATGGCGAAGGACGTCGACGAGGCGCTGTGCGGGATCGTCGCGCAGCACGGCAGGCTGGCGCCGCGCAGCGCGGATGCGTATGTCAGGGCGCTCGCGGCCGAGAAGCGATACCTCCGGGACGTCTACTGAGCCCTTCCGCATTCACCGGTCTATCATCGACTCCAATCCGCATCTGCGGATCAGAACCGGGAGGGGCCATGACGACGATCCGCATCCGGGAGGCCGCGGGCCTGCTCGGCGTCAGCGACGACACCGTCCGGCGGTGGATCGACAGCGGCGCGCTGCCCGCATCGAAGGACGACTCGGGACGCAAGGTCGTCGACGGGAAGGTGCTCGCCGAGTTCGCGGTCGACCACGCCACTCCCCCGCCCGACCCCCTCGGATCCGGCAGCTCGGCCCGCAACCGATTCGTCGGCCTGGTCACCAAGGTCACCACCGACACGGTGATGGCCGAGGTGCAGATGCAGTGCGGCCCATTCACGGTCGTCTCGCTGATGAGCAGCGCGTCGGTCCGCAGCCTCGGGCTCGAACCCGGCTCGATCGCGGTCGCGATGGTCAAGGCCACCACCGTCATCGTCGAAACCCCGGAGGGAACCTCGTGAGCCACCACCGCCGCGCCCCGACGGCCCTGGCGGCGGCCGCGGCCACCGTCGCCCTTGCCGCCGGGTGCTCGACGTCGGCGGCGGACGAGGCGGCACCGGCCACCGACGGGGCGGTGCGCGGCGACCTCACCGTCTTCGCGGCGGCGTCCCTGACGTCGACGTTCACCGAACTCGGTGCGATGTTCGAGTCGGCGCATCCGGGGACGTCGGTGCGGTTCAACTTCGCCGGGTCGTCGGACCTGGTCGCCCAGATCCGGCAGGGTGCGCCCGCCGACGTGTTCGCCTCCGCCGACACCACCAACATGACCCGGGCCGGGAACCTGGTCGCCGGCACGCCCACCGACTTCGCCAGCAACACCCTGACCATCGTCACCCCACCCGGAAACCCCGCGCGGATCACCTCGTTCGCGGATCTCGCCGATCCCGACCTGCAGGTCGTGGTGTGCGCGCCTCAGGTGCCGTGCGGCGCCGCGACCGACAAGGTCGAGCAGGCAGGCGGAATCACCCTGACCCCAGTCAGCGAGGAGTCGTCGGTGACCGACGTGCTCGGCAAGGTGCTCTCGGGTCAGGCCGACGCCGGCCTGGTGTACCGCACGGACGCCGCCGGTGCCGGGGACCGGGTGACCGAGGTGCCGTTCCCGGAATCGGCTGGAGCGGTGAACACCTACCCGATCGCGGCGGTGTCGACGTCCGGCAACCCCGCGGCGGCGGCCGCGTTCGTTTCCCTGGTGACCGGCCCCGAGGGCCGGGAAGTGCTGTCCGGGGCGGGATTCGACGCACCGTGAGGCTCGGGGCGGCGCACGACCCGGACGGGCGGGTACGCATCGGCCTGCCCGGCTGGGCGTACCTGCCCGCCGCCGTCGCCACCGTGTTCCTGACCCTGCCGTTGGTCGCGGTGCTCCTCGAGATCGACTGGGGTAGCTTCCTGTCCCTTGTCACCTCCGAATCGGCCAGGGTCGCGTTGCTGCTCAGCCTGAAGACCGCGAGCGTGAGCACCGTCGTGTGCGTACTGTTCGGCGTCCCGCTGGCACTGGTGCTGGCGCGGGGCCGGTTCCGCGGCCGGGCCGCGCTGCGGTCACTGGTACTGCTGCCGCTGGTGCTGCCCCCGGTCGTCGGCGGCATCGCCCTGCTGTACACGTTCGGTCGCGCCGGGCTGCTTGGCAGGCACCTCGATGCGCTCGGCATCCGAATCGCGTTCTCCACCACCGCCGTCGTGCTCGCGCAAACGTTCGTCTCCCTCCCGTTCCTGGTGGTCAGCCTCGAGGGCGCGCTGCGGGTCGCGGGACGCCGGTACGAGGAGGTGGCCGCGACGCTCGGCGCCCGTCCGACGACGGTGCTGCGCCGGGTGACGCTGCCGCTGGTGTTGCCGGGGCTCGCGTCGGGCGCCGTCCTCGCGTTCGCGCGGGCGCTGGGTGAGTTCGGGGCGACGATCACCTTCGCTGGGTCGCTGCAGGGCGTCACCCGGACCCTGCCGTTGGAGATCTACCTGCAGCGCGAGACCGACCCGCAGGCCGCGGTCGCGCTGTCGCTGCTCCTGATCGTCGCCGCCGCCGTGATCGTGTTGTTGACGCATCGCAACCGGTCGTCGGGGTTCGGGTGAGTGCGCTCCGGGTCCGGGCCCGGCTGACGCGGCGCGACACCGAGTTCGACGTCGCGCTCGCCGACGGCGAGGTGCTGGCGGTCCTCGGCCCGAACGGCGCGGGCAAGTCCACCCTGCTCGGCCTCGTCGCGGGTCTGCTGCACCCGGACACCGGCACCGTCACGCTCGGCGACCGGACCCTCACCGACACCGCGGCCGGGGTGTTCGTGCCCCCGCACGACCGAGGTGTCGCGTTGCTGTCCCAGCAGGCCCTGCTGTTCCCACACCTGACGGCCGCGGCGAACGTCGCGTTCGCGCCGCGCAGCCGCGGAATGTCCCGGCACGCGGCGCGGGAAGTCGCCACCCACTGGCTGCGGGAGGTGGACGCCCTCGACCTCGCGGACCGCCGCCCGTCGCAGCTGTCGGGCGGGCAGGCGCAGCGGATCGCGCTGGCGCGGGCGCTGGCCGCCGATCCGACGCTGCTGCTGCTCGACGAGCCGATGGCCGCCCTGGACGTGGCCGTCGCGCCCGTCCTGCGCCGGCTGCTGCGCCGGATTCTGCGGGAGCAGCACCGGACCGCGGTGGTCGTCACCCACGACCTGCTCGACGCGCTCGCCCTCGCCGACCGGGTACTCGTCGTCGAATCCGGCAGGGTGGTCGAAACCGGAACGGTCCGTGCGGTTCTCACCGCGCCGCGCAGCCCGTTCGCGGCCCGGATCGCCGGGGTGAACCTGGTCGGGGGCACGATGCGCGACGCGGACCATCTGGTGACGTCGTGGGGTGTCACGGTGTCCGGGGCAGCCGAGAATGCGCAGCCGCCCGGCGCCGGTGTGGCCGCGGTCGCGCTGTTCCCGCCGTCCGCGGTCGCCGTGCACACCGAACCCCCACATGCCAGCCCCCGCAACGTCTTCGCGGTCACGATCGCGGAACTGGACGTGCACGGGTCCACGGTCCGGGTCCGCGCCGCCGACCACCCCGACGGCAGCATCGGGCTCGCCGCGGACGTCACCCCCGCCGCGGTCGCCGACCTCGACCTCGCGCCCGGGCGCGCGGTGTGGTTCGCGGTCAAGGCGCAGGAGGTGTCGCTGCTGCCCGCCCTCCCCCGGCATTGAATGGGGGTTCATGCGTCACCCCCCGCACGGAAGTGACACATGAACCCCCATTCAACGGGCGATCAGGTGGCGGGCGTGATGCGCAGAATCCGGTCGTCTGAGCCGTTGTCGGTGGTGACCAGCAGCGCGCCGTCCGGCGCGAGGAGCGCCGTCCGCAGCCTGCCGAACTGCCCGTCCAGCAGGGCGGTTTCGTCGGTGACGGTGCGGCCATCCTCGGACAGCCGCAGCAGCACCAGCTTCTCGCCCTGCTGACTGGTGACCACGAGCGCCCCGGACCAGTCGCCCCAGGCCGGACCGTCCAGAAACGTCCCACCCGGGGTCGCGATGGTCGGGTAGCCCGAACTCCACACCGCGGCAAGCGCTCCCGGCACCCGCTCCGGGTCGGTCATCGGCACGTCCTCGTCGTAGCCGGACCCGGACCGGTCCGGCCGCCACCCGTAGTTCCCGCCCGGGTGCAGCAGGTTCACCTCGTCGTCCAGGTGGGTGCCCTGCTCGATCGAATACACCCGACCCGTCCCGGGCTGCAGCGCCAGGCCCTGCACGTTGCGGTGCCCCAACGTGTACACCGGACTGACCGGATCGGGGTTCCCCGCCGCTGGCGAACCGTCGAGGTTGATGCGTAACACCTTCCCGCCCAACGATGTCGGATCCTGCGGCACCGTTGCGGACTTGCTGTCGCCGGTGCCGATGTACAGGGCCCCGTCCGGGTGCAGCAGCAGCCGGCAGCCGCTGTGCCTGCCGTCGTCGGACACCGGGAGACCGGTGAGCACGTCGGCGCCGCGGGTCAGCGTGGTCCAGCCCGGGTCGACGGTCCAGGACACCACCCGCACGTCTCGCCGGTCCGCACCGCGATGCCCCTGGCAGGTGTAGACGGTGCGGTCGTCGGGGAAGTCGCGGGACAACGTCAGGCCCATCAGCCCGGTCTCCCGCAGCACGTGCAGGTCGGCCAGGTCCGCCGCCAGCTCACCGGTGCTGCCGTCGGGCCGCCGCACCACGAACCGTCCGGACCGCTCGCCGGTCAGGACGGCGCCGTCCGGGGCCACCGCCAGGTCCCACGGATGGTCGAGGTCGCCCAGCAGCGTCGACACCTCGACGGCGGGCGGCGGGACCGAGGTCGGCGACCGCGGCGAAATCGGATTCGGCGCCTCGGGCGGGGAGCAGGCGACCAACGCCGCGCACACCGCCCCCCACCACCGTTGAATGGGGGTTCATGCGTCATCCGCCGCCCGGAACGGACACATGAACCCCCATTCAACGCGGCCGGAGGTGGGTCAGGTGGTAGTCGGCGAGGGACACCCGGCGGGTGCGCCATCGGTACCGCCAGGAGGCGCCCGGCCACAGCGCATGGTTGACGCCGCGTCCATCGAGGTACCAGCTGGCGCAGCCGCCGGTGCTCCACACCGCCCCCGACAGCCTGCGCTGCACGTCGTCGTGCGAGGCCTCCTGCACCCGGTCCCGGACCTCGAGTGCGGCGGCGCCTGCCCGTTCGACCGCGACCATCGCGTCCTGCACGTATCGGATCTGGGACTCGATCATGAACAGCACCGAGTTGTGCCCGAGTCCGGTGTTCGGCCCGGACAGCAGGAACAGGTTGGGCAGGCCAGCGACGGCGATCCCGAGGTGCGCGCGAACACCCCGATCCTGCCATCGCTGCTGCAGGGTGACGCCGTCCCTGCCGACGAGCGGTAGCCGCCCCAGCGCGCCAGCGACCCGGAATCCGGTGGCGTACACCAGGACCTCCGCGGCCCGTCGGGTGCCGTCCGCGGTCACGACGCCGTCCGGGACGATGCGGTCGATCGGCGCCGTGACGACCTCGACGCCGGGCCCGGTCAGCGCGGGGAAGTAGCTGTCGGAGTGCAGGATCCGTTTGCATCCGATGCGATACTGCGGGGTGAGCATCTCTCGCAGCGCGGGGTCGGGCACCTGGCGGCGCAGGTGCCGCAGCGCCCGCCGGTGCAGCGCCGACGCCACCGGGCCCGGTCCGGCGAATGCGGGAACTCGGGCCTCGGCCCGCCAGTACTCGGCGGTCCGCGCGAGCCTGCGCAGGCGGGGCGGCCGCGCGCCTCGCGCCGGAAGGATCCAGGCCGGGGTGCGCTGATAGAGGTGCAGTTCGGCGGCCCGTGCCGCGATCTCGGGGACCACCTGGACGGCGGAGGCGCCGGTGCCGATCACCGCGACCCGCTTGCCGTCGAGGGTGACCGCATGATCCCAGGCCGCGGTGTGGAATGCCGACCCGGCGAACGTCTCCGCGCCCGGGATGCGGGGCAGCCGAGGGACAGTGAGCGCCCCGGTCGCAACGACGAGATACCGAGCGGTGTAGCGGCGTCCGCCGTCGGTGGTGACGCGCCAGCATGCCCCCGCCTCGTCCCAGTGCCCCTCCGCGACCCGCGCGCCGAACGAGATGCGGTCGCGAAATCCGGCGGCGACGCCGCGGAGATAGCCGAGGATCTCCGGTTGCGCCGCCCGCGCCGTGGTCCAACCGTCCCCGGGCGCAAAGGAATAGGAGTACTGCACGGACGGGATGTCGCAGGCGCATCCCGGGTAGGTGTTGTCCCGCCAGGTGCCCCCGACGCCAGCACCCTGTTCCAGGACCAGGAAGTCCCGGTCGCCAGCGCGGTCCAACACGGCGGCCATCCCGAGCCCGGCGAACCCGGCCCCGACGATCAGCACCCGCACCGTCCGCACATCATCTCTTGTCACGCCCACACTTGAACAGTGTTCAAGTAATCCTTCGCAAAGGCAAATTCACTCCGTGACTGTGCGTGATTTTTACCCCGATCGGGGTAAAAATCACGCACGGGCGGCGAAGCCGCGCAGGCGGAGGCTGTTGGTCACCACGAACACCGACGAGGCCGCCATCGCTGCACCGGCGATCATCGGGTTGAGCAGGCCGAACGCGGCGAGCGGCAGGGCGGCGACGTTGTAGGCGAACGCCCAGAACAGGTTGCCCCGGATGGTGTTCAGCGTCGCACGGGACAGCCGGATGGCCTGCGGCACCGCAAGCAGGTCGCCGCGCACCAGGGTGAGGTCCGCGGCCTCGATGGCGGCATCGGTGCCGGTGCCCATCGCCAGCCCGACGTCGGCGGTCGCCAACGCGGCGGCGTCGTTGACACCGTCCCCGACCATCGCGACGGCCCGCCCCTCGGCCTGCAGCCGCGCAACGACGGCGGCCTTCTCGTCCGGCAGCACCCCGGCGACGACCTCGTCGATGCCCACCTCGGCCGCGACCCGTCGCGCCACCGCCGCATCGTCGCCGGTGAGCAGGACCGGCGTCATCCCGAGCGCCCGCATCCGCGCGACCGCCTCCGCACTGGTCGGCTTCACCGCGTCGACAACGGTGATCGCGCCGCGGACCGCGCCGCCCCATATCACCGCGACCGTGGTGTCCCCCGACCCAAACGCCCCGGCCAGCTCCGGCGGCACCGGGTGCTCCGGCGTGCCGACCGCGACCCGGACTCCGTCGACGGTGCCGACGACACCGCGTCCGGGCCGGTTCGCGAAGTCCGTCACCGGGCCCGCGTGCGGTCCGGCGATCGCCCGCGCCACCGGATGCTCGGACGCGGATTCGACGGCCGCCGCACGCGCCGACACCAGGCCGGGGTCGACCCCGTCCGCGGCAAGCACCCGCCCGACCGCCATGACGCCGGTGGTGACGGTGCCGGTCTTGTCGAGCACGATGGTATCGATGCGGCGGGTCTGCTCAAGCACCTCGGGGCCGCGGATGAGGATGCCGAGCTGCGCGCCACGGCCGGTTCCGACGAGAAGTGCGGTGGGCGTTGCCAGCCCGAGCGCGCACGGGCACGCAACGATGAGCACGGCGACGGCGGCGGTGAACGCCTCCGTCGCGCCGTGTCCGGTCACCAGCCAGCCGGCCAGGGTCACGGCCGCGAGCACCAGCACGGCCGGAACGAATACCGACGAGACGCGGTCGGCCAGCCGCGCGACGGCGGCCTTGCCGTTCTGCGCCTCGGTGACGAGCGTCGCGATGTGCGCGAGTTGCGTGTCCGCGCCGACCTTCTCGGCCCGCACCACCAGCAGACCGTCGGTGTCGACGGTGCCGCCGATCACCGCGTCGCCCCGGCCGACATCGACCGGCACCGACTCGCCCGTGATCGTCGACGCGTCCACGGCGGCGCTGCCGCGGACCACGACCCCGTCGGTGGCGATCCGCTCGCCGGGCCGCACCACGAACAGGTCGCCGACCCGCAGCTGCTGCACCGGGATTCGCGTTTCGGCGGCGCCGTGGGTGTCCACCCCGCCCGCGAGGACCGCGACGTCCTTGGCGCCGACATCGAGCAGCGACCGCAGCGCGGCGCCCGCCCGCCGTTTGGCCTTCGCCTCGGCGTACCGTCCGGCGAGCAGGAACACCGTCACCGCGGCCGCGGTCTCGAGGTAAATCTGGCCGGCGGGGTCGTGCGCGCCGAGCCGGAAGGTGAACTCGTGGGTCATCCCGACGTGGCCCGCGGTGCCGAACACCAGGGCCCACACCGACCAAGCGTAGGCGGCGAGGGTGCCGAGCGAGACGAGGGAGTCCATTGTGGCTGCGCGGTGCCGAGCGTTGGTCAGCGCCGCACGGTGGAACGGGTAGCCGCCCCAGAAGACGATGAGCGTGGTGAGCGCGAGACACACCCACTGCCAGTAGTCGAACTGCAGCGCGGGGACCATCGACAGCGCAACGACCGGCACCGCGGCGGTCGCTGACCCGGCGAGACGGACACCGAGGGAGTCGGAGGGCGCGGGGGTCGGTTCCGGCCGGTCGGGGACCGCCGCGGCGGTGTAGCCCGCGGCCTCCACCGCGGCGACCAGGTCGGCGACCGACACGGCGGCGGTGTGGGTGACGTGCGCGCGCTCGGTCGCGAAGTTCACCGTCGCGGTGACGCCGTCGAGCTTGCCGAGCTTGCGCTCGATGCGATTGGCACAGGACGCGCAGGTCATCCCGCCGATGTCGAGGTCGACACCGTCCTCCCGGAGGTCGGCGCTCACGGCGCCAGCTCGTATCCCGCCTCTTCGACGGCCGCGGCGACGGCTGCCCGGTCGAGCGGGGTCTCGCTGGTGACGTCGACGCGACCGCTGTCCAGATCGACGGCGACGGCGGTCACGCCCGCGATCTCCGAGACCTCCTCGGTGACCGACGCGACGCAGTGCTGGCAGGTCATGCCGGTGACGGTGTAGGCGCTCTGCACGACGGTTCCCTTCCTATGACTTGACGAGGCGGGCGATGGCGTCGGACGCCTCCTTGACCTTGGCGTCGGCCTCCGGTCCGCCCCGCTTCGCGGCCTCGACAACGCAGTGCGAGAGGTGCTCGTCGAGCAGCTTGAGCGAGACCGACTGCAGCGCACTGGTCACTGCGGACACCTGGGTGAGGATGTCGATGCAGTAGCGGTCGTCGTCGACCATCCGCGAGATGCCCGCGACCTGACCCTCGATGCGGCGCAGCCGCTTGAGCAGGGCTTCCTTCTCGGGCGTGTATCCGTTCATGCCCATAGCATACCCCCCTTGGGTATTTTCCGCCAGGGTGGCTAGCCGCGCTGCCGCCACAGGTCGAGCAGCGCCAACCCGGCGACGATCACCGCAACGGTCGCGCCGCCGATCCACGGCCCGGAGTAGTGCGTCGACGTGAACTCCGGCGCGCCGTCGACGACCGGGCCGAACGTCGACGACGTCACCCCGCGCAGCCAGCACAGCACCGCGACGACCGCCGCGACCACCGCGGCCGACCCCGCCGCGACGGCCCGGACCCGACCGGTCATCCTTCGCTCCCCTCGTGCGGCACCGCCGCCTCCAGTACCGACCGCAGCCCCTCGCCGTCCCGCGCCCAGGCCCGCACCAGCCGGTCGTCCGTGAGCCGCAACCCGATCCCGGTCCGGCGTCGCGGTACCCCCGACAGCTCGCCGAGCGGCGGCGCCGTCTCCCACGGCTGCAGGTCGTCGGCGTACGGGTCCGCATCGGGTAGCACCTCGGCGATGTCGGCGAGGGCGAGGGTCTCGGTGCCACACCGCAGCGTGGTGGGGGTGACCTCGACGCTCGCGTGGGTGCGGGCCGCCTTGACCTGCACCCACACCAGGGCGGCGAGCAGGACCGCGAACAGGCTGAGCCCCGCGACGTGCACCCCTGCCCCGATGAACAGGTCGCCGATCAGCACGATCAGGCACAGCAGCGGGCCAAGCGCCACCGTGCGCCACCGCCCCCCTGGCTCGACGAAGGGGGCCTCAGCCACGAACGAACCAGTCACGCGCGGACGGCAGGTACACCAGGATCGACGCGATGACGAGGCCGATCGCGGTCATCAGCGTCGGTGCCTGGCCGACACCGACCGCGGTCGACAGCACCTGGATCAGCGTGTACACCGCGCTCAGGGCGACGGCCGCCCGCCGGAACCGCGGATCCCCCGCGCGAACGGGTCCGGCGAGGAATCCGATCGCGACGCCGACCGCGCCCGCCAGTGCGCCGGATCCGCGCAGCAACCCGACCAGCGCATCAACGTCGCCGGGGTCCGCGCCGTTCGCCAGCAGTTGGTCCCGCACCGCGTCCCCGGACGCCGTCAACGCAAGCAGACCGAACAGCACCAGCAGCGCCGCGCACGCCAGCCACAGCCAGTACGCGATGGCGACCTGCTGTGGCCGAGTCTCCCGCCCGCTCATCGCGGCGCGATACCGGGCAGGAAGTACCGGTTCGAGTCCGCGCGGTGCATCAGCACGATCGCCCCGACCACGAGCACCGCCTGCAGGATTCCCGCGCCGCCCGCGATCATCACGGCCGCACCGCCCCCGCCGAGCCCGAACAGGACGGGGATCGCCATGAACACCATCAGCACGCCCGCCATCGTCACCAGCATGCGGGCCCAGTTGCGCCCGGCCCGCATCTTGAACACGAACAGCAGATACAGCGCGGTGATCCCGAGTCCGATCAGCCCGGTCAGTCCGAGCCCGACGATCATCAGCGAGTCCGCGGTGTCCCGGCCGATCTGCACCGACGCATCCTGCGCCGCGACGTCGCGCAGCAACTGGTCGACGTAGGTCTCGCGGTCGGCGTAGACGGCGCACAGCGAGGCGATCATGTTCAGCACGCCGAGGGCCGCGACCGCGCAGAGCAACTGGAACGCGGTCACCACGTCCACCGGCGGCTCCGGCCGCTGGGGTGGGCCGACCGGTGGGGGGCCGTACTGGGCGGGCGGCCACGGTGCACCGGGCGGCGGGCCCGGCGGCGGCGGGCCCTGCGGCGGCGGGCCCTGCGGCGGCGGGCCCTGCGGCGATCCCGGGGCCGTCACAACCGGCCCGCCACGTCGCTGGCCCAATAGGTAAGCACGATGTCGGCACCGGCCCGCCGGATGCTCAGCAGCGATTCCATGATCGCGGCGTCCCGGTCGATCCAACCCCGCTCCGCGGCCGCGGTGATCATCGAATACTCGCCCGAGATCTGGTAGGCGGCAACGGGAACCGTCGACATGTCGGCGACCTCGCGGAGCACGTCGAGATAGCTCATCGCTGGCTTGACCATCACGATGTCGGCGCCCTCCTCTAGGTCGAGGTCCACCTCACGCAGGGACTCGCGGCGGTTCGCCGGATCCTGCTGATAGGTGCGGCGGTCACCGTCGAGGGTGGAGCCGACGGCCTCCCGGAACGGACCGTAGAACGCGGACGCATACTTCGTCGCGTACGCCAGGATGCCGGTGTCGAGGTGCCCGGCGGCGTCGAGCCCCTCACGGATCGCGGCGACCTGGCCGTCCATCATCCCGCTCGGGCCGAGCAGGTGTGCACCCGACTCCGCCTGCGCAACTGCCATGTCCACGTACCGGGCCAGGGTCGCATCGTTGTCGACGGTGCCAGCTCCGCCGTCGGCGGTCAGCACACCGCAGTGTCCGTGCGAGGTGAACTCGTCGAGGCAGGTGTCCGCCATCAGGACGGTGGCGTCACCGAGCTCGTCCCGCAGCGCCCGCAGTCCGCGGTTGAGGATGCCGTCGGGATCAATCGCGCCCGACCCCTCCGCGTCCTTGTCCTCGGGTCGCGGCACCCCGAATAGCATCAGCCCACCGACCCCGGCGGCAACCGCCTCGGTCGCCGCGGCGCGCAGCGAGTCCAGGGTGTGCTGGTACACCCCGGGCATCGACGAGATCTCCCGCGGCGTGTCGATACCGTCGGCCACGAACATCGGCAGCACCAGATGCCGTGGCTCCAGGGAGGTTTCGGCGACCAGTCGACGCAGCGCGGCGGTGCCACGCAGGCGTCGGGGTCGTTCGGCCGGGAACAAGGGAGGTGCCTCCTTCGTCGGGCCCGTGAGCCCTTTTGGCCCGCGACGGGGCCATAAGGACTCACGGGCGCGTAGCGCCTATCGCCTGCGGGACTTCTTGCGGGGCGGCGGCAGCGCACCCTCGGCGCGGAGTCGGGCCGCATGCTCGGCGAGCGCCTCGACCAGCGGACCGATCTGTGCCGTCTCCGGCTGCACATCCACCCGAAGGCCGAACTCGATCGCGGTCTCCGCGGTCTTCGGTCCGATACACGCGACGATGGTGCGCGCGTGCGGCTTCCCGGCGATGCCGACCAGGTTCCGGACCGTCGACGAGGAGGTGAAGCACACCGCGTCGAAGCCGCCGGTCTTGATCATCTCGCGGGTCTCGGCCGGCGGCGGCGCCGCCCGCACGGTCCGGTACGCGGTGACGTCGTCGATCTCCCAGCCGCGCTGCCGCAGCCCCTCGGCGAGGGTTTCCGTCGCGATGTCCGCGCGCGGCAGCAGCACCCGGTTGACCGGGTCGAAGACGTCGTCGTACGGGGCGAACTCGGCCAACAGCCCCTCGGAGGACTGCTCCCCCGCGGGCACCAGTTCCGGGTTGATCCCGAAGCTGCGCACCTTGTCCGCGGTGGCCTGACCGACGCACGCGATCTTCACCCCGGAGAACGCGCGGGCGTCGAGCCCGAACTCCTCGAACTTCTCCCACACCGCGCGAACCGCGTTGGTGGAGGTGAACACCACCCACTGGTAGCGGCCGTCGACCAGGCCCTTGACCGCGCGTTCCATCTGCGCGGGACTGCGCGGCGGCTCGACCGCGATCGTCGGGACCTCGATCGGGATGGCGCCGTGGGTGACCAGCCGGTCGCTCATGTCGCCCGCCTGATCCTTGGTCCGCGGCACCAGCACGGTCCAGCCGTACAGGGCCCGCGACTCCCACCACGACATCTTGTTGCGGTGCGTGACGACCTTGCCGACCGTGACGATCAGCGACCCGACCAGTTCCGAGCCCGCCTCGTTCAGCGTCGCGAGGGTCGCCTCCACGGTGCGCTGCTGACGGGTGGTGCCGCGCACGGTGATCGCGGCGGGGGTCTGCGGGGCGAGGCCATGTTCGACGAGCGCGCTCGCCGTCTCCGCCAGGTGCGTTGCACCCGCGTGCAGGACCAGCGGCCCCGGCGCCGCGGCCAGCGCCGCCCAGTCGACCTCGCCGCGCACGTCGGCCTCCGTGTGCCCGGACCCGAGTGCCATGCCCGCGTAGCTCGGCACCGCCGAGCCGGACGGCAGGCCCGGCAGGATCTCGAACACGACCTGGGTACGGGCGACGGCGTTGACCTCGGCGATCACCGAGTCGGTGGTCAGCGGGTCGCCGGAGACGAGGCGCACCACGTCGTGCCCGGCCTTCGCCTCGTGCACCAGGGTCTTCGCGACCTCGGCGGGCTCGCCGAGTGCCGGTCGCACCTCCGAGAGCGGGTGCTCCGGATCCTCCTCCACGCCCTTGACGTGCAGCGCGGTGCCGACCAGCGCGGTCACCCCCTTGTCGACGTCGGGGTCGGTGAACGCGAGCGTCGCATGGGCGAGGACATCGCGGGCGCGGACCGTGAGCAGGGCGGGGTCTCCAGGGCCCGATCCCACGAACAGGATCCGTCCGGGGGTGTTCTTTCGGACTCGGCTCATCGGTTGTTCTCCAGTGCGTTCAAAATGCCGGTGTTCGGGCGTGGTGCGGTCGGGGCGGTGGCGGGCGGGTCGATGCGCGGTGGTCGCGCGCACCGTTTCGACCGCCACGGGGTCGGGTCAGTCATCGGCGGCACCGTCCCTCTCGGCGGCCACCATCAACTCGCGCGCACCGAGGTCGAGGAGTTCCCTGGCGACCGCGCGCCCCAACTCCTCGGCGCGGTCGGGCGATCCGACGGCGGACGCGCGGATCGAATCCGACCCGTCCACCGCGGCCGCGCAGCCGCGCACCGACAGCTCGTCGATGACCCTGCCGTCGTCGTCGAGGGACTCGACGACCTCGGCGATCGCGCCGACCGGGGCGGTGCACCCGGCCTCGAGTTCCGCCAGCAGCGCCCGTTCGGCGACGACGGCGGCGCGGGTGGCCGCGTCGTCGAGTTCGGCAAGCACCGCGACCAGGTCGGGGTTGTCCGCGCGGCATTCGACGGCCAGCGCCCCCTGCGACGGCGCGGGCAGCATCTGCACCGGCTCCAGCGACTCGGTGATCACGTCCAGCCGCCCGATCCGCGAGAGCCCGGCGCGCGCGATCACGATCGCGTCCAGCTCACCGGACTCGACCTTGCCGATCCGGGTGTCGATGTTGCCGCGCAGCGGCTGGATGTCCAGTCCGAGGCCCAGCGCCCGCAGTTGAGCGCGGCGGCGCGGCGCGGACGTCCCCACCTTCGACCCCGGCGGCAGCTCGCCGAGCACCAGCCCGTCGCGGGCGACCAGCGCGTCCCGCGGGTCCTCCCGCGGCGGCACCGCGGCGACCACCAGGTCGGCGGGCTGCGCCGTCGGCAGATCCTTGTACGAGTGCACCGCGACGTCGACGTCGCCAGCGAGCAGCGCCTCGCGCAGTTCCGCGACGAAGACCCCGACCCCGATGCGCTGCACCGGTCCGGCGGTGACGTCGCCCTTCGTCGTGATGACCACCAGCTCCGCCGGATGCCCCGCCGCGATCAACGCGTCCCGAACGGTCCCGGCCTGGGTGGTGGCGAGCAGGCTGCCGCGGGTACCGATGCGCAGGGTCCTGCGGGACGCCTCGGTACCGGGCGCCACGGGTGCTGCCGCGTTCATTCCTGCATTCCCTTCCACCACGTCACCGCGTCCTCGTCACGCCGTTCGGCGGTGACGTTGTCGGCGAGTTCGACTGCCCGGATCTCCATCGGCGAGGCGACTGCCTGGGCGCTGCCCGGAGCCAGCTCGAACAGTTCGCGCAGCGCGGCCGCGTAGGCGTCGCCGCCCGGCGTCGTCGCGAGCTGCTTGACCCGCACGGTCGGGGCATGCAGCAGCTTGTCCACCACCCGGCGCACCGTGCGCGCCACCTCGTCGCGCTGCGGATCGTCGAGGCCGGGCAGGCGCGACTCGAGTCGGAGCAGTTCGCCCTCGACCACCTCGGCGGCGCGCTGCCGCAGCGCCGTCACCGTCGGGGTGACCTCCGCGAGCCGCTGCCCGGCCAGATAGGTGGCCAGTTCGCCTGCGACGATCTCGCGGGCGGCGTCGGCGTCCGCGGCCGCGGCACCGGCGCCGGGGTCCGCCTTCATCGTCGCGATGTCGAGCAGCGCCACCCCCGGCAGTCCGGCGACCGCGGGTTCGACGTCCCGCGGCAGCCCGAGGTCGCAGATCACCAGCGGGCGCTGCGCGGCGTTGCGGGCGGCGAGCGCAAGGTGGGCGTCGGCGAGGGTGACGACGGCGCCGACCGCGCCGGTGCAGGCGACCAGCACGTCCGCCTCCGCCAGCGCGGGCGCCAGGTCGGACAGCGCAACCACGTCGGCGGCGACGCCAGCGGCGCGCACGGTGTCGGCGAGTCGCTCGGCGCGTTCGCGGGTGCGGTTGGCGACGACGATCCGGCCGATGCCTGCCCTGGTCAGGTGCGCGACGGACAGCCCGCCCATCGACCCGGCGCCGACGACCATCGCGGTCCGGCCCGCCAACCCGGTGCCCGTCGCATCCGCCGCGGCCAGGATCGAGCCCGCGCGGTCCAGCGCCACCGACACGACGGAGGCACCGGCGCGGTCGATCCCGGTCTCCGAGTGCACCCGCTTGCCGACCCGCAGTGCCTGCTGCGCCAGCTCGTGCAGCACCCGGCCGGCCGCGTTCTGCGCGTCGGACACCGCGTACGCGGTCCGGATCTGGCCGAGGATCTGCTGCTCGCCGATCACCATCGAGTCCAGGCCGCTGGCGACCGCGAACAGGTGCTCGGCCGCGGCCTCGCTGTACCGCACGTAGGCGTGCTTGGTGAAGTCGTTCAGGTCGAGCCCGGAATGCGCGGCGACCACGTCCCCGACGTCCGCGAGGGCGCCGTGGAAGGCGTCGACGACCGCGTAGATCTCCACCCGGTTGCACGTCGAGACGATCATCGTCTCCGAGACGTGCGGGGAGGCAAGCAACTTGTCGATCAGCTTCGGCCGATCGGTGTCCGCGACGGCAACCCGCTCGAGGACGGAGACGGGAGCGCTGCGATGCGAAATCCCGACCAGGAGAACACTCACGGTGCGATCACCGATCCATTCCTTGTCGATCCCAGGTCTTTCGAAGTCGAGCGGGCCGCGCGACGCGGCGCCCCGCCCCCGAGCGCGACGGCCGCATGCTCACCGTCGGTCCTGCGGGCGCTGCGGAAGGAGAGCACCTGCATCTCCACCGCGAGATCCACCCTGCGGATCTCCACGTGCGGGGGCAACTCCAACGGCGCCGACGCGAAGCTGAGGATGCACCGGACGCCCGCGTCGACGAGGCCGTCGCACACCCGCTGCGCGGCGTCGTCCGGGGTGGCAACGACCCCGATCGTCGCCTCGAGTTCCCGGCACGCCGCCTCGAGTTCGGCGACGTCCCGCACGATCAGGCCGTCGATCTCGGTGCCGATCCGGTCCGGGCTGCTGTCGAACAGGCCAACCATCGTGAAGCCGCGGCGGCCGAAGCCGCCGTACCGGGCCAGCGCCTGCCCCAGGTTCCCGACCCCGACCAGCACCACCCGGTGCCCCTGGTCGAGTCCGAGCGCGGCCTCGATGCGGGCCCGCAGCCGGGTCACGTCGTAGCCGACGCCGCGGACCCCGTTCGGGCCGAGGAACGACAGGTCCTTGCGGAGCATGGACGAGCCGACGCCGGCGGCGGTGGCGAGTTCCTCGCTGGACACGATGTGGGTGCCCGCGTCGGTCATCACGCCGAGCACCCGCAGGTAGGTCGCGAGCCGGGTGACGGTCGCCTGCGGCAGATCCTTCACCTCGGCCCGCGGCGCGGCGGTCTCAGCTGCTGCCGCACCGGCGGCGGTGGTCGAAGCGGCGGTGGTCGAATCAGCCCCGGAGGCGCCACGGGCGGAGAACCCATGCGACTGGTGCTGTTCGCTCACTTCGGTGGCTCCTCGTCCGGCCATGCACACGACCGGAGTTCACATTGATCCGGGGGGACGTTCTCACCCACGGTAACTGCTTGTGAAGCCCTGCACAAAGTTGCTCAACCGGCCGCGACCTGCACAGCGACCGGATGTCCGGGCGAGCCCTTCACCCTCGGATTGTCAAATCCGAACGCAGTCGAACCTCGTCGACCTCCCAGTAGCTGTGTTCGCGGCCGTCCAACAGCACGACCGGAAGACGATCGCCATACTCGGCGCGGAGTTCCGGATCTCGGCCCGCCGCCTCGTCGACGTCGACGGTTTCGAGGAGAATGCCGAATTCCTCACACAACGGCACCAACCGGTCGTGAGCAACGACACACGAGCCGCAGCCGGCTCGGGTCAGCAGGGTGATGGTGTGGGTCGAGGCCGTCATGACGTCCACCTTGCCACCGCGACGGCCCGGATGACCGGAGACGGACATCACACGGGGTGCGCCTGCGGCTCCGTCTTCGCGGTGCCCGCTCAGGGCTGGGGATAGGGTTACCCCGGATTGCCAACCACGGGAGGTGCGTGTGCCTGGGCTGACAGGGCCGACCGGTGCAAGACCGGGTGCCGGGTGGTCCCGCGTGCGCCGCCGGTGGCGCAACCCGCTGGGTCCCACCGATTCGCAGCTGCGGGCCAATCTCGCGGGTGAGGCCAGCGCCGACGCCGCCCTCGCCCTGCACGAGGCCGAATCGGCCGCCGACCTTGGGGCGGCCGACGCGGCGGGCGAACCGGCGATCTCCAGGGATCTCACCGCCGCGGCCTTCTTCGACGTCGACAACACGATGGTGCAGGGCGCCTCGATCATCCACTTCGCCCGCGGGCTCGCCGCCCGCAAGTACATCTCCCTCGGGGACATGGCCGGATTCGGCTGGCAGCAGCTCAAGTTCCGGGTGACCGGCAAGGAGAACAGCGACGACGTCGCGTCCGGCAAGGAGAAGGCGCTCGCGTTCATCGCGGGCCGCGAGACCGCGGAGTTCAGCCGCCTCGGCGAGGAGATCTACGACCAGCTGATCGCCGACAAGATTTGGCCGGGCACCCGGGCGCTCGCGCAGATGCACCTCGACGCGGGCCAGCAGGTGTGGCTGGTCACCGCGACCCCGGTCGAGCTGGCTCAGGTCATCGCGAAGCGTCTCGGCCTCACCGGCGCGCTCGGCACCGTCGTCGAGTCCGAGGAGGGCCGGTTCACCGGCAGGCTCGTCGGCGACATCCTGCACGGCGCGGGCAAGGCGCACGCGGTGCGCACCCTCGCGGTCCGGGAGGGCCTGAACCTCAAACGCTGCACCGCGTATTCGGACAGCCACAACGACGTCCCGATGCTGTCACTGGTCGGCACCGCCGTCGCGATCAACCCGGACGCCGACCTCAAGGAGGTGGCGCGGAACCGGGGCTGGGAGATCCGCGACTACCGGACCGGCCGCAAGGCCGCGAAGGTCGGTGTTCCCACCGCGCTCGCCCTCGGCGCGATCGGCGGCGCCCTCGCCGCCGCCGCGAGCCGAAAGAAGCACTGACCTAGCCGAGGAACACGTTGCGGCGCTGGGCGAGCAGCCGGTACAGCGTCTGCTGGATCGTCTCCCGCACGTGATCGGTCACCTCGAACATCACCATCGGATCCTCCGCGTCGGCGATGTCGTAAGTGTCGGTGCGGATCGGTTCCCCGAACTCGATGTACCACTTCGACGGCAACGGGATCAGCCCGAGCGGACCGAGATGCGGGAACAGGGGCGTGACCGGGAAGTACGGCATGCCGAGCAGTCGCGCGAGCGACTTGAGCTCCCCGATCTTGGGGTAGATCTCCTCGGAACCGACGATCGAGCACGGCACGATCGGGACACCGGTCCGCAGCGCGGCCGACACGAAGCCGCCGCGGCCGAACCGCTGCAGCTTGTAGCGCTCGCTGAACGGTTTGCCGATGCCCTTGAACCCCTCGGGGAAGACCGCGGCGACCTCCCCGCCGCGCAGCAACCGTTCCGCGTCGGCGGTGCAGGCGAGGGTGTGGCCCGCCTTGCGGGCGACGTTCCCGACGACCGGCAGCTCGAACGCCAGGTCGGCGGCGAGCATCCGCAGCGGCCGCCGCGCGGGATGATGGTCGAACAGCGCGACCGAGGTCATCAGCCCGTCGATCGGGACCACCCCGGCGTGGTTCGCGACGACGAGCGCGCCGCCCTCGTCGGGGATGTTCTCGACGCCGCGCACCTCGACCCGGAACCAGGAGTCGAACATCGGACGCAGCAGCGGCAGCCACACGTTCTCGGCGAAGTGCGGGTCGAAACCGAAGTCGTCGACCTGGTAGTCGCCGGTCAGCCTGCGGCGCAGGAACTCGGCGACCGCCACCACCTGATCCGCAACCAGGTCCCGCGCCGCGTCGCGCATCGACGCGGCCAGCGACCCGGGCGCCGCGGCGGGGTGCATGGCGGGAGCCGCCGGATACAGCCGCGTCGGCGGTGACGGTTCGAGCCGGGCCCGCCGGATCTGCCCGCGGGCGGTCCGCGCCGCGTCCCCCCGCAGCGGAATGACCTTGGCGACCTCGTTCATCGTGCCCCCTCGCCGACGCCGACCAACTGCTGAACCGTGGATTCCACCGACCGCACCCAGTCCCTGCTCACGATCGGTCTCGACGCGGAACCGGCGAGCATGTCGTCAAGGGCCTGCAGCGTCGACCGTCGCGGGTCGAAGCCGAGCTCGGTGCGCATCCGGGTGGTGTCGACGCCGCACCCGAAGTGGAAATAGTCGAGTTGCTCCCGCGTGACGCCGCGGGTGCCCGCCCCCGGCAGCACCCGACCGAGCGTGCCGAGCAGCGGGAACGGCACCGGCACCTCGACCCCGCCCGCCCGACGGATCGCCTGGCTCAGGGTCACCACCCCGTCACCGGCGACGTTGAAGGTGCCCGCAGGCCCGGCGAGCGTCGCGCGTTCGAGCGCGGCGAGCGCGTCCTCCTCGTGCAGCAACTGCATCCGGGCGTCCCGCCCGAGGATGGTGGGCACCACCGGCGACCGCAGGTATCGCGACATCGAACCGTGCAGGTTGGGCCCGATCGGCGGCGCCATCCGCAGCAGCGTGACCGCGAGATCCGGGCGCCGCCGTCCCAGGCCTCGGGCGTACCCCTCGATCTCGATGCTGTCCCGCGCGTAGCTGCCGGAGGGCGGACGCCGAGCGCTCATCTCCTCGCTGAACTTCGCCGGGTCCTTCGCGCTGGAACCGTAGACGGCGGTCGTGGAGCGCACCACCACCTTCCGCACGTCCGGCGACTTCTGACAGGCGGCGAACAGTTGCATGGCGCCGAGGATGTTCATGTCCTTCATCGCGGTGCGACTGCCCGACTTCGGCGGCTTCACCAGGGTCGACGCGTGCACCACCGTGTCCACCCCGGCGCCGCGCAGCACCTTGCCGATCAGCGGATTGCGGATGTCGGCGCGGACGAACTCCGCCCGGCCCATCCGGCGCAGCATGTCCTTGGTCGGCGACCGCGAGTCGACGGCGATGACCCGGTCGATGCCGGGATCCTGGGCCAGGCGCGACACCAGGTACCCGCCAAGGAACCGACTCGCCCCCGTCACCAGCACCACCGACGGATACTGCACGCCACGATCACCTGCCACGACCACCCCTGCCCGTGTCTCGAATCCGTCACCGATCGATCACGTCGAGCGTAGCCGGTCCGGGAGCAGTCGCTCAAAAACTTAACGAGCCCGAAACACCCCGTCCACCTGGCGTTTTGTCGGATTCCCCGGCGCGTGTCATCTGGTTGGACGACCAACTCGGAGCCGGTCCGGGACCCGGAAATGCACGATGCCCGCCACCGGAACGGTGACGGGCATCGCGGGCGTTGGCCCGCTCGGAGACCGAGCGGACTACTTACCGAGTTTCCGGCGCTGCACGCGAGTCCGGCGAAGCAGCTTGCGGTGCTTCTTCTTCGACATGCGCTTGCGTCGCTTCTTGATCACTGAACCCATGGCGGGAGTTCCTCACGTTCTTCTCTAGCGTTCCTGCGCACGCCGGTGACGTACGTGCGTTCTGGTCGGCGCGAACCGACCTGGCGCTGTGCCTCTCGTATCCGCGAGCCCAGCGCCTGACGACACCCGGCTGGCCGGCACGACGATAAGTCATCGTACCGGGACGCCGCGGGCCGTCCGAAACCGGACTCGTCAGCCGGCGTCGAAGTAGGACGTTTCCAGGTAGTCGTGCACCGCCTTCGCGTGCACCCGGAACGACCGTCCGACCCGCACCGCGGGCAGTTCCCCGCTGTGCACCAGTCGGTACACCGTCATTTTCGACACTCGCATCAACGCCGCCACCTCGGCGACGGTGAGGAATTGTGTGCCGCCGAGGGCGGGCTCTTTGTCCGTGCCCGCACCCTTTGGCTTGTCTGTCGACACCATCAGATTGCATACCTCCGGCACGTGTCGCGCCGCCGGCTTCCCCTCCGGCGGAACAGACACGCACGTGCTGCATCCGAGCTTAACGGGACACGTGGGGTTACTGCGACGTGTGTGAGGTATCGAATCTCATTCCGGGCCCGCACCGAGCGCAGCCGAACGCTGCTTCGCGGCCGCGAGCGCGTCGTTGAACGCGGTCCGGACTCCCCCACGCTCGAGTTCCCGGATCGCGGCCGCCGTCGTGCCACCGGGCGAGGTGACGTCCGCCCTCAGCTCGTTCGCGGTGCTGCCCGCCCCGTCCAGCATCGCGGCCGACCCGACCATGGTCTGGACGACGAGCTCGGTCGCGACGGCCCTGGTCAGCCCCAGCCCGACGCCGCCCTCGATCATCGCCTCCGCCACCAGGAAGAAGTACGCGGGCCCGGACCCGGAGACCGCGGTGACCGCGTCGAGCTGCGGCTCGGACACGGTGACCACCTTGCCGACCGCACCGAGGATCTCGCGGACGGTGTCCAGATGCTCGGCGGTCGCGTACCGGCCTGCCGCGATCGCGCTGACCCCCTCACCGACAAGCATCGGGGTGTTCGGCATCACCCGCACCACCGGGAACCCGGCGGGCAGCCTGCTCTCGTACCGGGCCGTCGGGATCCCGGCGGCGAGGCTGACGATCAGCTGGTCGACGTCGCCGTCGAGGTCGATGCTGTTCAGCGCGACCATCACCGCATCGACATCGGCGGGCTTGACCGCGACAACCACGACGTGCGCACCCTCCGCGGCATCGGCGACCGTGGTGGCCCGGATGCCGTACTGGCCCGCCAGTTCCTGGGCGCGCGGCGGGTGCTGCTCGGCGACCACGAGGTCCTTCGGCGCGTGGCCTGCCTTCACCAGTCCCGCGATCAGGGCCTCACCGATCCGGCCGCCACCGATCACTGCGATTCTCGTCATGACCGCAAGCCTGCCACGGGCGAAACGTGGGCCGGCGACCGGTCAGGCCCTCGGCACCATCGCCAGCTGCCTGCTCTGCACGACCACCTGCCCCGCGGAATCGAGGACCAGGTGGTCCTCCTCGAACCAGGCCTCGCCGATGACCTGTGCGCTGGCCATCACCCGCAGCCAGCCGGGCGCAGGGCGACGCCGGAGGTAGGTGGTCAGCTGCACGGTCGGTGCCCACCCGAACATGCCCCGGTTCATCGTCACCGGCGCGCTGATGTCACCGAGCATGATCGCGAACAGGGCGGCGGTGTCCGCGTCGGCCTCGTCCGCGGAGAGCGGCCGCGCCCACATCCGGTTCACCGGGTCGCCGAGTTCCCCGGCAAGGAACCGGGCGGCCGACGGGTCCACCAGCAGTTCGCAGCCCTTGGCGACGTGCACGATCGCGGCCATCGGGTGGTCGGCGGTGATCCGGGCCGCCGCCGCGGTCGGCTCGGCGGGCAGCGCGTCGATCGCGAGCGGCTCCCGGTGCCGGGACGCCGCCTCGTCGGGCACACCGAGCGTGACCGACGCCGACACCGCGATCCGGTCGCCCTGCAGCAGATCCACGTCCACCAGGCAGACCTGGCGGCCGCGCTTGCGCACGGTGGTGACGAGGCGGACGTCGCCGGGGTCGGGGGCGGTGAGATAGTTCGCGCTGACCGCCACCGGCTGCATGGCGGCGGCGCCGCCCTCGGCCCGGACGGCGTCCCGCGCGGCCGCCGCACACACCGCCATCATGCAGCCGCCGTGCACCTTGGGTCCGATCGTCCAGATCGGGTCGATGTGTGCGCCGAACGCGCCGTCGCCGAGCGGGGTGAGGGTGGTGAGGTCGGTGAACGGCCGGGTGGAGGTGAGGGTCTTGACCTCGGTCATCTGCGGTCCTTACGTGAATCGGTCGGGGAAGCGCCTTCGGCGCCCGTGCGTGAATTTTCCCCCCCCGGGGGTGGAAGCCCCACACCGTTCGCGGCACCGGGTCCTCCCCGCGGTTCTTGCGGGTGGAACCCCGAGACCGCGCCCAAAGT
>NZ_JBHXNU010000011.1:0-54430 GCF_042719255.1 Rhodococcus sp. NPDC058532
TCCGCGACGGGCGGGTCCGACGTTGGCGCGCGGCCCGCTGATCAGTACCGGAAGGTGACCGGCGCGGCCTGCTGCCCGGAGTAGGGGAGCAGAATGCTCGGCGACAACGGGGCCTCGAACCGGGCCGGGACGTCGGTGAACTGGCCACCTCCCGGATGTGCGGGGGCATCCAGTCGGGCGAACCGGATCCGGTGCATGGCGTCGGTGCCGACCATGTTGCCGTCGGAGGTCTCCGCGGACAGGAAGGCGCCGCGGTCGGTGAACTCGATCCACGGGTTCGCGAGCGCGATCTCGGCGAGGTGGAACCGGGTGAACGAGACCACGGTGCCGCGGTAGCGGACGGTGCCGAGGCCGGTCGCCGGGTCGACGTCGGCGCCATCGAGTTCGAACGTGAGCCTGCCGTCGCCGCGGACGGACGCGCCGTCGCTGCCGACGACGGACCCCTGCGTCGTCGACTTGACCAGGTCGGTGTAGCCGGGCGCAACGCCCCACTGCAGGTCCTGGGCAGGCGGTACCGGGGTGTTGGGGCCGGGGGCCGGGTCGAAGGTGACCGGGACGGACAGCTCTTCCGCGGCGTTGACCGCGTCCGCGGCCGCATAGGTGTAGACGCCGTAGGAGGCGTCCGGCGCGGTCTTCGCCGGCTTCGTCACGGTCAGCGTCGCGGTGAACGAGCCGTCGTCGGCGAGCGGCACCCACTGCTGCCGGATGGTGCGACGGAAGTCGAACGGGACGTCGGGCACCCGGTTCAGGGCGGACTCCGACATCACCCACGCGGTGGCCGACCGCTGCTGCCCGACCCGGGCCTCCGCGGGGGCGTCCTCGGACGGGCGCCAGTGCGGGGCGAATGCGCCGAAGGTGACGAAGGTGCCGTGCGGGACGCCGGGCGGGACCGGGACCGGCAGCCCGTCCGTGTTGGCGTTCGGGTCGAATCCGGTGCCGCGCACCACGATCCGGTCGCCCTCGTGGACGGCGGTGTCGCCGAGCGGGGTGACGCCGTCGGCGGCGAGCACCTCGATGTGCGCGGTCCCCGGTGCGGCGGGCGCGGCGACCGCGAGGCTCGCGCCTGCGGAGGCGACCAGCGCCGCACCGAGCGCGGCGAACAGCAGTCGCCTAGTTGACATAGCCATTGAGGGAAACCTCCAGATCGTCGAGGATGCCGTTTGCGGCGATCACGCCGATGCCGGTCATCCAGATTTCGTCGTCGACGTTGAACACGCGCTTGTCCGTCACCGCGCCGAGCCGCTGCCACAGGTCGCCGTTCATGACGTCGACACCCTGGCCGCGGGCCTCGTCGCCGTAGAAGCTGACGTAGATGATGTCGCCGTCGGCCTTCGGCAGTTCCTCTTCGCTGAGTTCGGCGAACCGGCGATCCTGCGCGCCCTCGAGCCGTTGGAACGGGGGCCGCTGCACGCCCGCGTCGGCGAGGACCTGACCGGAGAAGCTGTCCGGGCCGTAGACGCGGATGATGCCCGGCATGAACCGCACGACCGACGCCTGGGTCTCGGACGAGTTCAACGACTTTCCGGTCTCGGTGGCGGTGGTCTCGTACTCGTCGAGCACCTGCCGGGCACTGGCTCCGCGGCCGAGGGCGGTGCCGTCGAGGACCAGGTTGTCCTTCCACGTCAGGCCAACCCGCTCGGTGAACGTGGTCGGTGCGATGGCGGAGAGCCGCTCGTAGTCGTCCGGGGTGCGGAACTTCGAGCCGAGGATCAGGTCCGGCTGCAGCGCCGCGATCTTCTCGAAGTTGGGCTCCTGAACGGTGCCGACCGGTTCGACCGCCGCGATGGTCGCGCCGAGATACTCGGGCTGCGCGCCGACCGCGCCGGCGACGGCTGCACCGACGAGGCGGTCCTGCAGTCCGAGCGCGCACACGGTGTCGAGCTTGTCGGTGTCGAGGACAACGATGCGCTGCGGGTCCGCAGGAATCTCGGACTCGCCAGCGGCGTGCGCGACCTTGCGAACCGCGCCGGTGACGCCTGCGGGGTCGACGGGGGCGGTGGGGCCGCAGACGTTCTCGGTGTCGCGGGCGTTGCCGAGGACGCCCGCGCCCGCGACGTTGGTGGTGCTCCGCACGATGCTGCTGGCGGCGTCGTCGGTGCCGGAGCCGCCGCACGCGGTCAGGGCCAGGGCGGTCGCGGCCAGCGCGGCGATCGGTGCCGCGCGGCGGGCAAGGGTGGGCTTGCGCATGGGGCTTGTGTCCTCTCGGTGGGGCTGGTTGAGACTATCCGCGCTGGGTATCGACGCCGAACGCCCGGGCAAGGTCGTCGAGGATGCCCTCGGCGCCCTGCACGCTGACCGCGGCCATCCACACCACGTCGTTGACGTCGACCTTCCGCCCGGTCAACCCGGCCCACAGTGGGTTGGTCAGGAACGGCTGGGCGTGTTCGGTGACGGCGGTGCTGCCGTCCGGCGGCTGGTAGGTGCTGACCGCGATCAGGTCCGCCTCCGCCTCGGTGATCAGCTCGGGGCTGATGTCGTTGGCGATGCTGGACGGCTTCGCCGGGTCGGGGTCGGCGCTCGCGGGTCGGGCGATGCCCGCGTCGGCGAGGACGATGCCGCTGAACGAGGTGGTCCGGTAGATGCGGGCCGTCGGTTCGCCAGCAAACCGGACGACCGACACCGTCGGATTGTTCGCGGCGGCGTTGATGGCGGCCCCGACGTCGGCGGCGTGCCGCTCGTACGCACCGATCTTCTGTTCGGCGAGGTCCTCCTTGCCCAGCGCGGTCCCGAGCAGACGGATGTTGTCCTTCCAGGTCGGTCCCGTG
Organism: Rhodococcus sp. NPDC058532; assembly: GCF_042719255.1. Classification (NCBI taxonomy): domain Bacteria; kingdom Bacillati; phylum Actinomycetota; class Actinomycetes; order Mycobacteriales; family Nocardiaceae; genus Rhodococcus; species Rhodococcus sp. NPDC058532. The sequence continues at coordinate 2,766 of NZ_JBHXNU010000011.1, forward strand.
GTCTCGGACATGACGGTCGGGGCGATCTTGGACAGCTGGTTGTAGATCTCGCCGTGCCGGACCTTCGCGGACACGATGAGGTCGGGTTGCAGTTCGGCGATCTTCTCGAGGCTCGGCGTGGTGAGCGGCCCGACCGGAACGGCGTCGGCCGCGTAGGTGGCGCGGGCGTCGCCGAGGTAGTCGGGCAGGCCGTCGGTCCGGTAGGTGACGTAGCCGACGAGGTCGGTCTCGAGGAGCAGCACCGCATCGGAGTAGCTGGTGTCGAGGGCGACGATCCGCTGCGGTGCTGCCGGGATCTCGGTGGATCCGAGCGCGTGGTCGACGGTGCGGGGGAACGCTCCGGCGCCGGCGGCGGGCGCGGCGGACTCGGTCCCGTCGGTGGACGAGCAGCCGGTGACGACGAGGACGGTGGCGGCCGCGGCGCCGAGCAGCGCGAGCAGTGGCCTTCTGCGCACCTTCACGGGAACTCCCATCAGTTAGGTAAGGAGAACCTTAGCAACCGGTGCTTCGGGTGGATTCGGGTGACCGCGGCCGGGCTCGTCGCCCCTGGTCAGCCGCGGGCGCGGGCAGGCGGCCGACACGAAGTACGACAGTGGGTAGGACCGGGTCCGCGGATCGTGGGGGGACGGTCTACGATTCCTCAGAGCGCAAGCCATGAGGATGGTCGTCTCGCTGCCCGAGGCGAACGTCCTGAGCGAGCCTGCCGAGCGACCAAGGGCACATTCAGGAGGATCAGTGACTGCCGTAGCGCCCCAGCCAGTCCCCGAGCTAACGGCCAAACGGCCGTTCCCGGCGAGGCTTGGACCTAAGGGTTCCTACATCTACAAGATGATCACCACGACCGATCCCAAGGTCCTCGGGATCATGTACATGGTGACGTCGTTCGCGTTCTTCCTGATCGGCGGCCTGATGGCACTGCTGATGCGGTCGGAGCTCGCGATCCCGGGCATGCAGTTCCTGTCGAACGAGCAGTTCAACCAGCTGTTCACGATGCACGGCACGATCATGCTGCTGATGTACGCGACGCCGATCGTGTTCGGTTTCGCGAACTACATCCTGCCGCTGCAGATCGGCGCCCCCGACGTCGCGTTCCCGCGCCTGAACGCCTTCAGCTACTGGCTGTACCTGTTCGGCTCCACCGTCGCGACCGCCGGCTTCATCACCCCCGGTGGCGCCGCCGACTTCGGCTGGACCGCGTACAGCCCGCTGACCGACGCGGTGCACTCGCCCGGTGTCGGCGCGGACCTGTGGATCCTGGGTCTGGCCGTCAGCGGCCTCGGCACCATCCTCGGCGGCGTCAACATGATCACCACCGTGGTCTGCCTGCGTGCCCCCGGCATGACGATGTTCCGGATGCCGATCTTCACCTGGAACATCCTGGTGACCAGCGTCCTGATCCTGCTCGCCTTCCCGCTGCTGACCGCGGCGCTGCTCGGCCTGTTCGTCGACCGTCACTTCGGCGCGCACATCTTCGACCCCGCCAATGGCGGCGTCCTGCTGTGGCAGCACCTGTTCTGGTTCTTCGGTCACCCCGAGGTGTACATCATCGCGCTGCCGTTCTTCGGCATCGTGTCGGAGATCTTCCCGGTCTTCTCGCGCAAGCCGATCTTCGGCTACAGCGGCCTGGTCTACGCCACCCTGGGCATCGCCGCGCTGTCCGTCGCGGTGTGGGCGCACCACATGTACGCCACCGGCGCCATCCTGCTGCCGTTCTTCTCGTTCATGACGTTCCTGATCGCGGTTCCGACCGGCGTGAAGTTCTTCAACTGGATCGGCACGATGTGGAAGGGGCAGTTGACGTTCGAATCGCCGATGCTGTTCTCCGTCGGCTTCATCGTCACCTTCCTGTTCGGCGGCCTCTCGGGCGTCCTGCTCGCCAGCCCGCCGCTCGACTTCCACGTCACCGACTCGTACTTCGTGGTCGCGCACTTCCACTACGTGCTGTTCGGCACCATCGTGTTCGCCACCTACGCGGGCATCTACTTCTGGTTCCCGAAGATGACCGGCCGGATGATGGACGAGCGCCTCGCGAAGTGGCACTTCTGGCTGACCTTCCTCGGCTTCCACGCCACCTTCCTGGTGCAGCACTGGCTCGGCAACGAGGGCATGCCGCGTCGCTACGCGGACTACCTGCCGTCGGACGGCTTCACGACGCTGAACACGATCTCCACGATCGGCGCGTTCGTGCTCGGCGCCTCGACGCTGCCGTTCATCTGGAACGTGTTCAAGAGCTACCGGTACGGCGAGGTCGTCACGGTCGACGACCCGTGGGGCTACGGCAACTCCCTCGAATGGGCGACGAGCTGCCCGCCGCCGCGGCACAACTTCACCGAGCTGCCCCGGATCCGGTCGGAGCGGCCCGCGTTCGAGTTGCACTACCCGCACATGGTCGAGCGGATGCGCGCCGAGGCGCACGTCGGTCCCGGCCACAAGCAGCACGACGCCCCCGTCCTGGAGGACGCGCGCTAGGCGTGGCACGCAGCTGACCACGAGGCCCCGCCCGAGTTTCGGGCGGGGCCTTCTGGTCGTGAAAGCACGGTTGGCACAATGATGGGCGAGACCCGTGGCGGCGACCACGGGATGGAGGGAGTTTCTCGGTGGGTGCGGATGCCTCGATGAAGTCGGGGACCACGGTCCTGATCACGGTGACCGGTCGGGACCGGCCCGGTGTCACCTCGGTGCTGCTTGCCGCGTTGTCGCGGCACCACGTCAGCCTGCTCGACGTCGAGCAGGTCGTGATCCGCGGTCGACTGACGCTCGGCGTGCTCGTGGAGTGCCCGGCGGACCCGGAGGCGCTGCAGGAGGCGCTCGAGGACGCGATGGCAACCGTCGGCATGACCGTCGACGTCGAGATCGGCGCGGGCGCTGCGGAGCGGCCCGCTCCGTCCACGCACGCCGTCGTCGTGCTCGGCAGCCCCGTCACCGCGCGCTCGTTCAGTCACATCGCGCGGGAGTTGGCGAAGCAGGGGGCCAACATCGACTCCATTCGGGGGGTCGCGGACTACCCGGTCACCGGGCTCGAGCTGATGGTGACCGCCGCCGACGGAGGCGACGACGCGGACGCACGGCTGCGCACCGGACTGTCCGAGCTCGCGATGGTCGAGGCGGTCGACATTGCCGTCGAGCGGGCCGGCCTGGCCCGGCGGGCGAAGCGGCTGATCGTGTTCGACGTGGACTCCACCCTCGTGCAGGGCGAGGTCATCGAGATGCTCGCCGCCCACGCGGGCGTGGAGGACAAGGTCCGTGAGGTCACCGAGTCGGCGATGCGCGGCGAGATCGACTTCACCGAGTCCCTGCATCAGCGGGTCGCGACCCTCGCGGGACTGCCCGCGACGGTGATCGACGAGGTGGCCGCGTCGATTGAACTGACCGCAGGCGCCCGCACCACCATCCGGACGCTGCGCAGGCTCGGTTTCAAGTGCGGCGTCGTCTCCGGCGGCTTCGTCCAGGTGATCGAGGGCCTCGCCGAGGAACTGGAACTGGACTTCGTCCGCGCGAACACCCTCGAGATCGTTGACGGGGTGCTCACCGGCCGGGTGGTCGGCGAGGTCGTCGACCGGGCCGCGAAGGCCCGCGCGCTGCGCGAGTTCGCCGACTCGGCCGGGGTGGCGCTCGAGCAGACCGTCGCGGTCGGTGACGGCGCCAACGACATCGACATGCTCAACACCGCAGGCCTGGGGGTTGCGTTCAACGCCAAGCCCGCATTGAAGGAGGTCGCGGACACCGCGCTCTCGCACCCGTTCCTCGATGCCGTGCTCTTCGTCCTCGGTATCACCCGTCACGAGGTCGAGGCCGCCGACGCCGTCGATGGGCTGGTGCGCCGGGTCCCGCTGTGACGGCGGTGCCGGACGCCGGGTTCGCGGCCCGGCACGCGGTCCTCGCCGCCGGATACGGTGACCGGCCGGACCCGGACGATCCGGGGCGGGTGCTGGCGATGCCGCTGGTGCTGCACATCCCGAAACCCGATCCCCCCGAACGCAGTGCGCTGTTGGCGGCGGCGGCCGTGGCGACGATCGCGGTGTGTCTCGATGAGCGGGTCGGGGTCGGCTGTGACGGGGAACCGGGACCGTGGCACGCCGCGTACCGCGCCTGGACCGACGCCCGGATCCGGAAGGTCGCGCGCCGGGCGCGCGGCGCGCACTGGCGGGCCGCGCAGGAGGTGGACGGGGTCACCGTCGACGTGCGCGGCGCGCAGGCCCGGGCGTTCGTGCCCACCGAGGTCGGCGCGCTCGACCCGCGGCTGCGCAAGCTGCAGATCGGCGGCACCGACCTCGAACCCGACGACCCGGGCGAGCCTGCGGCCGACGCCCCGGTGCTGTGGCTGAACGCCCGACTCGGCATGACCGTCGGCAAGGCGGCGGCGCAGGTCGGGCACGCCGCGATGATCCTGGCGGGCGCGATGACCGTCGACCGGGCGGCCATGTGGGCGGCGGACGGCTACCGGTGCTCGGTCCGCGACGCCGACCCGGAGCTCTGGTCGACCCTGGTTCGCGCGGAGTCGGATGGCCGCGCGATTGCGGTGCGGGACGCCGGGTTCACCGAGGTCGCGCCGGGATCGATGACGGTGATCGCGGTCCCGGCTCGGGGGTGAGCGGGACGCGCTCCGGCCGTCCCGCGAGTTGGGCGCCTTCGTGGCGCTGAGCGTCGGAATCACCGGAACACGACCAACTCGCGGCGCCCGGCGTGTGGCCGGACCTCGAGTCGTCGGTGCCCCCGCGATGCCCGTTCGGGTGCCTCGGGTGCGGAGGTCCGACACGCGCCCGGACCCGGTGCACGGCCTCGACGTTCGTGCGGGAAGATGGCAGCCGTGTCCGAACCTGATCCCGATCTGCTCATCGACTTCGACGACGTCCTCATCCGCCGCGGTGGGGTGACTCTGGTGGGTCCGGTGACCTGGAAGGTGGAGCTCGACGAGCGGTGGGTCGTGCTCGGACCGAACGGGGCAGGGAAGACGTCGCTGCTGCGCATCGCCGCTGGGGAGGTGTACCCGACCTCGGGGCACGCGAACCTGCTCGGCGAGACCCTCGGCCGGGTCGACGTGAACGAGCTGAAGCCGCGGATCGGGTTGTCGTCCTCCGCGTTGGCGAACCGGGTTCCCGCGGACGAGCTGGTCAAGGACCTCGTCGTGTCCGCAGGCTATGCGGTGCTGGGCCGCTGGCGGGAGCGGTACGAGGAGATGGACACCGACCGCGCGGTGGAGATCCTCGAGAGCATCGGCGCCGAGCACCTCGCCGACCGCACCTACGGCACCCTGTCCGAGGGGGAGCGCAAGCGGGTGTTGATCGCCCGGGCCCTGATGACCGACCCGGAGCTGCTGCTGCTCGACGAGCCCGCCGCGGGCCTCGATCTCGGTGGTCGCGAAGAGCTCGTCGCCCGGCTCGGGGACCTGGCCGCCGACCCCGACGCGCCGGCGACGGTGCTGATCACCCACCACGTCGAGGAGATTCCGCCCGGGTTCACCCACGCGCTGCTGCTGAAGGAGGGGGAGGTTGTCGCGCAGGGGCTGATCGACGACGTCATCACGGCGGAGAACCTGACCGCGGCGTTCAGCCAGTCGATCGCCCTCGACCGCGTCGACGGGCGCTTCTTCGCGCGCCGCAGCAGGCTGCCCGGCCAGCATCGCCGCTGACCCACCCCCGCTCCGCCCGGAGCGGGTGTGGGGGGTGCCGGTCGGCGGCGGTTCGCGCGGCGTAAGTTGCGTCACATGGCTTCGAATGAACTGCACGCCGACGTCCCGGTGAAGGACGCGTCCACCGTCATCCTCGTCCGGGACGGCGCGTCCGGGCCGGAGGTGTTCCTGCTCCGCCGGGTCGGCGGGATGGCGTTCGCCGGGGGGATGACGGTGTTCCCCGGCGGCGGCGTCGACCCGCAGGACGCGACCGCGGAGGTCGCGTGGGCGGGCCCGCCGGTGTCGTGGTGGGCGGAACGGTTCGGCGTCGACGAGGCGCGGGCGAAGGCGTTGGTGTGCGCGGCGGTGCGGGAGACGTTCGAGGAGTGCGGGGTGCTGCTCGCTGGCCCGACCGCGGAGACGGTCGTCTCCGACACGTCCGGCTACGCGCAGGCCCGCAATCAGCTCGAGTCGCGGGAACTCTCGTTCAGCGAGTTCCTCGCCGGTGAGGGTTTGGTGCTGCGCGCGGATCTGCTTCGGCCGTGGGCGAACTGGATCACCCCGGTCGGAGAGCACCGGCGGTACGACACCCGCTTCTTCGTCGCCGCGGCGCCCGCGGGGCAGAACGCGGACGGGGAGACCTCGGAGGCCGCGGCCGTCGCCTGGCAGACGCCGGAGGAGGCGATCACCGACTGGCGGGAGGGCCGCACCATGCTGCTGCCGCCGACGTGGACGCAGCTGCGGTCGATCGCGTCCTTCGGGTCGGTGGCCGAGGTGCTCGCCGCCGAGCCGGAGATCCCGCAGATCCTGCCGACGCTGTACCGCGAGGACGGCGGGTTGCGGGTGCGGTTCCCGGGGCAGGAGCCGTACTACGCAGCAGGGATCCATCCCTGGAGCACCCGGTAGCGCCGCCGGATCCGGGTTCGCGCGCTAGCGGTAGCCTTCGAGCATGGCTGAGTTCGTAACCCTCGAAGTTTCCGACGGCATCGGCACCATCCGACTGGCCCGTCCCCCGATGAACGCGCTGAATCGTCAGTTGCAGGAGGAGTTGCGGGCCGCGGCCCGCGAGGCCACCGTCAACGACGACGTTGCCGCGGTGATCGTGTACGGCGGCGAGAAGGTGTTCGCCGCCGGTGCGGACATCAAGGAGATGGCGGAGATGTCGTACGCCGACATGGCGCCGATCGCGGGTGAGCTGCAGTCCGCGCTCGGCGTGATCTCGGAGATCCCGAAGCCGACGGTCGCGGCGATCACCGGCTACGCGCTCGGTGGCGGACTGGAGATCGCGCTCGGCGCCGACCGCCGCATCGCCGGTGACAACGCGAAGCTGGGGGTTCCCGAGGTGCTGCTCGGCGTCATCCCCGGTGGCGGCGGCACCCAGCGGCTGGCCCGGCTGATCGGGCCTGCGAAGGCGAAGGACATGGTGTTCACGGGTCGCTTCGTCGCTGCCGAGGAGGCCCTCGCGATCGGGTTGATCGACGAGATGGTCGCGCCCGACGAGGTGTACAACGCGGCACGCGCGTGGGCGTCGAAGTTCGTCGGCGGTGCCGCCCGTGCGCTCGCCGCGGCGAAGGCGTCCATCGACCAGGGCCTCGACACCGACCTGAACACCGGACTGAAGATCGAGGCCGCGCAGTTCGCTGGCCTGTTCGCGACCGAGGATCGGTCCATCGGCATGGCGTCGTTCATCGAGAACGGGCCGGGTAAGGCGAAGTTCGTCGGCAAGTAGCACCGTCGTCCCGGGGGTCGCGCTGCCGCGGCTCCCGGGACGATCATTCTCTGAAACTAGAACTTGTTCATCCCTTACCACCGGGTAGGCTCACCACCATGACTGCAAGCTCGAACGACGACGTCGTCGATCCCGCTCCGAACCCGCACGCCACCGCCGAACAGGTCGAGGCCGCGCTCAAGGACACCAAGCTCGCCCAGGTTCTGTACCACGACTGGGAAGCGGAGACCTACGACGACAAGTGGTCGATCTCGTACGACGAGCGCTGCATCGACTACGCCAAGGGGCGGTTCGACGCCGTCGCTGGCGACCTGCCGCTGCCGTACGGGCGGGCGCTTGAACTGGGCTGTGGCACCGGCTTCTTCCTGCTCAACCTGATGCAGGGCGGCGTCGCGAAGACCGGGTCGGTGACCGACCTGTCTCCGGGCATGGTCAAGGTCGCGCTGCGCAACGCCGAGAACCTCGGACTCGAGGTCGACGGCCGCGTCGCCGACGCAGAGCGGATTCCTTACGACGACAACACCTTTGACCTCGTCGTCGGGCACGCGGTGCTGCATCACATCCCGGACGTCGAGCAGTCCCTGCGTGAGGTGCTCCGGGTGCTCAAGCCGGGCGGCCGGTTCGTCTTCGCGGGCGAGCCGTCCACGGTCGGCAACTTCTACGCCCGCTGGCTGGGACGCCTCACCTGGGAGGCCACCACCACCATCACCAAGCTGCCGTTCCTGGCCGACTGGCGTCGTCCGCAGGAAGAGCTCGACGAGTCCTCCCGCGCCGCGGCACTCGAGGCGGTCGTCGACATCCACACGTTCGACCCGACCGACCTGGAGAACATGGCGAAGTCCGCTGGCGGTGTCGAGGTTCGTGCCATCACCGAGGAGTTCGCCGCGGCGCTGCTCGGTTGGCCGGTCCGCACCTTCGAGGCGGCCGTCCCGCAGGAGAAGCTCGGCTGGGGCTGGGCGCGCTTCGCGTTCGGCGGGTTCAAGACGCTGAGCTGGGTGGACGAGAAGGTCCTTAAGCACGTCGTCCCGCGTAACTTCTTCTACAACGTGATGATCACCGGCGTGAAGCCGGTCCAGAAGGAGTCCTGACCTCCCGGTGGGATACGACTTCACCGCCGAGGACGTCCGGTACCTGAGCGGCGCCGCAGCCGACCTCGCCGAGGTGGATCGTCTCGACCTGACCGCGCGTACGCACCTGGCCGACATCGGCCGGGTGCGTACGCGTTTCGGTGATCGGGCCGGAGCGCTCGTCGAGACGGTACTGCTGCGGCGGCGCGCCGCGGGCAAGCTCGTCGGCGACGGCTGGCTGCTCACCGACGAGGCGCTGCAACAGGCCACCCCGACACTGGTCGCGCGCAGGCGGGCGGAACGGCTCGCCGGCCGCGACGTCCACGACGTGACCTGCTCGATCGGTGCCGAACTGGCCGCGCTCGTCGGCGTCGCCGGCGCCGTCCTCGGCAGCGACCTCGACCCGGTGCGGTTGGCGATGGCGGCGCGGAACGTGCCCGGCGCCACCGTGATCCGGGCGGACGCGCTGCGGCCGTGCAGCCGTGGCACCGTCGTCCTCGCCGACCCGGCCCGCCGGTCCGGGGGCAGGCGCAGGCACGACCCGGCGGCGCTGATGCCGCCGTTGCCGGACCTGTTGGACGCCTACGCGGGCCGCGACCTCGCCGTCAAATGCGCGCCCGGCCTCGACTACGACGAGCTCGGCTGGGACGGGGAGGTGGAGATCGTCTCGCTGTCCGGCGGGGTGCGTGAGGCGTGCCTGTGGTCGCCCGGGCTCGCCGGTGACGGGGTGCGGCGCCGAGCGACGGTCCTGGACGCCGACGGGAGCGGCTGGGAGATCACCGACGCCGAACCCGACGACATCCCGGAACGCGAGCCGGGGGAGTGGATCGTCGACCCCGACGGCGCCGTGGTCCGGGCCGGGCTGGTGCGGCACTACGCGGCCCGGCACGGGCTCTGGCAGCTCGACCCCCGGATCGCCTACCTCACCGGCGATGCGGTGCCCGCAGGCGTGCGCGGCTTCCGAGTCCTGGAGCGGCTCAAGTACTCCGAGAAGGCGCTGCGGCAGGAACTGGCCCGGCATGACTGCGGGGTCGTCGAGATCCTGGTCCGCGGCGTCGACGTCGACCCTGCGACGCTGCGGCCGCGCCTCAAACTGCGCGGCGGCGTGTCGCTGAGCGTGGTGCTGACCCGGATCGGCCGAACCCCGACCGCGTTCGTCTGCGAGCCCGGCACCCGCGTCTGACCCTGCCCGCCCGTTCGGCTGAAGGCGCCGTTTGCCCCGTCGGGTGCCGCGCGGGTGCCCTTCATCAGGTGACGGTGACGGTGGCGGGTCAGGCGGCGCGGGTGGTGCGCGTGCGGGGCAGGGCCGCGCGGTAGCGGTCCAGCACGACCTCGACGAGCAGAGGATGATCCCCGATCACGTCCGCGCGCAACGCATCCGGTGCGACCGCATCGGCTGCGGCGTCGATGCGGTCGGTGAGCAGTCCGGGCGCCAGGAACCAGGGCGCCACGACGATCCGCCGCGCACCGGCCGCACACAGTCGGGTGACGGCCTGCGGCAGAGTCGGTTCGGTGGTCGCGAAGCACACCTCGACACCGGACCACGCGGTCCCGGACAGCAGCCTCGGCGCGATCGCCGAGGTCCGGGCGTTCGCCTCGCCGCGGGACGACCCGACCGCGGCCAGCACCACCCCGACGGACGGATCGTCCGCGGCGGCACCGGCCGTGACGGCGCGGTCGCGCACCGCGGCGATCAGGCGCTCGTCGTCGCCGAGGACATCCGCTTGCACCAGGTCCAGCCCGGGATGCCGCACCCGTTCCGCGGCAAGCAGGCCGGGCAGATCCACCCGTGCGTGGAAGGCGCTGCCCAGCAGCAGCGGCACCACGACGGCCGCCGCATGCCCCTCGGATGCAACGGCGTCGACGACCTGCTCCACCGACGGGGCGGACAGATCGAGGAAGCAGAGCCGGACGTCGAGATCCGGCCGCGCGCCCCGGACCGCCGCCGCGGCAGCCGCCATCGCCCGCGCGGAACGCGGGTCGCGGCTGCCGTGCGCGACGAGGACCAGGGGCGTGCTCATCGACCTAGACCCGCTCGCCGAGTTCGATCGCCGCGATCGCGTCGCCGACCAGGCCCGCCGCCAGGGTGTTGCCGCCCGCGGGATCGATCAGCAGGAAGCTGCCGGTGTGCCGGTTGACGCGGTAGTCGTCCGCGACGATCGGCTCCGCGACCCGCACCGAGATCTTGCCGATCTCGTTGAGCGCCAGCGACGCCGGGCTCGGCTCGGTGGTCAGCTCCTGCTCATCGAACCGCTCCACGATCGCGCCGACGATGGCCTGCGTGGTGCGGGTGCCGTGCTTGAGCAGCAGCCGGGCGCCGGGGTGCAGCGGCTTCTCGGCCAGCCAGCACACGGTCGCCTCGAACTCGCCGAGCGGCTCCGGCGCGTCCCCCACCGACGCGATGGTGTCACCGCGGGAGATGTCGACGTCGTCCTCGAGCACGAGCGTCACGCTGCGACCGGCATGCGCGACGTCCAACTCGCCGTCCGCGGTGTCGACCCGGGTGACGGTGGTGCGGATGCCGGACGGCAGCACGACGACCTCGTCACCCGGCCGGACCTCGCCGGCGGCGACCTGACCGGCGTAGCCGCGGTAGTCGGGGAAGTCGGCGGTGCGGGGCCGGATCACGTACTGCACCGGGAAGCGCAGCCCCACCCGGTGCGGCTCCGAGTCGACCGGCACCGACTCCAGGTGCTCGATCAGCGTCGGGCCGTCGTAGTAGGGCGTGTTCTCCGACCGCACCGCGACGTTGTCGCCGTGCAGCGCGGACACCGGGATCTCCACGACGTCCTCGGCGGCCCAGCCCAGCGACGAGGTCAGCTCGCCGAACTCGCGGGAGATGTCGGCGAACACGGTCGCCGGATCCTCGACCAGGTCGATCTTGTTCACCGCCAACACCAGTCGCGGCACCCCGAGCAGCGCGAGCACCGCGGCATGCTTGCGGGTCTGCGAGATAACCCCCTTGCGGGCGTCGACCAGCAGCACCACCAGTTGCGCGGTGGACGCCCCGGACACGGTGTTGCGGGTGTACTGGACGTGACCGGGGGTGTCCGCGAGCACGAAGCTGCGCTTCGGTGTCGCGAAGTACCGGTACGCGACGTCGATCGTGATGCCCTGCTCGCGCTCGGCGCGCAGGCCGTCCACCAGCAGCGAGAGGTCCGGGGTGTCGAGCCCCTTGTCGACGGACGCGCGGGTCACGGCGTCGATCTGGTCGGCGAGAACGGATTTCGTGTCGTACAGCAGCCGACCCACCAGGGTGGACTTGCCGTCGTCGACGCTGCCCGCCGTCGCCAGGCGCAGCAGATCACTCATCAGAAGTAGCCCTCTCGCTTGCGGTCTTCCATGGCCGCCTCGGAAACTCGGTCATCACCGCGGGTCGCGCCGCGCTCGGTCAGACGGGACGCCGCGACCTCGGCCAGGATGGCGTCGTTGTCGGCGGCCTCGGACAGCACCGCGCCGGTGGTGGAGCCGTCGCCGACGGTGCGGTAGCGCACCGACAGGGTCTGCACCTGCTCGTCCTCGCGCGGTCCGCCCCACACGCCGGACGTCATCCACATGCCGTCGCGCTGGTACACCTCACGCTCGTGGGCGTAGTAGATGCTTGCCAGTTCGACGTTGTCGCGGGCGATGTACCGCCAGATGTCCAGCTCGGTGAAGTTGCTGAGCGGAAACACCCGCACCTGCTCGCCGGGGTTGTGCTTGCCGTTGTACAGGTTCCACAGCTCGGGGCGCTGCCGCTTGGGATCCCAGCGGCCGAACGCGTCGCGCAGGGAGAAGATCCGCTCCTTGGCTCGGGCCCGCTCCTCGTCGCGGCGGGCGCCGCCGAACACGGCGTCGAACCGGTGCTCGGCGATCGCGTCGAGCAGCGGCACCGTCTGCAGCGGGTTGCGGATGCCGTCGGGCCGCTCGGTGAGTCGGCCGTCGGCGAGGTAGTCCTCGACCTTCGCCACGTGCAGGCGCAGGTTGTACTTCTCGACGACGTGGTCGCGGAACGCCAGCACCTCGGGCAGGTTGTGCCCGGTGTCGACGTGCAACAGCGCGAACGGCACCGGCGCCGGCCAGAACGCCTTGATCGCCAGGTGCAGCAGCACCGTGGAGTCCTTGCCGCCGGAGAACAGGATCACCGGGCGCTCGAATTCGCCTGCCACCTCACGGAAAATGTGGATGGCCTCGCTTTCGAGGGCGGCGAGGGTGTCGAAGTCGTCGCCGCGCAGCAGCGGCCGGATGTCGGTCAGTTCAGCAGTCATGACGCGTGCAACCCGCATTCTGTCTTGGAGTTGCCGGCCCACCGTCCGCTGCGCGGATCGGAGCCGGGAGCTGGCTTGGCGGTGCAGGGCGCGCACCCGATGGACGGATAGCCCTCGTCGACAAGCGGATTGACGAGGATCCCGTGCTTGTCGATGTAGTTCTGCATGTCGTCGTCGGACCAGGCGGCGATCGGGTTGATCTTCACCAGACCGAACGCCTCGTCGAACGAGATCAGCGGCGCGTTGGCCCTGGTGGGGGACTCGACCCGGCGGATGCCGGTCACCCACGCCTGGTATCCGGCGAGGGACCGCTTGAGCGGCACCACCTTCCGGAGCCGGCAGCACTCGTTCGGGTCGCGGGCGAACAGGTCCTTGCCCAGCCGGGCCTCCTGCTCGGCGACCGTCTCCTCGGCGCGGGCGTTGATCGCGTTCACCCCGTACACCGCCTCGACGGCGTCACGGGTCCCGATCGTCTCCGCGAAGTGGAAGCCGGTGTCGAGGAACAGCACGTCGACACCCGGGTGCACCTGCGCCGCAAGGTGCACCAGCACCCCGTCCTGCATGTTCGACGCGACGATGTAGTTGGTGCCGAACGTGTCCTCGGTCCAGCGCAGCAGGTCCGCGGCGGACGCACCGTCGAGACTTGCCGCCCCCTGCGCGGCAAGGTCGCGGAGTTCGGACTCCGTTGCGTTCGCCACGTCCACGGGTGTGGTCATCGGCGTCGAATGCTCTTCGCCGGAGCTCATCGCAGATCCTCCTCTTCGGCCCGCACGACCCACTCCGCGAACCGCTCGTCGGCATGCTTGTTCTTGATGAAGTTGCGCACCAGCCGGTCGATGTAGTCGGTGGCCTCGTGCGCGAAAATCTTGTGCTGGCGCAGTTTCCGGCCGAAGGCGCTGTCGAGGCCGAGGCTGCCGCCCAGATGCACCTGGAACCCCTCGATCGGGGTGCCGTCCTCGTCGGCGATCAGTTGACCCTTGAACCCGATGTCCGCGACCTGCACGCGGGCGCACGAGTTCGGGCAGCCGTTGAAGTTGATCGTGATCGGCACGTCGAGCTGGGTGTTGAGGTCCGCGAGCCGCTCCTCGAGGATCGGGACGAGGGCCTGCGAACGGCTGCGGGTCTCGGTGAAGGAGAGCTTGCAGTACTCGAGTCCGGTGCAGGCGATCAGGTTCCGGCGCCACCGGGACGGCCGCGACGTCAGGCCGACCGCCTCGAGGTCGGTGTCGAGCCCGGCGACCTTGTCCTCGGGCACGTTGACCACGACCAGCTTCTGGTAGGGCGTCAGGCGCAGGATGTCCGTGCCCGCCCGCTCCATCGCGTCCGCGATCGTGAACAGCACGTCCGCGGTCAACCGCCCCGACACCGCGGAGTATCCGACGGCGGTGAGCCCGTTGGTGAGTCGGGTGAGACCGACATGGTCGATCGGGTGCTTCGGCGGGACCGGCGCCGGACCGTCGACGAGCTTCCGGTGCAGGTACTCGTCCTCGAGGACCTGACGGAACTTCTCCACGCCCCAGTCCTTGACGAGGAACTTCAGCCGGGCCTTGGAACGCAGCCGACGGTAGCCGTAGTCGCGGAAGATCGCGACGACACCCTCCCAGACGTCCGCGACCTCGTCGAGCGGGATCCAGGCCCCGAGACGTTGCGCCATCATCGGATTGGTGGACAGGCCGCCGCCGACCCACAGATCGAGGCCGGGCCCGTACTCGGGATGCTCGACACCGACGAACGCGACGTCGTTGATCTCGTGGACCACGTCCTGCTGACCGGAGATCGCGGTCTTGAACTTGCGGGGCAGGTTCGAGTACTCGGGGTTGCCGATGTACCGCCGCTTGATCTCCTCGATCGCCGGGGTCGCGTCGAGCACCTCGTTCGGGGACAGGCCTGCGAGCGGGGACCCCAGCATGCCGCGGGGGCAGTCGCCGCACGCCTCGGTGGTCTGCAGGCCCACCTCGTCGAGCCTGCGCCAGATCTCGGGGATGTTCTCGATCTCGATCCAGTGGTACTGGATGTTCTGCCGGTCGGAGATGTCGGCGGTGCCGCGGGCGAAGTCCCGGGAGATGCCTGCCAGCGTGCGGACCTGCGCGACGGTCAGCTGCCCGCCGTCGGTGCGCACCCGCATCATGAAGTAGCGGGCCTCGAGCAGGTCGATGTTGTCGTCGCCGGTGTAGGTGCCGTCGTAGCCCTGCTCACGCTGGGTGTAGAGCCCCATCCACCGGAACCGGCCGCGCAGGTCCGACTTGTCGATGCTGTCGAAACCCTGCTTCGAGTAGACGTCGAGGATGCGGGCGCGGACGTTGAGCGGGTTGTCGTCCTTCTTATTCTGCTCGTTCGCGTTGAGCGGCTCGCGGTAGCCGAGGGCCCACTGGCCCTCGGACGCCCGCTTCTTCGGGCGGGCGGCACGCGCCGGGGGTGCGGCGGCGGGGGTGTCGACGGTCTGCGACATCGGGCGCTCCAAGATCTGCTTCAGGGGGATCTTCTGGGGGCGCCGGTCTACCGGGGGCATGATCGAGACGGGGAGGGCTGTCCCCGCGTGCCCACATTCGAGACCGGCCTTGACTGGCGGGCTGAAAGAGAATGCGTCTACGCGCAACAGGGGAGACAGCAAGAGCTGCAGACACGCTTGAGATCGACGTGGCGTCGCGCCACGAGCACAATCCCAAGTCCGGTCACGCCGACGATTGTGCCAGATCACATCGCCGATTCCGACCCCCGCCGGGTATTTCCCCCGATTTCGGGGGAAATGCGCAGGGCAGCGGCCGGTGTGCGATGGGTCACTCTGGCCGCGGTGGGACACTGGAGCGGTGAGTACACCCCTGAGCGAGCCGTCCGTGGCAGCGTTCGACCTGCCCGACCATGCCCTCGACGGGGTCGGGTCGCGGCCGTTCGGCATCTATGTCCACGTCCCGTTCTGCGCCACCCGGTGCGGATACTGCGACTTCAACACCTACACGGCGGGCGAGCTGGGGTCGTCGGCGTCGCCGCAATCGTGGCTTGAGGGGCTGCGCCGCGAACTGGACGCCGGCGCCGCCCTGCTGGGCCGGGATGGGCGGACGGTGCCCGCCGCGCAGACGGTGTTCGTCGGCGGCGGCACCCCGTCGCTGCTCGGCGGGGACGGGCTCGCCGACGTGCTCGCCGCCGTCCGATCGAGTTTTGGTCTCACCCCGGGTGCCGAGGTCACCACCGAGTCCAACCCGGAGTCGACGTCGCCGGAGTTCTTCGCGGCGATCCGTGCCGCCGGCTACACCCGGGTGTCCCTCGGCATGCAGTCGGCGGCGCAGCACGTGCTGAAGGTTCTGGACCGCACCCACACCCCGGGCCGGGCGGTCGCCGCGGCCCGCGAGGCCCGCACCGCCGGGTTCGGGCACGTCAACCTCGACATGATCTACGGCACCCCCGGCGAACGGGACGAGGACCTCGACGCGACCCTCGACGCCGTCCTCGACGCGGGCGTCGATCACGTGTCCGCGTACTCGCTGATCGTCGAGGACGGCACAGCGCTGGCCCGCCGGGTGCGCCGCGGTGAACTGCCCGCCCCCGACGACGACGTCCTCGCCGCCCGCTACGAGCGCATCGACGCGCGGCTCGCCGCGGCGGGCCTCGGCTGGTACGAGGTGTCGAACTGGTCCCTGCCCGGCGCCGAGTGCAGGCACAACATCGGCTACTGGGACGGCGGCGACTGGTGGGGCGCCGGGCCGGGCGCGCACAGCCACGTCGGCGGGGTGCGCTGGTGGAACGTCAAGCACCCCGCCCGCTACGCCGACCGGCTGGCGTCCGGCGTGCTTCCCGTCGCGGACAGCGAGGTCCTCACCGCCGAGGACCGGCACGTGGAGCGGGTGATGCTGGTGCTGCGGCTGCGGACCGGGATGCCGCTGTCGGACCTGCGGCCCGACGAGCGCCTGGCGGCGGAACGGGTGGCGGCGGACGGCCTGCTCGAGCGGGTCGGGGACCGGTTGGCGCTGACCGATCGGGGCAGGCTGCTCGCGGACGGCGTCATCCGGGACATCCTCAGCTGACGAACTGTGCGTGATTTTTACCCCGGTCGGGGTGAGAATCACGCACCGGCGCGCAGCGCAGCGGAGCCGCTTCTCTGCACGGGCGCGCAGCGCAATCAGGTCAGCGCGTCGTAGTCGAAGACCCGGGCGTGCAGGACGACGCGGTTGCGCAGCGCGGCCCGCACCGCCCGGTGCAGGCCGTCCTCGAGGTAGATGATCCCGCCCCACTGGACCGCGTGCGGGAACAGGTCGCCGTAGAAGGTGCTGTCCTCGGACAGCAGCCGGTCGAGTTCGAGCACCTTGGTGGTGGTGACGATCTCGTCGAGGCGGACCTGCCGGGGCGGGATCTTCGACCAGTCGCGGATCGACAGGCCGTGGTCCGGGTACGGCTTTCCGTCCCGCACACCCTTGAAAATCATCTGCGCATCCGTCGGAGTAGTCGGGCAGTGCGTCGGCACTGAATGTCGGTGAAGGCGCCCCCACACTAAGGCCTGCACGGCCGGTGGTCACGAGACGACTAGAATGCGGACAGCCGGGGTGACACGGGTCCGCCCGGGGTGGCGCGACGGAGGTGACGGCAATGGCAAGTACCGAGGAACGACGATTCGAGGTGCTGCGCGCGATCGTCGCCGACTATGTCGCCACCCAGGAACCGATCGGGTCGAAGGCGCTCGTGGAGCGGCACAACCTGGGGGTCTCCAGCGCCACCATCCGCAACGACATGGCCGTCCTTGAGGCCGAGGGCTACATCGCGCAGCCGCACACCAGTTCCGGCAGGGTGCCCACCGATAAGGGGTACCGCGAGTTCGTCGACCGGATCGCGGAGGTGAAGCCGCTGTCGTCGGCGGAGCGTCGCGCGATCCTCGAGTTCCTCGAGTCCGGGGTCGATCTCGACGACGTGCTGCGGCGCGGAACCCGCCTGCTCGCCCAGCTGACCCGGCAGGTCGCGGTCGTGCAGTATCCGACGCTGTCGGCATCGTCGGTGCGGCATCTCGAGGTGGTGGCGTTGACGCCTGCGCGGCTGCTGCTCGTGCTGATCCTCGATTCCGGTCGGGTCGATCAGCGGATCGTCGAACTCGGCGACGTGCTCGACGACGACGACCTGTCCCGGCTGCGGGACCTGCTCGGCGGCGCCCTCGAGGGCAAGCGGCTCGCTGCCGCGTCGGTGGCGGTCTCGGAGCTCGCCGATGCCGCCCCGGACGGGTTGCGGGATGCGGTGGTGCGGACCTCGACGGTGCTGATCGAGACGCTCGTCGAACACCCCGAGGACCGTCTGGTGCTCGGCGGAACCGCGAACCTGACCCGCAACGCGGCGGACTTCCCCGGCTCGCTGCGGTCGGTGCTTGAGGCACTCGAGGAGCAGGTGGTGGTCCTCAAACTGCTTGCCGCGACCGGTGCACCCGGCTCGGTGACGGTCCGGATCGGCGAGGAGACGCAGGTCGAGCAGATCCGCGGCACCTCGGTGATCACCACCGGCTACGGCGCGGGCGGCAAACTCTTCGGCGGCGTGGGTGTGCTGGGCCCCACCCGGATGGACTACCCGGGAACCATCGCGTCCGTCGCGGCGGTGGCCCGGTACATCGGTGAGGTGCTCGCCGAGCGCTGAGGCACCCCCGCGGCGGCCGGGCGAGCGGCCTGCCCTTCGACATGTGGACCCGATTTTCCGAATTGACAACAGGACGAGAGACGTAACGTGGCACGGGATTACTACGGACTGCTGGGTGTCTCACCCAAGGCGACCGATCAGGAGATCAAGCGGGCCTACCGCAAGCTCGCCAGGGAACTGCACCCGGACGTCAACCCGGACGAGGACGCGCAGGCCCGGTTCAAGGACATTTCCACCGCATACGAGGTGCTCTCCGACCCGGAGAAGCGGCGCATCGTCGACCTCGGCGGCGACCCGCTGCAGCAGGGCGGCGGCGGAGCGGGCGGCTTCGGCGGCGCAGGCTTCGGCGGCGGCGGCCTCGGCGATGTCTTCGAGGCCTTCTTCGGCAGCGCGGGCGGCACCCGCCGCGGCCCCCGCGGTCGCGTGCAGCCGGGCGCGGACTCGCTGCTGCGCACCAAGCTGACCCTCGAGGAGTGCGCGACCGGCGTCACCAAGCACATCACCGTCGACACCGCGATCCTCTGCGACCTGTGCACCGGCTCCGGAACCAACGGCGACTCGAAGCCCGTCACCTGCGAAACCTGCGGCGGCGCAGGCGAGGTGCAGTCCGTGCAGCGCTCCTTCCTTGGTCAGGTGATGACCTCGCGCCCGTGCCCCACCTGCCGCGGCGCGGGCGAGACCATCCCCGACCCGTGCC
The DNA here is from genome assembly GCF_042719255.1 of Rhodococcus sp. NPDC058532. NCBI lineage: Bacteria > Bacillati > Actinomycetota > Actinomycetes > Mycobacteriales > Nocardiaceae > Rhodococcus > Rhodococcus sp. NPDC058532. The sequence goes on from NZ_JBHXNU010000011.1 coordinate 21,718, forward strand.
ACAAGTGCGGCGGCGACGGCCGGGTGCGGGCCCGCCGCGACATCGCCGTCAAGGTCCCGGTCGGGGTGAGCAACGGCATGCGGATCCGGCTGTCCGCGCAGGGCGAGGTCGGCCCCGGCGGCGGGCCGGCGGGCGACCTGTACGTCGAGGTCATCGAGCAGCAGCATGACGTGTTCGTCCGCGACGGCGACGACCTGCACTGCACGATCCGGGTGCCGATGGTGGACGCCGCGCTCGGCACCACCGTCACCGTCGACACCATCATCGACGGCCCCACCGAGATCACCGTCGACGCGGGCACCCAGCCCGGGTCGGTCGCGACCCTGCGCGGGCATGGCATGCCGAAGCTGCGGTCCGGGGTCCGCGGCGACGTGCACGCCCACCTCGAGGTGGTGGTCCCGGCCAAGCTCGACGGCAAGCAGACGGCGGCGCTGCGGGACTTCAAGAACCTGCGCGACCGTGACTACGCGGAGGTGGTCAGCAGCAGCTCGCAGCAGAGCGGCGGGCTGTTTTCGCGGCTGCGCGACGCGTTCAGCGGCCGCTGACGGTCGGGTCGAACAGCGATGGCCGCCACGGTTTTCTACCTCGACCCGCTGCCCGACGTCGGGCAGGTCGCGGTCCTTGACGGCAAGGAGGGCAGGCATGCCGCGACGGTGCGCCGGACCCGGGTCGGTGAGCAGTTGGTGCTCGCCGACGGCCGCGGCGGCATCGCCCGTGCCGAGGTCGTCGCCGTCGGCAAGGACCGGCTGGACCTGACGATCACCGCCCGCGACGACCTGCCCGCCGCGACCCCCGCCGTGACCCTCGTGCAGGCCCTGCCGAAGGCGGAGCGGTCCGAGCTCGCGGTGGAGCTGGCGACCGAGGCGGGGATCGACGAAATCGTGCCCTGGCAGTCGGCGCGGTGCGTCGCCAAATGGGAGGGGCCGAAGGCCGTCAAGGGTGTCGCGCGCTGGCAGGCGGTCGCCGTCGCGGCCGCGAAACAGTCACGGCGAGCGCACATTCCGGAGGTCGTCGAGCTGCACCGGACCGCGCGGGTGCTCGACCGGGTGCAGACGGCCGTCGGGTGCGGCGGCGTCGTCCTGGTGCTGCATGAGTCCGCGACCGCGGAACTGGCGTCGCTGGACCTGCGGGCGGCGCCGGAGATCGTGCTCGTTGTCGGTCCCGAGGGGGGCCTCGCTGACGACGAGGTCGCCGCGCTCACCGGTGCGGGCGCGACCGCGGTCCGGCTCGGCCCGACCGTGCTGCGCACCTCCACCGCCGCCGCGGTTGCGCTCGGTGCGCTGGGGGTGCTCACCGACCGGTGGGCCGCGGCGCCGCTGCAGTAGGCGCTCCGCGCCCGTGAGTCTTTCTGGTGCCGGAGGGCGCCAGAAAGACTCACAGGCGCGCAGCGCCCACTATCGACAGGAGAGTCATGCCCCGCACCCGAATCGACTACGGCCCGCACCCCGCCCAGTTCGGGCACCTGTACACCCCGACGGCGGCGGCGGGGCCGGTGCCGGTGGTGATGCTGCTGCACGGCGGCTACTGGTCCGCCGACTTCCACCTCAACCTGGCGACGACCCTGGCATCCGAGCTGGCCCGGCGCGGGGTGGCGGCGTGGAACGTCGAGTACCGCCGGGTCGGGGCGGGCGGCGGCTGGGCCGAGACCAGCGCGGACGTCGAGGCCGCGTTGGCGGCGACCGCGACGCTGCTGCCGGACCGCTCGCCGGTTCCGCTCGACCCGGGCGACGTTCGCGTTGTCGGCCACTCCGCGGGCGCGCAGCTCGCGGTGTGGGTTGCGGGGCAACGTGAGTGCCCGGTGCGGCCGAGCAGGGTGGTCTCCCAGGCCGGTGCCCTCGACCTCGCGTCCCGGGCCGCGACGCGCAGCGGCGGGTCGGCGCTGGAGGCGCTGTTCGGGGTGTCCTACGCCGACGACCCCCAGCTGTACCGCGACGCGTCCCCGATCCACCGCGTCCCGACCGGCGTTCCGACGGTGTGCCTACACGGGGTCGAGGACGTGCAGGTGCCGGTGGCGGCGAGTCGCGCCTACGTGGACGCGGCCCGTGCGGCCGGGGACCGCGCCGCGCTGTGGGAGGTGCCGGGGGAGGGACACAACGCCTTCCTCGACCGCAGCACCCGCTGTTGGGCCCTCACGCTGGACGCGATCCTCGGCGCCGACCCCTGGTCCGGGGTGCGGTAGCGGCCGTCAGCCGAGGACCCGGTCGAACCCGTGCAGCGGCGCCGCCGGGTGCTCCCGCAGCGCGGCCTCGAGGCGGGCGGCGACGTCGACGGGGTCGGCGCCCTCGGTGCTCAGCACCAGATCGACGTCGCTCAGTTCCCGCATCGTCACCGCGAGCCGGTGCGCGGCCTCGGCGAGTTCGATGCGGCCGGACCAGGTTTCGGGTTCCCGATCGAGCACCCGCCCGCGGACGGTGCCCGGTGCGGCATCGAGCCGCACCAGCAGGTGGGCCTCGGCGCCGGTCGCGGCAACGACGTCCCGGCCGTACCCGTCCTCCTCGACGGTCGCGGTGACCAGCAGCAGCGGATACCCGGCCGCCCGGTAGGAGCCGGCGAGCGCCGCCACGTGCCGCATCAGCCGCCCGTGGTCGAGCGGCGGATAGCACCGTTCGAGCTCGTCGAGTTCGATCAGGGCGTTGGCGACGCCCGCGTCACCGAGGCCGTCGTGCAGTTCGGTGAGCACGGACGTCTTCCCCGCGCCGGGCGGCCCGGTCAGTAGCAGCAGGAACATGTCGATCAGTGTCGCAGTGCCCGCCGCTACTGGGCCGACCCGGTGACCTCGATCAGGTTGACCTGCAGCTTCGGAACGGTGGTGCTGCCGCCGGCCTGGGTGTCGTAGGTGAACGAGCCGAGCACCTCCGCGTGCATGGTCACCAGGTCGTCCTCGACGACGTCCCGGATCAGTGCGGCGGTGTCGCCGACGACGAAGGTGTTCTGTTCGTAGTCGTACACGCGGTCGGGCACGGACGGCGCGGTACGGGCGAGGAACTGCGTCGTCCCGGTGGCGGAATCGAACTGCGTCACCCGGCCGTAGACGACGACCTTGCGACCGACCGCGGCGGCGGGATCCTTGGCGATCAGCGCGAAGTCGCGGTCGGTGAGCTGCTCGTAGCTGGCGGGGTCCTTCTTCGCGGCCTCCTCGGCCTGGCGGCGCGCGGCCTCCGCGGCGGCCGCCTCCTGCCGGGCCCGGGTCGCGGCGGCATCGGCCTGCCTGCGGGCCTCGGCCTGCTCGGGGGTTTCGGTCGGGGTGGTGGCGGCGGGTGCGGCGTCCGGGGAGTCCTGCGGTGCGGAGCAGCCGGTGAGGGCGGCGAGTGCGGTGGCCGCCGCCGCGGCGGTCAGCAGGGTGCGGCGGAGTCGGCGGCGCGGCATCGGGGTGGTCATGGCGGGTCTCCTGTCGGTGGTGCGGGTCACAGGCCGGTGGAGCCGGCGGCGAGCAGCGGGACGAGGGCGGGCAGTACCGCGCTGCCGACGACCGCGCTGCCGATCGCGGCAGCCCCGGCGACCGGCGCGGTGAGGTCGGGTGCCTGCACCGGCGCCGCGGAGGGCGAGTCACCGATCCGAGTCCACGGCAGGCAGTTCAGGCTTCTGAACGCGGCGTCGGTGGGTGTGATGTCCACGACGACGCGGCCCGTGCCGTAGGCGTACGCGATGACGTCGTCACCCTCGCCGGTGAAGCCGGAAAGCCGGGTGCCCCAGCAGTTGTAGTCGCCGTCGATCGGCCCGGGTGAGACGTAGAGGCCGGGCTCGATGTCGACGCCGACGATGTAGGTGCTGTCCGCCGGCATCGTGGTGCCTGCCGCGTGCGCGGTGCCTGCGCCGACGACGACGGCGGCGGCGGCGAGGACGGACACGGTGAGTGCGGTGGTGCGGATGCTCATGGGGATTCCTTCAGGGTGGTGGGTGGGCCCCGTGCCGGGTGGGACGGGGCCGGATCGTGCTGGGGCGATCGGGGTCATGCGGCCGCGAGGAGCGGCGCGACGATGTTGTCGGCGACGGCGGCGCGGACGCCGGGAGCGATGTCCGCCTCGTGCCCGCGCCGCGCGGCAACGGCGAGCCGGTGCGCCGCCTCGTTGAGGGGGTGTCCGTCGTGTCCGCGGACCCACGAGAAGCGCACGCGCCGACCGTGACTGAGGTGGTGGATACGGTCCACCGTGGTGGCGATGGTGCCGCGGTTCGGATGGCCGCTGCCGAGACAGGTGAGTGCGGCGCGGCTGTCGGTGAGGATGAGCAGCGGGTGGTTCCGGAAACTGGAGACGGCGAGTTCGATGGCGACCAGTTCACCGGCGAGTACCGAGCCGACATCGGGGACCATCTTCTGGCGGCGCACCCCGTCCGCTCGAACGCAGGCCACCCCGACGCCGCGTCGCCTGCTGTTCTTGGAGGCATCGGTGGCGATGACGAGTTCCGGCAGAGGTACCGCCGCGGCGAGGGCGGCGACGTGCGCGGACATCGCGTCGGCGGCGGCAAGGAGCAGGGCCGGCATCCGGCCGCGGGGCGTCGGGGTGAGGTCGAGGGTGGGGAATGCGCCCGCGACGCGGCGGAGTTCGCCGCGAACCTCGGTGTCGCCGACGTAGACCGGCACCGGTGTGGGCACCGTGGCCGCCCACTGGTGGACGTGCTCGAATGCGTCGAGCGTGGTGGCCCGGCGGTGGAGATCGCTGGCGCCGTCGCGGGTGCAGACGCGGGTGCGGATGCCGGTGTCGTCGAGGATCACTGCGGCGGTGAGCGAGTGGTCGGTGTCGGTTCCCGCGGTGTGGCGGGAGTGGATCACGGCGAGGGTCATCGGGCTGCTCCTGTCTGTTCCGGTGGTGGCGACAACAGTCACCGACGGCGGTGTGTGTGGAGAACTCGATCACTGATAACCAGGGTTATCGATCTGCGCGGCGAGGGTGTCGATGCGGTGGGCTACCGTCGCCTCATTGCCTCCGTGGGAGCGGCAGGGTCACGGTAGGGAAGGGGTCGGACACGGATGAGTAGCGATGCGGCGTCACCGCTGCTGCTGTCGAAGCCGGCCATCGCCGAGCTCGCCCGCGTGCGGCGGCCCGTGGTAACCATGTGGATCAACCGCTACCGGGCGACCGCGCACCCATTCCCGGGACCGGTCGCGACGCGGAACCGGGTCGACCACTATGCGGCGGACGAGGTGGTCCGGTGGATCCGGGCCCGCGGCCTCGGCAACAGCGACACCCTCGTCGAGGATCTCGCCCTGCACGCGGTGCTTGGACACGAGTCGGCGCTGCCCGCGCAGGTCGTCCTGGACGGGGTCACCGCGCTGCTGTGCGTGAAGGTTCTGCTCGGCGATCAGCTCGCCGACCTCGACGCCGAGGATCTGCTGGACGAGGTCGACGGCCTCGACCCCGACGACCGGTTCCTGTTCCGCGAGGTGGCCGCGCTCGGCGCCGAGGTGGACCTGCTCGCCCGGCACGTCGACACCATGTCGGATGCCGCGTACACGCCCGCGGCGGCATTCGAAACGCTGATGCGGCAACGGTTTCGGATCGGCCCCCGGGAACTGGGTGAGACCGCGCTGCGCCCCGCCGCCCTCACGCTGGCGGCCCGGATCGCGTTGGCCCTGTCGGACGGGGAGCGCGCGGTGTTCGTCGACCCGTCCACGGACGGCAGCGACCTGTTGGTGACGCTGCGATCACTGCTGCCGGAGTACACGGACGCGGTCGCGGTCACCGGTCCGGCCGACACCGCGGCGACGCGGCTGGCCCGGCGCAGGCTCGTCGTGCACCAGTGGCGGCTCCGGCCCGGCGGCGGGGACGACGGCGTGCCCGGCCCGGCGACGTTCCTGACCCAGTTCCCCGGACCCGGCGCCCCGCACCTGTCCGACACGCAGATCCTGTCCGCGATCGACGACGTGGCGTTGCAGATGTGGGACGGCCAGTCGGCGGTGATCGTCGGGCCAGCGAGCGCGCTCGTCGACCCGCTGGCCGACCGGGACGCCGAGGCCATCCGGTCGGCGCTGCTGCGGTCAGATCGGGTGCGTGCTGTGGTGCGACTGCCGGAGGGGTTGCGGGTGTCGCGGCCCGGGTTGTCGACGGCGCTGTGGGTGCTCGGCTCCGCGGACGCCTCGGTGAAGCCGGCGGACCGGTGGACGGTCCTCGCGGACCTCGGGGGCGTCGACCTCGATGACCTCGCCGCCGAGGCGGTGCTCGCCGATGTCCTCGCCGCGATGGGATCGCGGGACACGGTGCGGGCCCATGCCTTCCGCGTCGGCAGGAGGTACCGGACGGCGACGCTGCTGGCGTCGGGCTCGTTGGCGCCGCCACGCCCGCACCGCCTGCCGCGTCCGCGCCGCCCCGGCGCCGAGGCCGCCGCGCAGGTGGTCCAGCTGGTGGGGGAGTACCGGGACGGCACGACCCGGATCGACCCGCAGCTGACGGTGCCGGTCGAGTACCGTCCTGCCACCGCGCCGACGGAGTCGGCAGGCCGGTTGGCGGCGTCGCGGGAACTGGCGGTGGTGCCGGGCAACCGGATCGACGCCGCGGACCTGCTGGAGTCCGGCGCCGAGGACGCCGCCGGTGTGGTGCGGGTGATCGGCACCGACGAGGTCCTCGGGCGGAGGATCGTGGGGGAGCGGGGAATCGACCGCCTGCGGTTTACGACGCGGCATCCCAGCGGCCGCTACACCGAGCCCGGCGACATCGTCTACTGCACCAGCCCAGAGTTCGGGGCGTTCGTCGACGCCGAGGGGTCGTCGGTGGTGCTCGCCCCGGCCCGAATCATGCGGGTCACGGACCCGCTCGCCTCCGGGCTGGTGCCGGAGCTGATCGCCGGGCACCTGCGCGCCGCTGGCGTCGGGGACCGCGTTACCGGTGCGGTGCGGAGGGGGAAACCGTGGCGGGCGTGGGAGATTCCCCGCATCGACCCGAGTCGGGTGCCCGCCGTTACCGCCGCGCTGGCGGATCTGCGTCGCCGCAGGCGGGCTGCGGCCGAGCTGGTGGCGACGATCGACCGCCTCACCGACACCCTGGTCGACGGGGTGGGTCGGGGCGCGCTGGTGATCGCCGAGGACACTGTGTTGGAACCGGAGAAAGGCTGAGGATGCCCCCCAGGAAGAAGTCCGTCGACGCGGCGCCGTCGACGATGAAGGAACTGAAGGACACGCTGTGGAAGGCCGCGGACAAGCTGCGCGGCTCGATGGACGCGTCCCAGTACAAGGACGTGATCCTCGGCCTGGTGTTCCTCAAGTACATTTCGGACGCGTTCACCGAGCGCCGCGAGCAGATCCACGCCGAACTCGTCGCGGACGGGCTGGACGAGAACCAGATCGCGCAGCTGATCGACGACGAGGACGAGTACCGCGCGGGCGGCGTGTTCTGGGTTCCAGGCGAGGCCCGCTGGGAGTTCCTGTCCGCCAACGCGAAGGGCACCGCCCCGGCCGCCGGCGTCGCGGGCCGGACGGTCGGGGAACTGATCGACGCCGCGATGCGCCAGCTGATGGACGCCAACGAGAGCCTGCGCGGCACCTTGCCGACGATCTTCAACGGCGACAGCGTCGACCAGCGCCGCCTCGGGGAACTGATCGACCTGCTCGGCGACACCCGGTTCACCGGTGAGGGTGCGACGAAGGCACGGGACCTGCTCGGCGAGGTGTACGAGTACTTCCTGGAGAAGTTCGCCCGCGCCGAGGGCAAGCGGGGCGGAGAGTTCTACACCCCCGCCGGTGTGGTCCGGGTGCTGGTGGAGGTGCTCGAACCGTTCGGCGGCCGTGTGTACGACCCGTGCTGTGGTTCCGGCGGCATGTTCGTGCAGACGGAGAAGTTCATCGAACACCACGGCGGCAACGCCACCGACGCCGCCGTGTACGGCCAGGAACTGAATCAGCGCACCTGGCAGATGGCGAAGATGAACCTCGCGATCCACGGTGTCACCGGCAACCTCGGTGACCGCTGGGAGGACACCTTCGCGCAGGACAAGCATCCCGACCTGCTCGCCGACTATGTACTCGCGAACCCGCCGTTCAACATCAAGGACTGGACCCGCCGCGAGGACGACAAGCGCTGGCGCTACGGGGTGCCCCCGGCGGGCAACGCGAACTACGCGTGGATCCAGCACATCGTCGCGAAGCTCGCCGAACGCGGCAGCGCGGGCATTGTGATGGCGAACGGGTCGATGTCCTCGAATTCCGGTGGGGAGGGCGACATCCGCGCCCAACTCGTCGAGGCCGACCTGGTGTCCTGCATGGTCGCGTTGCCGACGCAGCTGTTCCGCTCCACCGGCATCCCGGTGTGCGTGTGGTTCCTCGCGAAGGACAAGGGAGTCGGCCCGAAGGGCAGCATCGACCGGCAGGGCCAGGTGCTGTTCATCGACGCGAGAAACCTCGGCTACATGGTGGACCGCGCCGAACGCGCGCTGAGTGATGACGACATCGCGAAGATCGCCGGCACCGTGCACGCCTGGCGCGGAACCGAATCCGCTGGCGGCGCAACCTATGAGGACGAGCCCGGCTTCTGCTACTCGGCTGAGCTGTCCGAGATCAAGGAAGCCGACTACGCGTTGACGCCGGGCCGCTACGTCGGCGCGGCCCCCATCGAGGACGACGGCGAGCCGATCGAGGAGAAGATCGCGCGATTGACTGGGGAGCTGTACGCGCAGTTCGACGAGAGCAGTCGGCTGCAGGAAGCGGTGCGGGAGCAGCTGGGGAGGGTGCGATGAGTTTGACCCGGGACTTGGTGGGCGAAGTGCCTGATGGGTGGACCGTGGAGCCACTCGGGAACTTTGTCGAGCGGATTACCTACGGGTTTACCAATCCGATGCCGACCACCGTCGAGGGGCCGTACATGATCACGGCAAAGGACATTCACGACGGAGCTATCGACTACTCGACTGCTCGGCACACATCGGTTGAGGCCTACTCGACTTTGCTGACCGAGAAGAGTCGCCCCCGGATTGGCGATGTGCTTCTCACCAAGGATGGCAGTATCGGTCGGGTCGCGGTGGTTGATCGCAAGTCTGTTTGCATCAATCAGTCTGTGGCGACGATGCGACCTAACAATCGGATCGGGTCGCAGTTTCTTGCGTACCTTCTTCAGGCGCCTCACTATCAGCGATTGATGGAGAATGACTCCGACGGTTCGACCATCAAGCACATCTACATCACGCGCGTCGACAAGATGAATATTGCCGTGCCTTCCATCGGTGAGCAACGCGCCATCGCCGAAGTCCTCGGCGCCCTCGACGGCAAGATCGCCGCGAACCGGAAGCTGGTTGGCGCGATTCGTGAACTCACTGCACTCGAGTTCGAAAGCGCCGCACGGGACGGGGTACGCACGGCGGTCGCCGATCTCGCGGAATTCCACAATCGTCGTCGAGTCCCGCTGTCGGCCTCGCAGCGGGACGAGATGAACGGCGACATCCCGTACTACGGCGCGACAGGTCGGTTCGGTACGGTCGACCGCGCGATCTTCGACGAGATCCTGGTCCTTGTCGGCGAAGACGGATCGGTCGTCAATGAGGACGGGTCGCCTGTGACGCAGTATGTCTGGGGTCCAGCGTGGGTCAACAACCATGCCCACGTGCTTACTGGCAGGGGAATCAGTTCGGAGATACTGCTGCTGGCTCTGGAGCAATCGAACGTGGTCCCACTCGTGACTGGCGCGGTGCAGGCGAAGATCAGTATGGGAAACCTGAAGAAGCTGGAGCTGCGGGTTCCGCAGGAGTCTGCGGCGGTCGAGCTGGATCGAAAGATCCAGCCGCTGTTCGCGATGCGCCGTGAGCTGGTGGCGGAGTCCGGCACCCTCACCACCCTCCGAGACACCCTCCTCCCACGCCTCATGTCGGGCGAACTCCGCGTCCGCGACGCGGAGCGTGAGGTGGAGGCTGCCCTGTGACGGACGAGGTCACGAGGGAACTCGTCGAGCTGGCGGAGGCGAAGCGTGCCTCGCTGACCCCGTCCGACTGGGCGACCTTGCGTGAGATCACTGAGCGGGTCACGGCGCATGCCGGTCCGTTCGCGGAGTGGGTACCGCCAAAGCGTATTGGCGACAACTCTTTCGAGATCGTCTACTCATCCTGGGGTTCGTTGGCGGGGGAGGTGGCGCGCGCGGCGTACGACCTGGGCCTGGTCGTCCCGTTCGCGTGGCCGCAGTGGGAGGACGCGCAGCGGCCGCTCGCCCCGGCGACCTTCGACCCGGACACCCTGACCTGGCCGCAGACCGTCGGGCTGCTCACGTTGCTGCTCCGGCAGGAGCGGTTCTGTGACGGCACGGTGGCGGAGGCGTTCGAGGACGGCACGCTCCCAAAGCTGTTGGTGCGCCTCCTGGATTTCGCGCCGACACGCGGGGAGTGCATGACTGTCGCCTCCCCGCCGAACCCGCGGTCATCGGCCGCGTCCCCTCATCACAGGAGCCATCCATGACCCGCTACGCCCCCTACCTCCGCGTCTTCGCGGGGATGCTCGCCGCGATCTGCCTGTGGCTGGCGTTCGTGGAGTTGATCAACGGCAACGTCGGGCAGGCACTGGTGCAGGTGCTGTTCGCCGCTGGCCTCGGCTACCTCGCGGTCGGAAGGCCGATCCGCGACCATCTGGCCCGGGTCAGGGCGGAGAAGGCTGGCCTCGCCGCCCGCGCGCAGGCCGGTCACGAGGCGTTCCTCGCCGGTGACCCGGCGGCGTTCGCCCCGCCGCCGGAGCCGCAGCCGACGAAGCCGATGCGCCGCGGCGTCCTCGTCGCCATCGCCGTTGCCGCGGTGTTCGTGCTGATCGGGATCGTCGGCGACATCGGTGACGGCCTCGACGCCGAATCCGACACGGACACCACAACCGCGCAGCCGACCCCCGCCGCCACGCCGCCGCCAGCGGCCACGCCCGCCCAACCTGCGGCAGCACCCGCCGCGCCCGCGGCAGCCCAGCCTGCCCCGGTGGCGCAGGCCGCGGCGGCGACCATGCCGAACGTGGCGTGCATGAACCTGCAGGACGCCCAGGACACGATCCAGGCGGCGGGCGTCTTCTACTCCCGCAGCGCGGACGCGACCGGGCAGGGTCGCAACCAGGTCGTCGACCGCAACTGGGTGGTCGTCGGCCAGACCCCGCCCGCCGGGAGCCTCATCGGCGAGGGCGACGCGGTGCTGTCGGTCGTCAAGGTCGGCGAGCCGGGGGACTGCTCGTGACCGGGCGCCCGCAGGCGCGGTCGGCATGCTGAGTCGCCTCGGCCGGGCGGCCGCGGCACGGATCCGCGACGTGGGTTCCATCCCGTCGGGGTTGCGTGCGCGTCACCAGGTGAACCGGCGGATTGACCTGCAGCGCGAACGGTGGGAAGCCGAACTGGCGCAGTGCCGCGCGCGCAGTGCCGCGCGCGGCGTGCGGCGCTGTCCGCGCGGGTCCGGGACGAACGATGCGGCTTCGATCCCGCCGAGAGTGAGGGATCCCGGCTGGCGCTCACGGCGTACAACACCAACGCTGCGCGCATCGACGAACTCCGGGACTTGCTGCGCCACACGGCCATGCCGACCTACCTGCCGCAGTTCGCCGTCCGGTGCGGGTCTGTCGTCACGCTGCGGTTCGGTGACGACGAACCGTGCCGGATGATCGTCGCCCGCCACAGCCACGACGAGACGATCGAACCGTGCCCGCCGCATACCCCGTTGGGTGCGGCGCTGCTCGGCCGTCGGCGCGGCGACATCGTCGCGTACCTGGTCGACGGGCGGCATCGCACGGTGACCATCACCGAGCTGATCGGGTAGCGCCGAACCCTGGCCATTGCCTTCGAACGCGCGTACGATAGAACCCATGTTCGAGTCGGGGGGTTCGGGGCAGGCGGGGGTGACGTCGATGGATCCGTCGACTGAAACGGAGGCTCCCGGCATCCTCTCGGGTGTCCCGGACATCGAATGGACTGCGGTGCTGCGAGATCGGCACGCAGGGATTGCCCGCGCACAGTTCCTCGAGGTCGACGCGGTGGCGTCGGTGTACCTGGCGCGGTGCGCGGACGATGCCCGTCGAGGCTGCAACGAGGCGTTCCAGGGCGAGTTCGCGCACGTCGAGGTCGGCGTGATGCTGACAGTCACCGAGCCGGTGGCGCGGCGGTGGATCGGGTTGGGCCTTGACCTGCGATGGCGACTGCACGCGACGTCGGAGGCGTTCGCGTCGGGCCGCATTGATCAGGCTCGGGCCCAGGCCATTTCGGATGCGATGGCCAATGTGTCCGCCGACAAGGTGGAGCTGGTGGAGCAGCTCCTCCTGAACGGGATCGACGGGGCGACCACGTCGATGATCCGCCGTGCGGCCCGGCGCCTGATCGCCCGGCACGATCCGGAAGGCACGAAGGCGCGGCGCGAGCAGGGCGAGGCCGACCGGGACATGCGCTTCTACGCGAACGACGACGGAACCTGCACGGTGGAGGGCACCCTGCCCGGCCCGGCGGGCCAGCTGGTGGCGATGCGGCTGCGGAAGATGTCGTTCGACGTGTGCGCGGGAGACCCGCGCACCTTGGCGCAGCGCCGGGCCGACGCGCTGGTCGCGTTGGCGGATGGATCCGGTTGGTTGCGCTGCCTCTGCGGTCGCGCGGACTGCGCGCAGCTTGGGAGCTCGCAGCCGAAGCAGGACGGACCCCGTCCGGACGGACCCCGGCCGGACGGGCCCGCGGCGGCCACGGCCAGCGACTCGGCGCGGGTGGCCAGCAACGATCACGACGGCGCGGACGGCGAGAGCAGCGTGTGTGCCGCGGCCGATGATGCGGGGGTTGGCGCCTGTGCGGACGGTGATGCCGCGGACGGTGGCGATGCCTACCGTGGTGCCGCTGATGGGGGCGGTGCGCGCAGTGGCGGTGCGCGCGGCGCCGGCGCGGTGGAAACGGTCGTCGACGATCGAAACGGTGCGGCCATGCGGCCGCTGCCGCCCACGACCATTCACGTCGGGGTGAACCTGACGACGCTGCTCGGGCTCGACGACCTGCCCGGCTTCCTCGCCGGGCACGGGTGGATCGACGCCGATCTCGCCAGGGACCTCGCGGCGGACGGCACCTGGCGGAAGGTACTCACCCTCACCGACGCGGACCGTGAGGCGCTGCTCGACGCGCTGTGCGGACACACCGGGCACGGCGGCGCGCCCGGCAACGAGACGGAAGACGACCGCTCCGACGGGGCGTGGTTGTCGAAGCGGCGATCCGGCACCCTCCCGCACGGAACGATCCTCGGCGTCGGCCGCGCACTGTCGGCCGCGGGGATCACCCCGGCGGCGATCCGGGAACACAGCCAACGCAGACGCGACCAGTTGACCTACCGCCCGACCCATCGGCTGGCGGAGATCGTCCGCGCCAGGGACGGCGGCTGCCGATTCCCGGGATGCGGCGTTCGCGCCGCCGCCTGCGACATCGACCACACGATCCCGTTCGACCACGCCAACCCCGAATCCGGCGGTTGGACCGTCGAACAGAACCTGGCCTGCCTCTGCCGGCGGCACCACCGCCTCAAGACAATCGGGCGATGGACCGTGCGGCAGATCGGCAGCGGTCGCCTCGAATGGACCTCCCCGGCGAGGGAACTCGTCATCACCGAACCGGCAGGCGAGTTCAGCACCGACGACACCGACCACGGGGTCGAGGCCGGTATCGCAGACCGCGGCGAGCCAGGATGGAACGAACCGGCATTCGATGAGTCGGATTCGGGTGAGCCGGATTCGAGTGACTCGGCATCGAGCGGGGCGGGCCCGGAAACCACACTGGTCGGTGCGGCCTCCGATGCCGAGATCGCGGAGCGCCTGGGTGTCACGCTCACCGACCGGGACACCATCGCGCGGCTCTTCGATCAATCACACGGCAGGGGAGTGGAAGCCGACCTGGCGTACATCCTCGACTGCCACCCCGCAGCGCCGCCGGTGGACGGTCATCCAGGCAGCGCCGAGGCAACCAGTGGCGACGGGTCGGGCACGTGCGCCGTCGAGGACGAACCGCCGCCCTTCTGAACTCCACGGACGAGCGGGTCGTCGGCAAGCTGACAGTGGCGACGCAGGGGGCGGTGGGCACCCCTCATGCCCACCGCCTCGTGCGAGATCAACTACTGCAGTGCCACGTCCACCCCGCCGGAGAACATCGAGTCGTGCAGCTCCATCGACGCGGGAACCGCGTCGGCTGGCATGTCGTAGACCACCTTCAACGTCACCGCATTGCCGGGATTGATCTCGTCCCAGAACGCGACGTCGGTATCGAGGTTCAGTCCGGCCGACGTGTCCGCGCTGAACTCGCGGCCCTGCGTGTCGAACAGCTTCTGGTCGCCGGGGCTGACACCCTTCGGCTCTCCGGAGGTGTTCAGCACCGTCATCGTGACGACCACGAACTGTCCCTGGGCTTGCTTCTCCAGGTACGGGTTGTCCCCGAGTGAGGACAGTCCGGTCTCGACGTTCGTCACGGTGAACTCGAACTTGCCGTCCCGCACCGGACTACCGATCCCGGCGTCCGGGGTCTCCGAGGCTTCGGGGGCCGCCGCGGCGGGGCCGGGCTCGCCGGACGCCACGGTCGGCGCGGCAGGTGCCGGGGTCGTCGCGTCCTTGTCACCGCCGCCTGCGGCACCGGCGATCACGAGCACCGCGGCGATTGCGCCGACGATCCACGGCCACTTCCTGGTCTTCTTCGGCGGCGCTGCCGGTGCTCCGGGCGTTGGGTACTGCGGGGCGGGGCCGGGCCCCTGGGGTGCGGACATGATGTGGCCTTTCGGTGAAGGAGAAGTCGCAAGAACCGGAATCAGGTCGCGACGAGGAACAGCAGGCCTGCCTCGGCCTGCGGTGCGGAGACGACGACGGCCCCGAGGTCGCCGACCGTCACCCGATAGCTGTCGTGGCCGCGGGGGACGCCCGCGACCGAGAAGCCGTAGGCGTGCCCACCGTCGACGGGGGTGTCGGTGTCGACGCGGCCCGTCGCGAGCTGCGTGCCCGCCCCGTCCCGCACGACAACCTCGGCGCCTGGTGCCACCCCGCCGGAGCAGTCGCCGTCGACGGTGTCGTCGGCGGCCGTGGTCGGCCCCGTCGCCACCTGCCCGGTCAACTCGAACGGGCGCCCGTCCGGCCGATTCGCGTGATCGATCGCGAACGCGAGCCCGGCCAGCGCGACGCACCCGACCACTCCGGCCGCGATCCGCACCGCCAATGCGGCGCGGGAGATCCGGTCGGGGAAATCCCCGGTGCCCGGATCCGGTGCGTCGAGGTGATCCATCACGGCTGCTCCTGACGTGTGCTGGTGGTGTGCCGCAATCGTGGCGACCAAACAGGCAATCAGGAAGCGGGACAGTGATAAGGGGGGTTATCGACCGAAGGTAGCGTCGGCGTCCAGCGGGGCTGCGATCGTGCGCTCGGCGGAGGTAAACGCCGCACCGCCCATCTACATTGATCAGCATGAGTGAGGGAGCAGGCATGGCGGAGCAGGGCCTGACCGAGGCCGAATGGGAACATCTCGCCCTCGAAACGCTCGGCGAACTGGGCTGGAAGCCGATGCCGGGTGCGGAGATCGCGCCGGGCACCGGTGCGCGGGCCGGTTGGGACGACCTGCTCCTCGCCCCGCGGCTGCGGGCGGCGATCGCCGAACTCAACCCCGAGCTGCCCGCCCATGTCGTCGATCAGGCGGCGGCGATCGTCGCGACCGCAGGCTCGATGGACGCGCTCGCCGAGAACCACACCGTGCACGGGTACCTCGTCGAGGGCCTCCGCAAGGTCACCTACACCGACGACGCGGGCGCCGAGGTCACCCCGACGATCCGGCTGGTGTCCACCCATCCCGACGACAACGACTGGCTCGCGGTCAGCCAGGTCACCGTCCGCCGCGGAGACCATCACCGCAGGTTCGACGTCGTGCTGTACCTCAACGGAATGCCGGTCGGCATCATCGAACTCAAACGGGCGGGCAGCGAACACGCCGGTCTGATGGAGGCGCACGCCCAGCTGTGCACCTACGTCGCCGAGTTCCCGCTCGCGTTCCGGTTCGCCGTCTTCACGCTGGTGTCCGACGGGATCACCGCCAGGTACGGCACCCCGTTCACCGCCTACAACCACTTCTCGCCGTGGAACGTCGACGACGACGGTGCACCCGTCGCCGCCACCGCCGCCTCGGCGATGGAGGTTGCGATGTTCGGCCTCTACAACCAGGAACGATTCCTGCAGCTGCTGCGCAACTTCACCGCGTTCGACAAGGGCGAGCACGGCCTGGTCAAGCGGATCGCCAAGCCGCACCAGTACTTCGCGGTCACCAAGGCCGTCGCGTCAACGGTGCATGCCGTCGAATCCGACGGGAAGGCGGGCGTCGTCTGGCACACCCAGGGCTCCGGCAAGTCGATGGAGATGGAACTCTATGCCGCCCAGGTGATCCGGCACCCCAAGCTGGCCAACCCGACGATCGTGGTGATCACCGACCGCACCGAACTCGACGGCCAGCTGTACGAGACGTTCGCGCGCTCGCAGCTGCTTCCCGAGCAACCGCGACAGATCGGACGCAGGGAGGAACTGCGCGGTGAACTGTCCGGCCGCACCACCGGCGGCATCTACTTCACCACCCTGCAGAAGTTCGGGAGGACGAAGGAGGAGCGGGACTCCGGTGCCGCGCATCCACTGCTGTCGAGCCGGCGCAACATCATCGTCGTGGTCGACGAGGCGCACCGCAGCCACTACGACAACCTCGACGGCTACGCCCGACACCTGCGCGATGCCCTGCCGCACGCCGCGCTGATCGCGTTCACCGGCACCCCGGTCTCCTTCGAGGACCGCAACACCCGCGACGTGTTCGGTGACTACATCGACGTCTATGACCTGACCCGGGCCGTCGAGGACGGCGCAACGGTCCCCGTCCACTTCGAGAGTCGGCTGGTCAAGGTCGCGTTCGCCGACGGGGTCAGCGAGTCGGACCTCGACGCGACCGCCGACGAGGTGACCGTCGGCCTCGACGACACCGAACGGGAACGGATCGAGCGCAGCGTCGCGGTCGTCAACGCCGTCTACGGGGCGCCAGCCCGCCTCGACCAGCTGGCGCGGGACCTGGTGACGCACTGGGAGACCCGACGCGCGGCGATGAGCGAGTTCGTCGGGTCGACCGAGAACCCCACCGCGCCGGGCAAGGCGATGATCGTCGGCGGCACCAGGGAGATCTGCGCGAACCTGTACTCACGGATCGTCGCGCTGCGCCCCGACTGGCATTCCGACGACCTCGACAAGGGCCGGATCAAGGTCGTCTACTCCGGCACCGCTGCCGATCAGCCGCCGATCAGCGACCACGTGCGACGCGACTCGGCGAACGCGGTGATCAAGAAGCGGCTCAAGGACATCGACGACGAACTCGAACTGGTCATCGTCAAGGACATGATGCTCACCGGCTTCGATGCGCCGCCGCTGCACACGATGTACCTGGACCGGCCGCTCAAGGGTGCACTGCTGATGCAGGCGCTCGCGCGGGTGAACCGCACCTTCCGCGGCAAGCAGGACGGGCTGCTCGTCGCGTACGCGCCGGTCGCCGACAACCTCGCCGCGGCGCTGGCCGAGTACACCGAATCCGACCGGCAGAGCAGGCCGCTCGGCCGCGACATCGACGCGGCGATCGACACCGCGAAGAACCTGCTCACGAAGCTCGGGAACATCCTGCACGGGTACGACTGGAAGGCGAAGCTCCGCGAACCCGGCCCGCAGTCGTACGTTCGCGCGGCGCTCGGCGCCGTCGACCACCTGCGGGACCCCCGGAACCCGGAGAACCAGGTCGGGGAGGGGCAGGAGACGCTCGCCGCCCGGTACCGGAAGTTCTCGTCGCAGCTGTCCCGGATGTGGGCGATCTGCGGGAGCCGGGAGGAACTGCGCGGGCAGGTCGGCGACGCGAAGTTCTTCGAGGAGGTCCGCGTCTACATGGCCAAGTTCGACGCCGAGGATCGGGCGGCGCGCGGCCAGGTGATCCCCGAGGACGTCGAGCGGGCGCTGCGGACGCTGATGGCAGCGTCGGTGGAATCCGGTGACGTGCTCGACATCTATGCCGCGGCGGGGATGCCGAAGCCAGCGCTGTCGGAGATCAACGTCGAGTTCATCACCCGCACCCAGCAGGCCCGCAACCCCAACCTCGCGATCGAGGCGCTGCGCACGCTGATCAACGAGGAGTCGCGAAAGGCCGCTCGGCACAACATTGTCCGCCAGCGGGCCTTCTCGGCCCGGTTGCAGGAACTGATGCGCAAGTACACCAACAGTCAGCTCACCTCCGCCGAGGTGATCGCGGCGATGGTGGAGATGGCGCAGGAGGTTGCCAGGGAGGCCGACCGCGGGAAGCGTTTCGATCCGCCGCTCGGGGTGGATGAACTCGCCTTCTACGACGCGGTCAGCCAGAACCCGTCCGCCGTCGAGCAGCAGGGGGAGGGCAAGCTCGCCGACATCGCCCGTGACCTGGTCGCCGTGATGCGCCGCGACATCAGGACCGACTGGACCCAACGCGACGACGTGAAGGCGAAGCTGCGCTCGCAGATCAAGCGGCTGCTGGTCCGGCACGGCTACCCGCCGGACCAGCAGCCCGCCGCGATCAAACTCGTCCTCGAGCAGATGGAGATGATCGCGCCCGACATGGCGGCCTGACCGGGGAGCCCGAGTGCGGTGTCGGCGGCGGTGTCGGATCGCTCCGGCATACTGGCCGCCGACCCCACGAGCACCCAGGAGCGCACGGTGATCAGCACGCTGCAGGACCAGTTCCACGGCCGTCCCGTCGTCGAGTTTCCCATCGACGGGACACCCGTTCCCGCGCCATCCGGTCCGGTGGCCTGGCGAATCTCGGTGCCCACGTACGACACCGAGCTCGAGTGGCCGGAGGCGTTCGCGACGTTTCGTACCGCGGTCGACCCGTCGTCCGTGCAGGCCATCGTCGTAGGGGGCTGGTCCGAGCCGTACGAGACCAGTTCGGCGGGCGTGGTGGCGGCACTCGTCGCCGCGGCCGACGAGCTCCCCGCGTTGCGGGCACTGTTCCTGGGGGACATGACCTTCGAGGACTGCGAGATCTCGTGGATCGTGCAGTCCGACGTCACCGCCCTCCTCACGGCCTTCCCGCGGCTGGAGCACCTGGGGGTGCGGGGCGGCAATCAGCTGGAACTGAGCCCGGTGCGGCACCAGCACCTGCGCAGCCTGACGATCGAATCGGGCGGACTGCCCGGCGACGTGGTCCGGGCGGTGGCCGCGTCGGACCTGCCCGCACTCACCGACCTGGAGCTGTGGCTCGGTGACGAGAACTACGGGGCCGATTCGACCGTCGACGATCTCGCCCCGATCCTCGCCGGCGATCGGCTTCCCGGCCTCACGCGCCTCGCGCTGGTGAACTGCGAGTATCAGAACGACACCGCCGCCGCGGTCGCGGCGGCGGCGATCGTGCCGCGGCTGCGGCACCTGGACCTGTCGAAGGGCATCCTCCAGGACGAGGGCGCCGAGGCACTGCTCGCCGGGCAGTCCCTCACCCATCTCGAATCCCTGGACCTGCACCACAACTATCTGACCGACGACATGCGCGACCGGATCCGGGCGGTCTTCGCGTCGTCAGGCACGGACCTGAACCTCGACGGCGGCGACGCCGACGAGGATGAGTACGACGGCACCATCTACCGGTCGGTCGCGGTCGGCGAATGACCCGTCCCCGCCTCGCGGTCGTGGGCAACCCGGAGAACCGGCGCGTCACGCTGTTCCTCGCCGCCGCGGATCGCTCCGGTCTCCCCGCCCCCCGGGTGGTGCCCTGGCGCGACGTACTCACCACGGGCGGCGCACGATTCGAGCCCGACGAGGTGGTGCGCCTCGACTCGCCCGGCGAGAATCCCGACGTCGACGCGTTGCTCCGCGGTCCCGGCGACCCGACCCGGATCGGGGGCGGCCCGCGGTGGTACGCCGCGCTGACGGCCGCCGTCGGGACGCTGCGGGGCGGGCGACTGCTGACCGACCCGGACGATCTGGCGGTGTTGTTCGACAAGCGGCGCTGCCACGGCGTCCTCGCGGACGCCGGTGTGCCGGTGCCGGTGTCGCCGACCTCCGGTGATGGCGCCCCGGTGCCGCGAGACTGGTCTGAGGTGCGGGAACTGGCGGTCGCGGCGGGGCTGCGGCGGTTCTTCGTCAAGCCGGCGCACGGCTCGTCCGCGGCCGGGGTGGTCGCGGTGGAGATCGGTTCCGGCGGCCGGGTGCAGGCCCGCAGCAGCGTGGAGATCGCCGCGGACGGGGTGCACAACTCGCTGCGCGTGCGTCGGTACACGGGCGACGACGCGGTCGGCGCCGTCGTCGACGCGGTGGCCGGGGAGACACTGCACATCGAGGCGTGGCTGCCGAAGCCGTCGGCCGCCGGTGGCGTCGCCGACCTGCGGGTGGTGGTGGTCGCCGGACGGGCGACCCACGCGGTACTCCGCATCAGCGGTCACCCGATGACCAACCTGCACCTGGGCGGGCGACGCGGCGACCTGGAGAGTGCGCGGTCCGGTTTCGAGTCCGTGGGCTACGGCTGGGACCGGGCGCTGGCCGTCGCGGAGTCGGCGGCCGCCTGCTTCCCCCGCACCCTGTGCGTCGGTGTGGACCTGCTGCCCGCCGCGGGCTGGCGCGGCGCCGCGGTTGGCGAGGTGAACGCCTTCGGCGACCTGCTTCCCGGCCTGGCCGGGCTTCCAGGTCGCGCCGACGGACTCGACACCTACGCGGCGCAGGTGGCCGCACTCGACGAATGGATCGACGATGCCGCAGCGTGAGATGACACAGCGTGAGACGACACAGCGTGAGACGACACAGCCCGACATGAACATGGTCGTCGGCTCCGACGACATTCTGATGGTCACCCTCGACACGCTGCGCTACGACGTGGCGTGCGAGCTCGCGGCGGCCGGGCGGATCCCGAACCTGGCGCGGCACCTGCCCGGCGGTCGGTGGGAACAGCGGCACGCCCCCGGCAGCTTCACGTACGCCTCGCACCAGGCGATGTTCGCCGGGTTCCTGCCGACCCCGGTGGGACAGGGCCCGCACCCGCGGCTGTTCGCGGCCGAGTTCGGTGGCAGTGAATCCACCGCGGCCGGGACCTTCGTGTTCCCGGAGGCGAATATCGTTGCGGGCCTTGCCTCCGTGGGCTACCACACGGCATGCATCGGTGGTGTCGGCTTCTTCAACCGCCGGGGGGCGCTTGGCTCGGTGCTGCCCGACCTGTTCGCCGAGGCGCACTGGTCGCCCGACCTCGGGGTGACCTCGCCGACGTCGTTCGAGGCTCAGACGGACCTCGCGGCCCGGATCGTCGACCGGCTGCCTGCCAGCCAACGGCTGTTCCTGTTCGTCAACGTCTCGGCGCTGCACCAGCCGAACTGGTTCCATGCCGACGGCGCCACCGCGGCCGCCGGGGACACCCGGGCCACGCACGCGGCGGCGCTGGAGTACGTGGACCGGCACATCGGCCGGCTGTTCGACGTGGTGTCGAGCCGGCGCCGGTGCTTCGCGATCGTGTGCTCGGATCACGGCACGACGTACGGCGAGGACGGCTACACCGGTCACCGGCTCGGCCACCCCGCGGTGTGGACGGTGCCGTACGCCCATTTCTTCCTGGAGGGACCCCGATGACCGCCGTTGCAGTGGAATACGTTGCGCCATACCAGAATTACGTGTACGCCTACCCGCACAAGACTGCCTACCGTCCGCTTGACCCGCGCCCGGCGCTGACCGAGTTGTGGGCGGACGAACCGCAGGACGCGCTGTCGCTGTATCTGCACATCCCGTTCTGCGAGGTGCGGTGCGGGTTCTGCAATCTCTTCACCCGGGTCGGCGCCCCGGACGAGCTGACCACCCGCTACCTCGACGCCCTCGAACGGCAGTCCGCGGCGGTGCGCGAGTCGCTAGCGTCGTCGGCCCGGTTCGCGACGGCGGCGTTCGGCGGCGGGACCCCCACGTACCTGACCGCGGCGGAGCTGGGCCGGCTGTGCGACATCGCGGAGGGAATGGGTGCCGACCTGCGGGCGGTGCCCCTGTCGGTGGAGGCGTCGCCGGCAACCGCCACCGCCGACCGGCTCGCGGTCCTCGCGGACCGCGGCGCCACCCGGCTCAGCCTCGGCGTGCAGAGCTTCGACGACATCGAGGCCCGCGCCGCCGTCCGGCCGCAGCGCCGCGCCGACGTCGAGGCCGCATTGCAACGGGTCCGGGACGTTGCCATCCCCGTCCTCAATATCGACCTGATCTACGGGATCGACGGGCAGACACCGGAGTCGTGGGCCGCGTCCCTCGACGCCGCGCTGGCCTGGCGACCCGAGGAGCTGTACCTGTACCCGCTGTACGTGCGGCCATTGACCGGGCTGGCCCGGCGTCGCGTCGGTCCCGATCCGGAGTGGGACGCGCACCGCATGGATCTGTACCGCCGGGGCCGCGATCATCTGCTGGCCGCGGGGTATGTGCAGGAGTCGATGCGGATGTTCCGGCGCGCCGACGCCCCCGATGCCGGTCCGAACGACCACGCCTGCCAGACCGACGGCATGATCGGACTCGGGTGCGGCGCCCGGTCATACACCAGGGATTTGCACTACTCGTTCGACTATGCGGTCGGCGCACACGAGGTGCGGGCCATCATCGACGACTACGTGGCGACCCCGGCCGGAGACTTCCGTCGTGCCGTCGTCGGCCACCAGATGACCGGTGACGAGGCGCGGCGCAGGCACCTGCTGCAGTCCGTGCTGCAGGCGGCGGGAATGCCGGTGGCGGACTACCGGTCCCGCTTCGGCGCAGCCCCGGCCGAGCACTTCGGTGACGAACTCGGCCGCTGGGCGGGTCGCGGTTGGCTTCTCGACGACGGCGACCGGCTCCGCCTGACCGAGGAGGGCCTGGCGTACTCGGACGCCCTCGGGCCCGAATTGTTCTCCCCGCGGGTCCGGGCGGCGATGGCCGCGTACGAGGGTCGCTGACGATGCTGACGCTCTTGTACCGTGGGCCGCTCGCGTCGTGTGACTACGACTGCCCGTACTGCCCGTTCGCGAAGCGCCGGGACACGCCCGCCCAGTTGCGCGCCGACCGCGCCGCGCTGGACCGATTCTGCGGGTGGGTATCTGAGCAGGACGAGGACCTGTCGATCCTGTTCACGCCCTGGGGTGAGGGGCTGGTCCGGTCCTGGTACCGGCAGGCGCTGGTGACGCTGTCCCGGCTGCCGCAGGTGCGTCGGGTGGCGATCCAGACCAACCTGAGCTGCCGCACCGGATGGCTCGCGGACGCCGATCTGTCCGCACTAGCGCTGTGGTGCACGTACCACCCCGGGCAGACGCCGCACGACCGGTTCCTCACCAAGACACGCGAACTGACCGCGCTCGGGGTGCGGTTCAGTGTGGGCGTGGTCGGACTGCCGGAGCACCTGGACGCCGCCCGCCGACTGCGCACGGAGCTCCCGGACCCGGTGTACCTGTGGGTCAACGCCGCGGACGGGCACGAGTACACCGATGCGGACGCGGC
Source organism: Rhodococcus sp. NPDC058532 (assembly GCF_042719255.1). NCBI lineage: Bacteria > Bacillati > Actinomycetota > Actinomycetes > Mycobacteriales > Nocardiaceae > Rhodococcus > Rhodococcus sp. NPDC058532. The sequence goes on from NZ_JBHXNU010000011.1 coordinate 45,083, forward strand.
CGACTGGGCCGCGCTCGACCCGCTCTTCGAGTACAGCAGGCATTCGCACCGGACCAGGGGCCGGGCATGCAGGACCGGGGAGACGGTGGTCTCCGTCGACGGTGACGGCACCGTTCGACGCTGCCACTTCGTCGCCGAGGTGCTCGGAAATCTGTACGACGGGTCCTACCGCGCAGCGCTGCGACCCCGGCCCTGCCCGCTGGCGGTGTGCGACTGCCACATTGGGTACGTGCACAGCGAGCAGCTCCCGCTGTACGACGTCTTCGCGGGCGGCGTGCTGGAACGGATCCCCGCCGAGCCGGTCCGGCTGCCGCACCCTCTGACGCGGTAGCGGACGGCGGCGGCGGAGCGAATCCCTCAGCGCCGCGCCCGGCCCGGCAGGATAACCGCGACGATCAGTGCCCCGACCGCCAGCGCCAGCCCGCCGACCAGGCTGGCCCCGCCGATGGCGTCGGCGAACGCGACGCCCGCCGCGTCCCGCAGCGGCTGCGCGAACGACGCCGCGATCGGGTTGGCGGCGAGTTCCTCGGCGACCAGTGTTGCGCCGCCGACGGATTCGCGGGACACCTCCATCGCGTAGTCGGCCTGCGCGGCCAGGTCCCCGGTCAGTGTCGGCAGCGGTGCGGAATCGATGAACCCGGCGATCGCGTCCTTGTAGCCCGCGGCGAGGACCGAGCCGAGGATCGCGATGCCGAGCGAGCCGCCGAGTTCGATGGCGGTGTCGTTCAATCCGCCCGCGGCGCCGAGATCATCGTCCGGGAAGCGGTCCATGATCGCGTCGGTGGCAGGCGGCTCGGCGAGGCCGATGCCCAGCCCGAGCAGCACCAGCGGCACCGCGAAATCGAGGTAGCCGGATCCGGCGTCGGCCCGGACCAGCAGCAGCACGCCCGCCGCGGCGATCGCCATGCCGCCGGCGATCACCCACCGGGTGCCGAGGCGCGGCGCGGCGCGACCCGAGGCCAGCGCGCCGACCGACACCGCGGCCGCCAGCGGCAGCAGCCGGACCCCGGTCTCGAGGGGGCCGTAGCCGAGCACGAACTGGAACTGCTGGGCGAGGAAGTAGATCGCGCCGAACGCCGCGAGGAACAGCAGCAGCACCGCGAGGGTGGCGCCGCCGATCGCGCGGTCGCCGAGCCTGCGCACGTCGAGCAGCGGATGCGGATGCCGCAGCTCCCAGGCGACGAACGCGGCGAGGCCCGCTGCCGCGCCGACGCCGGCCGCCACCGGCCCGGCGGTCCACCCGAAGTGGAAGCCGTTGATGATCGCGTACACCAACGCCCCGATCGCGACCACCGACAGCAGCCCGCCGATCCAGTCGATCCGGCCCGCCCGCGCGGCCTTCGACGGCGGAACCAGGATCAGCGCGGCCACCGCGGCGACCACCGCGATCGGCACGTTGATCAGGAACGTGGCGTTCCACGAGGAGGATTCGAGGATCCAGCCGGCCAGCAGCGGGCCGAGCGCGATGGCAAGGCCCGCGGTCGCCGCCCACGCCGCGATCGCGCGGGATCGTTCGGCGCGCGGAAAGGTCGCGACGAGCAGCGACAGCGTCGCGGGCATGATGATCGCCGCGCCGACACCCATCACGATGCGGGCGGCGATCACGGCACCGGTGGTGTCGGCGAGGCTGCCGAACACCGCACCCCCGGCGAACACCAGCAGGCCGGTCAGCAGCGCCGCGCGGCGACCGTAGCGGTCCCCGATCACCCCGCACAGCAGCATCAGCGCCGCGTACGGGACCGTGTAGCCGTCGATCACCCACTGCAGCTGCGAGCTGGTCAGGGCGAGGTCGCGGGTCATGTCGGGGGCCGCGACGATCAGCGCGGTGTTCGCCATCACCACGATCAGCAGCGACAGGCACAGCACGCCGAGCGCCGCCCACCGCCGCGGGTAGGGGGTCTGGTCGTCGGTCACCGGGCGGGTGGCGACAAGCGTCATTTTCGGGCTCCGTTCACGAGGCACGACCTCATTTGCACACTGTTGTGCAAGTCAAGAACATTGCACACCGATGTGCAACATGTGTGTGTCGGGGATCACGCGGCGCGGTCGTGGAACACTGCTGAGGTGGACGACGGCGTGGACGGCGAGGGCACCGGGCGGCGGCGCGGCCGGGTCAGGGCGAACAGATCCCGCATCATCGAGGCCGCGATCGCCGAGTTCGCCGCCAACCCCGACGCCAGCATGGACGACGTCGCCAGGGCGGCCGGGGTGGTCCGCCGCACCGTCTACGGGCACTTCCCCAACCGGGAGGCGCTGGTCCAGGGCATCGCCGACGAGGCGTCCGCGGCGCTGGTCTCGCTGCTGGACGGGCTGCCCGACCTGCCCGACCGGCCGGACCTCACGACCGCGCTGCTTGCCCTGCTGAGCTGGCCGGTCGGCGACCGGTTTCGGGTGTTGCTCACCTTCGCGCGCAGGGAACTCGGCGAGGAACGCATCCGGGATCTGCTCGTGCCCGCCCGCGCGCCGAGCCTCGCGATCATCGAGCGCGGCCAGGCCGACGGGGTCTTCTCCCGCTATCTGCCCGCACCGGTCCTCGTCGCGCTGTCCGAGGCGATCGCGCTCGCGATGTTCGAGGAGGCGAACCGCGGCGCGGTCACCGACAGCGGCGAGTCGTTCGCGGTCGCGTCCCTCGTCCTGCTCGGCCTCGCGCCGGAGCGGGCGGCGGCGATCGCCGACGAGGCGACGCGATGGCTGCGCGAGAGCAGCGCCGCATCCGGGCGCTGACCGCCGGTTACTCGGTGGGGCGACCCGTGCGGGCGCGATAGACTGCGAACGTCACCGCCGCCGGACCAGGGAAGCAGGCCATAGCAACCACGTGAGTGCAGACAGCGAAATGGGTGAGACCATGTCGTCCGCCGTATCCAGGTCTGATGGGTCCACGCGGGCGGTCGACGGTCGGCAGCGCCCCGCGCAGCGTTCCGTCCGCTCGAGCATGGAGATCCCGCCCGACGCGGTGCTGCCCCTGCTCGGATCCACCGACGAGAACCTCAAGGCGCTCGAACGGGCCCTCGCCGCCGACATCCACGTCCGCGGCAACAGCGTCACCCTCAGCGGGCGGGTCCCGGACGTCGCGCTCGCCGAACGGGTGATCACCGAGCTCGTCGCCGTCGTCGGCCGCGGCGGGACGCTGAACCCGGACGCGGTCCGGCGCAGCGTCGCGATGATGACCGACGGCGTTGGGGAGTCGCCCGCCGAGGTGCTCAGCCTCGACATCCTGTCCCGGCGCGGCAAGACCATCCGGCCCAAGACCGTCAACCAGAAGCGGTACGTCGACGCGATCGACGCCAACACCATCGTGTTCGGCATCGGGCCCGCGGGCACCGGCAAGACCTACCTGGCGATGGCGAAGGCTGTGCAGGCGTTGCAGTCCAAGAACGTCAGCCGGATCATCCTGACCCGGCCCGCCGTCGAGGCGGGGGAGCGGCTCGGGTTCCTGCCCGGCACCCTGCACGAGAAGATCGACCCGTACCTGCGGCCGCTGCACGACGCGCTGCACGACATGATGGACCCCGAGGCCATCCCGAAGCTGATGCAGGCCGGGGTCATCGAGGTGGCGCCGCTGGCGTACATGCGGGGCCGAACGTTGAATGATGCATTCATCATTCTCGACGAGGCGCAGAACACCACCGCCGAGCAGATGAAGATGTTCCTCACCCGGCTCGGGTTCGGCTCGAAGATCGTGGTCACCGGCGACGTCACCCAGGTCGACCTGCCCGGCGGGCAGCGGTCCGGGCTGCGGGCGGCCGCCGACATCCTCACCGACATCGACGACATCCACTTCGCGGAACTGACCAGCGCCGACGTCGTCCGGCACCGGCTCGTCTCCGACATCGTCGACGCATACGAACGGTACGACGCGGAACGCTCCGACGACAACGGCAGGCCCGGCAACCGGGCAGCGCGGCGAGCCGCGTCGCGGTGACCCGCACCGACACCCGAACCGAACCCCCGGAACCGGAATTGAGTCCCCGCACAGCCGCCACCGCGGCACGAGGAGAGCAACACAGATGAGCATCGAGGTATCCAACGAGTCCGGAATGGACGTGTCCGAGGCGGAACTGGTCGACGTCGCCCGGTTCGCGATCTCCCGCATGGACGTGCATCCGGCGGCGGAGCTGTCGATGGTGCTCGTCGACCTGGACACGATGGCGGACCTGCACATGCGCTGGATGGACCTGCCCGGTCCGACCGATGTGATGTCGTTCCCGATGGACGAGCTCGAGCCCGGCGGACGGCCGGACGCGCCGGAGCCGGGTCCGGCGATGCTCGGCGACATCGTGCTGTGTCCGGCGTTCGCCGCCGACCAGGCCGCGAAGGCGGGCCACTCGACCGCGCACGAGCTGGCGCTGCTCACCGTGCACGGGGTCCTGCACCTGCTCGGCTACGACCACGCCGAGCCGGAGGAGGAGAAGGAGATGTTCGCGCTGCAGAACAGCCTGCTCGCCGAGTGGTACGAGGACGTGGCCCGGCGGCAGCGGGAGGCGGAACTCGCCGACCGGGACAGCCGCCTGCTCGGCAAGACCGGGTTCGTCGGGCCCGAGCAGTGACCCCGAGTGAGCGCCGGTGACCGGCGCCGTCCTGCTGATCCTGTTCGCTGTCCTCCTTGTCCTGCTCGGTGGGGTGTTCGCCGCCCTTGATTCGGCGCTGAACACCGTCTCGCCCGCCCGCGTCGAGGAGATGGCGAAGGACGATCGTCCCGGCGCGCAGCGGCTGCTCGCGGTGGTCGCGGACCGGCCCCGATACGTGAACCTGTCCGTGCTGTTGCGGATCGCCGCCGAAATCTGCGCGACGGTGCTGCTGGTCGCCGGGCTGCTGGAGCTGCTCTCGCGCGGCTGGGCGTTGGCGGTGGCCGCCGTGGTGATGGTGCTGGTCAACTACGTCGCGATCGGGGTCGGGCCGCGCACCGTCGGCAGGCAGCACGCCTACTCGATCGCGCTTGCCGCCGCGCTGCCGTTGCAGGGCCTCGGTGTGCTGCTCGGCCCGGTCAGCAGGCTGCTGATCCTGATCGGCAACGCGCTGACGCCGGGCAAGGGGTTCCGCAACGGCCCATTCGCGTCGGAGATCGAACTGCGGGAGCTGGTCGACCTGGCGCAGGAGCGGGGCGTCGTCGCCGACGAGGAGCGTCGGATGATCCAGTCGGTCTTCGAACTCGGCGACACCCCCGCCCGGGAGGTGATGGTGCCGCGCCCGGAGATGGTGTGGATCGAGGCCGACAAGTCGGCGGGCCAGGCCACCTCCCTCGCGGTGCGCAGCGGGCACTCGCGGATCCCGGTGATCGGGGAGAACGTCGACGACGTGCTCGGCGTGGTGTACCTGAAGGACCTGGTGGAGAAGACGTACCACGATGTCGACGGCGGCCGCGGCGTCACCGTCGCCGAGGTGATGCGTCCGGCGGTGTTCGTGCCCGACTCGAAACCGCTCGACGGGCTGCTCGCCGAGATGCAGCAGGGCCGCAACCACATGGCGCTGCTCGTCGACGAGTACGGCGGCATCGCCGGGCTGGTCACCATTGAGGACATCATCGAGGAGATCGTCGGGGAGATCGCCGACGAGTACGACACCGACGAGATTCCGCCCGTCGAGGACCTGGCGGACGGCCGCTACCGGGTGTCCGCGCGGCTCCCGCTCGAGGACCTCGGGGACCTGTTCGACGTGGAGATCGAGAGCGACGAGGTCGACACCGTCGGCGGCCTCGTCGGCTATGAGCTGGGCCGGGTGCCGCTGCCCGGCTCCGAGGTCGTGGTCGCCACCGGTGACGCCTCGGACACCGCGACCCGGCTGGTGCTGCGCGCGGAGGGCGGCAGCGACGTCCGCGGCCGGGTCCGGATCAGCACCGTCCTGGTCCGGCGCGCACCCGAACCCGACGACGACACCGACACCCAGGAGCAGTCATGACCACCACCGAATTCCGTTCCGGCTTCGTCTGTTTCGTCGGACGACCGAACACCGGCAAGTCGACGCTGACCAACGCGCTGGTCGGCAGCAAGATCGCGATCACCTCGTCGCGGCCGCAGACGACGCGGCACACCATCCGCGGCATCGTGCACCGCGAGCACACCCAGCTGATCCTTGTCGACACCCCCGGCCTGCACCGGCCGCGCACCCTGCTCGGGCAGCGGCTCAACGACCTCGTCCGGGACACCTACTCGGAGGTCGACGCGATCGGGCTGTGCATTCCCGCGGACGAGAAGATCGGCCCCGGTGACCGGTGGATCCTCGAGCAGGTGCGGCAGGTCGCGCCGCGGACGAAGCTGCTCGGCATCGTCACCAAGATCGACAAGGTGAGCAAGGACCAGCTCGCGGCCCAGCTGCTCGCCGTCTCGAAGCTGCTCGGCGCGGACGCCGACGTGGTGCCGGTGTCCGCGTCGTCGGGGGAGCAGGTCGAGGTGCTCGTCGACGTCCTCGCCTCGCACATGGAGGAGGGGCCTGCGTTCTACCCGGACGGCGAACTCACCGACGAGCCCGAGGAAACCCTGATGGCCGAGCTGATCCGGGAGGCGGCGCTCGAGGGCCTCGGCGACGAGCTGCCGCACTCGCTGGCCGTCGTCATCGAGGAGATCCTCGAGCGGGAGGGCCGCACCGAGAAGCAGGGTGAGCTGCTCGACGTGCACGCGCTGCTGTACGTGGAGCGGCCCAGCCAGAAGGGCATCGTCATCGGCAAGGGCGGTGCCCGGCTGCGCGAGGTCGGCACCAAGGCGCGCAAGCAGATCGAGAAGCTGCTCGGCACCAAGATCTACCTCGAACTGCACGTCAAGGTCGCGAAGGACTGGCAGCGGGACCCGAAGCAGTTGGGCCGGTTGGGGTTCTGACCGTGTGGTAGCCGCGGCCGCTTCACCCGCACCGGGTGAGGCGGTCACCCGCCGCGGCGGGCGATGCTCGTGCCATGGACACCACATCGAAGCGGGCATCCGAGGGTCAGTTCGGCACCCCGGCCGTGGCCGCGTCGGCGGATGTCATCTCCGCGCTCACCCCGCAGATGCTCTTTGATGCCATCGCGATCCAGGTGGACGGTCCGAAGGCGTGGGACGAGAGGTTCACCCTCGACGTCGTCCTCACCGACGACGATGAGCGGTACCGGCTGCGGATCGCGAACGGGGTGCTCACCTACAGTGGCCGTCCCCAGAAGGGTGAGGCGGACGCGACCGTGACCGCGACCAGGCGGAGCCTCCCCGCGCTCGCGCTTGGCGGCCTGTCCGCGCAGGGGCTGGCCGACGCAGGCATCGAATTGAGTGGTGACGCATCGGTGCTGGAACGTCTTGCGGCGGTGCTGGATCCGGGCGAACCGGACTTCGCGATCAGTCACGGACTGACGGAAGGGGAGTGTGGCTGGTCGGGTGCGGGAGTGAGGGTGGATCGATGAATCTCGTACCCGACAGTCAGCGTCGGACGCGGTCCGAACTGGACGAGCGGCTCGACCTGACCCAGGGCGATCGCCGGGCCAAGGCGTCGGCGTTCTGGACGATGCTGACGTTGGCCGGGCTGATCGCGGTCGCCGGTGTCGTGGGTGACTCCACCGCAACGGTGATCGGTGCGATGATCGTCGCGCCGTTATCGACGCCGATCCTTGGCGTCGGATTGGGTATCGCCACCGGTCGGGGATCGCTGATCCGGCATAGCTTGATCGTGGTCGCGCTCGGGGTGGTGCTGGTCGTCGCGGTGGGTGCGGTATTCGCGCAGCTGCTTCCCAATCCCACCGACGTTCTTGCGAATTCACAGGTCACCGGCCGGACCTCGCCGAAGCTGGCCGATCTGGTCGCGGCGCTGGCGACCGGCCTGGTCGGTGCGATCGCGGTGACCCGCCGCGACGTTGGTGACGTCCTGCCCGGGGTGGCCATCGCGATCTCCCTCGTCCCGCCGCTCGGCGTGGTGGGGGTGTGTCTCGGGTCCGGGGCCCCGTCCCTGGCACTGGGAGCCCTTGTTCTCTTCCTGTCGAACGTGCTGGCCCTGATTGTCACCGCGACCGCAGTCCTCGTTTTCGCCGGTTACGGCGCCGAGGACGGTGCCGCCGCGAGACGGCGCGGTGGCACCTACCTCGCACTCGCGATCGGGGTGTTCGTCGTTGCCGTGCCGATGGTCGTGAATACGCTGTCCACGTTGTGGGCTCAGCAGATTGGGGAAGCAGGCGAGCGGTGGCTGCAGGACGTGCCCGGCGCCCGGGTGACCGACGTCAGCTGGCAGGGGGATACCGCGATCGTGTCGGTCCTGGGTCCCGCCGAGCTGCCACCGATCGACGAGCTGCAGGCGACCGTCGATTCCATTGTCCCGTTCGACCCGGCGGTGCAGGTGATCCACACCGTCGGCGCGCGCATTTCGCCGGGGTGACGGGCCCGCCGCCGTCAGGGGGCGGGGACGAGCAGCCGCAGGATCGCCGCCGAGATGTCCTGCGGCACACCGGTGGCGACGCGGCGCAATTGCAGGCCGGCGACCGTCGCGACCAGCGTCGGTGCGACGGTGGATGCGTCCGGCACACCCAGCGCGTCCAGGATGGTCACCGTGAGGTGGTCGTAGGCGGCGAAGCAGTCGTCGGCGGCCTGCCGCAGCGCCGGGTCGCGGCCCGCCTGGATGTACAGCTCGAACGGGGCGAGGCGTTCGGCGGACCACCCGAGGTCGCCGACCACCCGTTCAGTCAACGCCGCCGCGTCCGCGACGGACAGGCCGCGGTCCCGGTAGCTCTCGGCGAGGTCGGTGAGCCGGGTGGTCTCCGCGGTGACGAACCCGAGCAGCGCGTCCCGCAGCATGTCGGTGCGGGTGGGGAAGTGGTAGGTGATCGACCCGAGCGAGACACGGGCGTCGGCGGCGACCCGCCGGTTGGTCACCGCGGCCACACCGTCCGTACCGATCACCTGCAGCACCGCCCGCAGGATCCGTTCCCGGGCCGTGCCCGCGGTCACGTCACCACCACCGTGCGGGAACCGCCCGGTCCCAGTGCAGTTCGTGTTCGAGCTGCGCGGCCAGCGACACCAGCAGGGGTTCACTGGACTCCGGACCCATCAACTGGGCTCCGCGGGGCAGGCCGGCGTCGGTGAACCCGGCGGGGACATTCACCGACGGCCAGCCGAGCACGTTCCACGGCCACGCGTACGGGCAGGCGGCGGTGATGATCCGGTCCGTCGCGACGTGTCCGGCGGTGTCGATCGCGCCCACCGGCGGCGGTGCGGTCGCGGTGGTCGGCGCGAGGATGACGTCGAATTCGGTGAAGATTCGCCCGATCCGGCGTCGGAAGTACGGTTCGGAGGCGCGGGGGGGGGGGAGGGCGGGCCCCCCACAGAGGGGGCCGGGTGGGGGGGTTTGCACGGGGGGTGGGTCGGGGAGGAAAGGGGTGGGCACCCCCCGCCGCCAACCCTCCCC
>NZ_JBHXNU010000011.1:54440-124844 GCF_042719255.1 Rhodococcus sp. NPDC058532
GTGTGTTTGGGTTGTTCGGCGTAGGGGGGATAGCGCCTTTGCGGAAATTCCCCCCGATCTCGTGTAAGAAGCAGTTTTAGGAGACGCGGCCGGCACCCACCCCCCCCCCACCGAGGAGGCGCCCGGTGCGGGCATTCGACAGGGTGCGCGGATCGAGCAGCGACGGGTCCGGCACCCGCCGCCGCCAGTCCTCCAGGCCGGCCATCGACCGGGGCAGGAAGTTGGCGCCGAGCAGGATTCCGTAGGCCGGGTCGGCGAGTGTGACCTCGTGACCGAGCCCGCGCAGGGTGTGCGCGATCGCGCCGACGCCGTCCCGGATCTCCGGGTGCAGCGCCGTCGGGGTCGCGGTGAACGGGCGGCGCAGCGACAGCGCGATCCGCAGCGGACCCGGGGCCCGGTCGACCGCATCGCGGAGGGGGACCGGTCGCGGGGTGTGCCGATCGCCGTCGTGCGGCCCCGCGACGAGGTCGAGCAGCAGCGCGGCGTCGGCGACCGTGCGGGCGAGCGGACCGATCACCGTGATGCCATGGAACGCCTCCGGGTCCGGCCAGGTGGAGATCCGTCCGCGCTGCGGCTTGATGCCGACCAGATTGGTCCAGGCGGCGGGGATGCGGATCGAGCCGGCGCCGTCCGACCCGAGCGCGGCGGGCACCAGCCCGGCCGCGACCGCGGCGGCGCTGCCGCCCGACGAGCCACCCGGGGTGCGCTCGCGCGACCACGGGTTGCGGGTGTGCCCGAAGTGGCCACCGGTCAGCGGCCACTGCCCGAACTCCGGGCTGGTGGTCTTGCCGACGATCACCGCGCCCGCCGCGCGGAGGCGACGCACCGCCTCCGAGTCCGCGGCCTTGGCGGGGAAGCGGCCCGGTGCGCCGAATGCGGTCGGTTCCCCGGCGACGTCGACGTCGTCCTTGACGGCGATCGGCACCCCGAGCAGCGGCAGCCGCTCGCCCGCGGCGCGGCGACGGTCCGCGTCGGCGGCCTCGGCGAGCGCGGCGGCGCGGCGGACCACCGCGAACGCGTTCAGCGTGGGTTGACTCGCCGCGATCGCGTCCAGGCTGCGGGTGACCATCGCCACCGAGGTGGCCTCCCCGTCGGCGATGGACCGGGCGCACTCCGTCAGCGACGGCCATCCGTGGTCGGTCCTCGTCGTCTCGATCCGCACCTGCCCGTGACCGGTGTCCACGCTCATCTCCCGCCCCCTGTTCGTTCGAACGAACGGTAGCAGCGGCGCGGCCGCCTGTCCGGCGATGTCCGCGGCGCGTGGGAGAATCACCCGGTGAGGTTGTACCGGGATCATGCGGTGGTGCTGCGCCAGCACAAGCTGGGCGAGGCGGACCGCATCGTCACCCTGCTCACCCGGCAGCACGGCCTGGTGCGGGCGGTGGCCAAGGGAGTGCGGCGCACGAAGTCGAAGTTCGGGGCCCGCCTCGAACCGTTCGCGCACGTCGACGTCCAGCTGTATCCCGGCCGCTCCCTCGACGTGGTCACCCAGGTGCAGACCCTCGACGCGTTCGCCACCGACATCGTCGACGACTACGGCCGCTACACCACCGCATGCGCGATCCTGGAGACGGCCGAACGGCTGTCCGGGGAGGAGCGGGCGCCCGCGCCGCGGCTGCACCGGCTGACCGTCGGTGCACTGCGGGCGGTCAGCGACCAGATCCGGCCGCCGGAACTGGTCCTCGACGCGTTCCTGCTGCGCGCGATGGGATTCGCCGGCTGGGCCCCCGCCCTCGACGAGTGTGCCCGGTGCGCCGCCCCCGGCCCGCACCGCGCCTTCCACGTCGCCGCAGGTGGCGCGGTGTGCGTGCACTGCCGCCCACCCGGCGCGGCAACCCCCTCGCCCGGGGTCCTCGACCTGATGGTCGCCCTCGACCGCGGCGAATGGGTGCACACCGAGGCCGCGCCCGCCGCGATCCGGGCGCAGGCGTCCGGGCTGGTCGCCGCGCACCTGCAGTGGCATCTGGAACGGCAACTGCGGACGCTGCCGCTGATCGAGCGGTCCCGGCCGCACGCCGCCGCCCCGGACCCCGACCGGCCGGGGGTCGTCGGGCAGGATGAGGGACGTGATCCGACGACGCGCACCGCAAGCCTCGCCTGACCGGGAGATCCGGCCGCCACGCCCGCACTCGTCCGGTGCTCGGGCCCCGATCATCCAGCCGGAACTGGTTCCCCGGCACGTCGCGCTGGTGATGGACGGCAACGGCCGCTGGGCGCAGGACCGTGGCCTGCCGCGCACCGCAGGACACGAACGCGGCGAGGCCGTCCTGATGGACACGGTCGAGGGCTGCATCGAGATCGGCGTGAAGTGGCTCTCGGCGTACGCGTTCTCCACCGAGAACTGGAAGCGCAGCCCCGACGAGGTCAAGTTCCTGATGGGCTTCAACCGGGACGTGATCCGGCGGCGGCGCGACGAGATGCACGAGATGGGGGTGCGGGTCCGCTGGGCGGGCCGCAGGCCGCGGCTGTGGGCGTCGGTGATCAAGGAACTCGAGATCGCCGAGGAGCTGACGAAGGACAACGACGTCATGACCCTGACGATGTGCGTTAACTACGGTGGACGCGCCGAGATTGCCGACGCGGCACGGGAAATCGCGCGCCGCGTCGCGTCCGGCGAGATCAACCCGGAGAAGATCACCGAGGCGACGGTCGCGCGATACCTCGACGAGCCGGACATGCCCGACGTTGACCTGTTTCTGCGCCCCTCCGGCGAACTGCGCACCTCGAACTTCCTGATCTGGCAGTCCGCCTACGCGGAGATGGTGTTCCAGGAGAAGCTGTTCCCCGACTTCGACCGCCGCGACCTGTGGGCGGCGTGCGTCGAATACGCGTCCAGGGACCGGAGATTCGGCGGGGTGACGGAGCAGTGACCGCCGACGCAGCCGATGCCCTGCAGGGTCGGTCCCGGGACGCCCTCGCGCACTTCGTCGCCGTCACCGAAACCGCGGACGGTTCACTGGGATTCGAGTACGGCGGGGCGCTGTGCTCGCTGCGGGCGGTGACCCTGGCGCCGGGTCTGGATGTGCTGGCGTTGACGGCGGTGCTCGCCTGGGATCGGCCGACGAGCACCACCCTGCACCGCAAGGTCGCGGAGAAGAACGCGGCACTGCAGTTCGGGCTGGTCTCGGTGATCACGCGCGGCCGGTTCGCGGACGTCATCCTGCGCTACACGTTCCCGGCGGCCGGGCTCACCGATGAGGCGCTGACCACGATGCTGCTGCTGGTGCTGTCCGGCGTCGAGGACAGCAGGCAGGGATTGATTCCCTAGCGAACGGTCCTTCTGCCGGCGCTGCCGCGGTCGTATCGTGGGGTCTGATCCCACGGACGAGCCGAGGTGGCAGTGATGGGACTCGACCAGGACATTCAACCCGTGCCGATGCGCCGGGACGTGGCAGAGGTGGTCGGTGGCCTGCGGGCAACGTTCGCGTCCGGCCGAACCAGGCCCGCGGAGTGGCGGATTGCGCAGCTGAGGGGGATTGAGCGGTTCGTCGTCGAACGGGAGGACGAGATCGCGGACGCGCTCGCCGCGGACCTCGGGCGGGCGGCGTTCGAGGCGTGGACCCTCGACATGTCCCCGGTCCGGATCGAGGCCGCCTACGTGCGGGCCCGGCTCCGGCGCTGGATGCGGCGGAGCATGCGTCCCATCCCGTCGGCCCTGATGCCCGCGGTCGGATGGGTGCAGTACGAGCCGGTGGGGGTGGTGCTGGTCATCGGCGCCTGGAACGCGCCGATGACCCTGGCGTTGTGGCCGCTGATCGATGCGGTCGCCGCCGGAAACTGCGTGGTGCTCAAGCCGTCCGAGCTCGCCCCCGCCACCTCCCGGCTGCTGGCACGACGCCTGCCCGAGTACGTCGACCCGGATGCCGTTGTGGTGGTGGAGGGGGACGGCTCCGCGACCCAGCGGCTGCTGGCGCAGGGCGTCGACCACTGCCTGTACACCGGCGGCACCGAGGTCGGCAGGAAGGTGATGGCCGCCGCCGCCCCGCAACTGACACCGGTGACGCTGGAGATGGGCGGAAAGTCGCCCGCGATCGTCGCGTCCGATGCGGACCTGGACGTCACGGCACGCCGGATCGCGTGGGCGAAGCTGCTCAACGCGGGGCAGGTCTGCATTGCCCCCGACTACCTGCTGGTGGAGCGGGCGGTGCGGGAGCCGCTGCTTGAGCGGCTGGTGACCACGATGGCGCGGTTCCGGTCCGCTGCCGCGACGCCGGGCATGCGGATCGTGAACGAGCGTCACTTCGACCGGCTCGCCGGGCAGCTCGCGGCGACCCGCGCGACGGTGGTGGCGGGCGGCGGCGTGGACCGGTCCACGCTCACCGTCGAACCCACCGTCCTGGTCGACCCGCCCGCCGACGATCCGCTGATGACGGACGAGATCTTCGGCCCGGTCCTGCCGGTGCTGGCGGTCGACTCCGTCGACGAGGCCATCGACTTCGTCACCGAGCGGCCGAAACCGTTGGCGGCCTACGTCTTCACACGGTCGAAGGAGGTGCGGCGGCGGGTGCTCGACGAGGTGACCGCCGGGGCGATCGTGGTCAATCACCTCATCTACCACGCCTCGGTGCCGCAGCTCCCGTTCGGCGGGGTCGGCCCGAGCGGGATGGGCCGCTACCGCGGCAGGGATGGATTCGTGACGTTCAGCAATCGGAAGGCGGTGCTGGTCAAACCCTTCCGGCCGGACTTCCGGTTCGCCTACCCGCCCTACACCGACCGCGCGCAGGCGATCATCCGCAGGCTGCTTTGAGCCGCGACGCCTACTGCTTCGGGGTCAGCGCGGCGAGGGCGGCGGTGAGGTCGGCCTCGACCCGCGCCCGGTCGACGCCGAGCCCGCTCAGCGGTCCCGCGCCGTCCTCGACCTCGAGCAGGGCCAGCAGGACGTGCTCGGTGCCGATGTAGTTGTGGCCGAGTCGAAGTGCCTGCCGGAACGTGAGTTCGAGGGCCTTGCGGGCGGCGGCGTCGTAGGGGATCAGCTCGGGCACCTCGGCGGCCGGGGCGGGCAGCGCCGCGGTGACGGCGGCGCGGATCGCGTCGGCGTCCACGCCCTGCTTCCCGAGCAGCAGCAGCGCAAGCGACTCCGGCTCGACGAGCAGGCCGAGGGTCAGGTGCGCGGGGGTGATCGCGGTGGCGCCGGCGGCCTTCGCCTCGTTGTGGGCGGCCGCGACGATGTTGCGGGCCCGCGGGGTGAACTGGTTGAAGCCCTGGTTCGGGTCGAGGCTCGCCGCGGTGCCCGGGTCCTTCGGGGTGAACCGCTTCTGCGCGGCCTGCTTGCTGACGCCCATGCTGGCGCCGATGTCCGTCCAGGACGCGCCGGTGCGGCGGGCCTGATCGACGAAGTGGCCGATCAGGTGGTCGGCGACGTCGCCGAGGTGGTCGGCGGCGAGCATCGCGTCGGCGAGTTGTTCGAGGGGATCGGTGTGGACCTTCTTGATCGCCTCGATCAGGTCGTCGAGGCGGATCGTTGGGGAGAACTGCGTCGGTTCGGTCATGCGTCAACTGTAGGTTGACGCATGACCAATCGTCAACCCTGGGTTGACGCTCGGGTGCGGGTGTCGCACCCGCGGCAGGTGCCGAAGATTTCCACCGTGTGGCTCACGTCGCTGAATCCGTTCGCCTCCGCGATCGTCTGCGACCACCGCTCGACCTCCGGGCCGTCGACCTCGACCGTGAACCCGCACGACCGGCAGACCAGGTGATGGTGGTGGCCGGAGGAGCAGCGCCGGTACACGGACTCGCCGGTATCGGTCCGCAGCATGTCGACCGTGCCCGCCTCGGCGAGGGTCTGCAGCGTGCGGTACACCGTCGTCAGCCCGATGCCCTCGCCGCGCCGGCGCAGCTCCTCGTGCAGGTCCTGCGCCGACCGGAACTCGTCGATCTCGTCGAGCAGTGCCGAGATCGCGCTGCGCTGCTTGGTTGCGCGAACGCCGACGGCGACGGGCGTGCGGGGCTTGTCGGTCACGAGTGTCCTTCCTCGGCGTGCGCGACGGCGTCGATCACGATGTGGGCCAGGTGGTCGTCGACGAGACGGTAGACGACCTCGCGTCCGGACCGATCGCCGCGCACCACGCCCGCCGACTTGAGCACCCGCAGATGCTGGCTGATCAGCGGCTGGGTGACCTGCAGCGCGTCGACGAGTTCGTGCACGCACCGCGGCGTCTCGCGGAGCTGCAGGACGATCGCGATCCGCACCGGCGCGGCGAGGGCGCGCAGCAGCTCGCCCGCGTCGTGCAGGATGTCGCCGCCCGGCAGATGCGCAGGGGGAGCGGGGGTCGCGGCGTGGGTGCGCACGTCCTGGCCGTCGGTGATGCTCACGCCGGGATTCTCCTTCGCCGGGTCCGATGCCACCCAGGGCCTTATTGCAAACAGTATCCATTTTGATATGCATGAGTGTGCATGTCAATCGAGGAATTGGGTGCGGTGCCCGGTCCCGATAGGCTGGTCACGCACGTCCCCACCCACACGGCATCTATTACCCAGATGGAGAGCTTTCCCAGTGGCACCCAAGTCCAAGGTCGAAACCGTCGCCAACCTCGCCAAGCGTCGAGGACTCGTCTTCCCCTGTGGTGAGATCTACGGCGGCACCCGGTCCGCCTGGGATTACGGGCCGCTCGGCGTCGAGCTCAAGGAGAACATCAAGAAGCAGTGGTGGCGCTCGATGGTCACCGGCCGCGACGACGTCGTCGGCCTCGACTCGTCGGTCATCCTGCCCCGCCAGGTGTGGGTCGCGTCCGGGCACGTCGGCGTGTTCAACGACCCGCTCGTCGAATGCCTGAACTGCCACAAGCGGCACCGCCAGGACCACCTGCAGGAGGCGTACGCGGAGAAGAAGGGGATCGACAACCCCGACGATGTCGCGATGGACGTCCTCGGCTGCCCCGACTGCGGCACCGTCGGCCAGTGGACCGAGCCCCGCGACTTCAACATGATGCTCAAGACCTACCTCGGCCCGGTCGAGTCCGAGGAGGGTCTGCACTACCTCCGCCCGGAGACCGCGCAGGGCATCTTCGTCAACTTCGCGAACGTGCTCACCACCTCCCGCAAGAAGCCGCCGTTCGGCATCGGCCAGATCGGCAAGAGCTTCCGCAACGAGATCACCCCCGGCAACTTCATCTTCCGCACCCGCGAGTTCGAGCAGATGGAGATGGAGTTCTTCGTCAAGCCCGGCGAGGACGAGGAGTGGCACCAGTACTGGATCGACACCCGCCTCGCCTGGTACACCGACCTCGGGATCAACCCGGACAACCTGCGCCTGTTCGAGCACCCCGAGGACAAGCTCTCGCACTACTCGAAGCGCACCGTCGACATCGAGTACCGCTTCGAGTTCCAGGGCAGCGAGTGGGGCGAGCTTGAGGGCGTCGCGAACCGCACCGACTACGACCTGCGGGTCCACGAGGAGTCCTCCGGGCAGGACCTCAAGTACTTCGACCAGGCCAGCGGTGAGCGCTACACGCCGTACGTCATCGAGCCCGCCGCGGGCCTGACCCGCTCGCTGATGGCGTTCCTCGTCGACGCGTACACCGAGGACGAGGCCCCGAACGCAAAGGGCGGCGTCGACAAGCGCACCGTGCTGCGCCTCGACCGTCGTCTCGCGCCGGTGAAGGCCGCCGTGCTGCCGCTGTCCCGCAACGAGGCGCTGTCGCCGAAGGCGAAGGACCTCGCGGCCACCCTGCGTAAGAACTGGAACGTCGAGTTCGACGACGCGGGCGCGATCGGCCGCCGCTACCGTCGCCAGGACGAGATCGGCACCCCGTTCTGCATCACCGTCGACTTCGACACCCTCGACGACCACGCCGTCACGGTCCGCGAGCGCGACACCATGGAGCAGGAGCGGGTCTCGCTCGACAAGGTCGAGGGCTACCTCGCGCAGCGCCTGCTCGGGGCGTAGGCGGCTCCGCCGCCCGTGAGTCCTTCTGGCCCCTGCTCGGGCCGAAAGGACTCACGGGCGCGCAGCGCCTGCGCGAGTGTCGTCAGAACCGGCCGCTGCGGCTGATCCGGCCGGAACTGCTCGGTCCGCCGAACGATCCGGGTGAGCGGCCGCCGCCGCGGGATCCGCCGCCCCGATTGCCCCAGCCGCCGCTCCTCCCGCCGCGGATCATCGAATCGATCAGGATGCCGCCGAGGATCGCGCCGGTATTCACCCCCGACGACTGCGGCCGCCGACTGGCCTCCCACTGCTGCACATCCGACTGCGCCAGCCGCAGCGCCCGGCCGCTGAGATCCCCGGCCGCCCGCGAATGCTGCAGGGCCGTCGCCGGATCGGACTGGCTCAGCTGCCGCGCCGCGTCCAGATGCCGCTGCGCCTCGGATAGCCGGGTCCGCGCCTCCGCCCCGACCGCGCCCCGCCGCGTCGCGACGAAATCGGTGGCGGCGGTGATCTGCGCCTGGGCCGCGGTGATGTCCTGGGTCAGGCGCTGCGCGGTCCGCTCGGCGTTCGCCTTGGCCTCGTTCGCGGCGGCAAGGATCGTGTCGAGGGCGCTGTCCGCCTTCGCGAGTTCGGTGAACGCGCCGAGCGGGTCGCTGCCGCTGGTGGCCTCCGCCGCGGCGACCGCCGCCTCCGCCGCCGACTTGGCGGCGGCAAGGTCCGGCCCGCCGTGCCCGGCGAGGGCGTCGGCGTCGGCGATGTCCTTGCGGGCGTCCGCGATCGCGGCGGGCAGCGTCGCCATCGCGGTGCGAATGTTGTCGGCGGCATGGTCGACGCCGTCGAGCAGTTCCCGAACCTGATCCAGCGCGCCCTCGGCGGCCCGGATCGCGACCACCGCCGGACCCTGCTTGCCCGCAGGCAGCGCGACCGCGTCCCGGCCCGCCGTGATGTTCTGGTCCGCGTACGCCAGCTGCTCCCTGGCGAGGGCGATGTTGCCGTCCACCGAGGCCAGGGCCGGGGCCGGGAACTCGCCGCGCAGGGCGGTCAGAACGGACTCGGATTCGGGGATCCGGACCGTCATCTCCACCGTCCGCTGGGTGAGGGCGTCGAGCCGGGCGGGCGCGTCGATCAGCAGGTCCCGCATCCCGTCGAACTCGGTGACCCGATCGTTGAGTTCGCGGTCGGCGCGGCTGCAGGTCGCGATCAGCTCGACGAGCATGTCCCGTTGCTGGTCCGGGGTTTCGGGGATGTCGTCGTCGAGGCGCTGGCGGATCGCGAACGCCGACGCCAGCGTCGACCGGGCGGCGTCGTAGGCCGCGGTGAACGGCGCGGTCGCCGCGTCGCCGAACTCGCCGCGCGCCAGGTTCAGTTCCTCCTCGCTGGTGCGGATCGCGTTGTCGGTCTCGACGAGCACCTCCTTGGCGCGGGCGTCGAGGGTCGCGATCGGCAGCGTCGCGAGCACGGCCGGATCCGTCCAGTCCACGTCGGCGGCGGCGGATCCGCCGCGGCCGGTGCGGGTCTTGCGGCGCCGGGTGTAGAGCACCGCGCCGCCCGCGGCGACGACGGCGACCCCGCCGAGCACCAGGTAGGTGACCCCGGACCCGGATCCGGTCCCGGACATCGCGTCCGACAGCCCACCGGCCGCGGACACCGCGGCGCCCGCCCAGTCGCCCTCGCGCAGCGCGGGCACCACCGCGTCCCGTTCGATCGCCGCGACATCGCTCTCGCTCACCCCGGACAGCGAGGAGGGCACGTCGAACGCGTAGGCCCCGTCCTCGGTGGCGACCGCGAGCAGCGCCGCCTCGTCCCCGAGCCCGCTCATCGCGACGGTGCGGCTGGCCCAGGCGTCGGCGTCGACACCGCCGAAGGAGGCGACGTACACCACCCACAGCTGGGTCCGGTGCTCGTCGAACAGGGCGTCCAGCGCGGCCTGGACATCGGCGCGCCCGGACGCGTCGAGCATCCCGTCCGGGTCGGTGATCTGGGACGGCAGCCGGAGCGGGGCGTCCGCCGATGCGGTGGCGGGCAGGCCGAGCAGGGCGAGCAGTGCGGCGACGACGGCCAGGGTCGCGGCGACGGGCCGCCCGCCGCGGCGAAGTGCAGATGACATGTGTCCGAATCTATCGGCTGGCGCGGCCTGCGCGGCGCGGCTCGCGGTCACTGGCAGACTTGGGGAGTGAGTTACGCAGCTGCCCGCCGACACGACGACGAGCGCCTCGGGTTCGCTGGCACCCTCGGCCGGTGGACGCGCCGGGTCGTCGTCGGGGCGATCGTGATCGGGATGCTGCTGGTCGGCGGGACCGCGGTGCGGGTGTGGCAGGTGGCGCGGATCAACGACACCCGGCAGGCGGACGCGATCGTGGTGCTCGGCGCGGCGCAGTACTCGGGGACGCCGTCGTCGGTGTTCGAGGCGCGGCTGGAGCAGGCCGTCAAGCTGTTCGAGCGGGGCATCGCGCCGACGGTGATCACCGTCGGCGGCAAGCAGGTCGGTGACCTGTACACCGAGGCCGCGTCGGGCAAGAACTACCTGATCTCGCGGGGGGTTCCGGCGGACCGGATCATCGCGGTCGAGGAGGGGGAGGACACGCTGCTCAGCATCGAGGGCGTCAGCCGGGTGATGGGGGAGCAGGCGATGACGTCCGCGGTCCTGGTCAGCGACCCGTGGCACTCGCTCCGCACCCGCACGATGGCCCGCGACGCCGGGCTCGCGGCGTGGACGGCGCCGACCCGGCAGGGGCCCGCCGTCTTTACGCGTGAATCGCAGTTCCACGGAATAGCAAGGGAGACAGGAGCATTGCTGTGGTATCAGCTGACCCACTTCTCCGCGGACTTCCCGTACACGGCCGGGCAGTGATCGTGCCGGGATACACCGACCACGACCTCGACCGGCAGATCGGGGAGTCGCCGAAGAGCGCTGGCCTGCCCGGCACCTCCGCCCCGCGCAGCGACTTCGCCAGGGACCGGGCGCGGGTCCTGCACAGCGCCGCGCTGCGCAGGCTCGCCGACAAGACCCAGGTCGTCGGCCCCCGCGACGGCGACACCCCCCGCACCCGGTTGACGCACTCGATCGAGGTCGCGCAGATCGGCCGCGGCATCGCCGACGGGCTCGGCTGCGACCCGGACCTCGTGGACCTCGCGGGCCTCGCCCACGACATCGGGCACCCGCCGTACGGGCACAACGGGGAGAAGGCGCTCGACGAGGTCGCCGCCGACTGCGGCGGATTCGAGGGCAACGCGCAGAACCTGCGGATCCTGACCCGCCTGGAACCGAAGGTCCTCGACGGTGACGGCGTCAGCGCCGGACTGAACCTGACCCGCGCCGCCCTCGACGCCGCAATGAAGTACCCGTGGACCCGGCCGACGCCCGGCGCGAAGTTCGGGGCATACGACGACGACGCCGGGATGCTGGCGTGGGTGCGCGAGGGTGCCCCGGCGGGCCGCCAGTGCCTCGAGGCGCAGGTGATGGACTGGGCCGACGACGTCGCGTACTCCGTGCACGACGTCGAGGACGGTGTCATCGCCGGCCGCATCGACCTGCGCGCCCTCGCCGACCCGGTCGAGCGGCGGGCGCTCGCCGAGATGGGCGCCGCCGAGTTCCGGGGACTCGTCGTCGACGACCTCGTCGACGCCGCGGGCAGGCTGTCGGTGCTGCCGGTCGTCGTCGCGGTCGGCCGGTACGACGGCACCGTCGGGTCGGCGGTGGCGCTGAAGAACCTGACCAGTGAGCTCGTCGGCCGGTTCGCGACCGCCGCGGTCACCGCGACCCGGGACGTCGCGGGCGGGTCGCCGCTGACCCGCTACGCCGCGGACCTGGTGATCCCGCCGGTCGTCGCCGCCGAGGTGGCGTTGCTGAAGACCGTCGCGCTGCGGTACGTGATGTCCGATGCCGGGCACCGGGCGAAGCAGGACCGGCAGCGGGACCGCATCCACCGCGTCGCCCAGTGGCTGCTGCAGACCGCGCCGACCTGCCTCGACCCGATCCTGCTTCCCGCGTGGCGGCGGGCGGGCGACGACGCGGCCCGCACCAGGGTGATCGTCGACCAGATCGCGTCCTACACCGAGAGCCGACTCGAACGCGTCGACCGGCAGAGCCTCGGCGCGCAGGCCGCCTGGGGCTGACCGCGGCTACGGCAGGACCTGCGCCAGCACCCGCAGGGTGTTGCCGCCCATGATCGCCCCGATGTCGGCGTCGCTGTGGCCCCGGTCCCGCAGCTCCTGCGTGATCACCGCGATCTCGCTGGTGTCCCACGCGACGGTGGTTGCGCCGTCGTAGTCGCTGCCGAGCGCCGCGGTCGCCAGCCCCCCGACCGCGATCACATGCTCGATCGCGTCGACCACCGCGGCCGGGGTCAGCGCGCACACCGCGGCATCCCAGTAGCCGATGCCGACCACCCCGCCGGTCGCCGCGACGCCGCGGATCTCGTCGTCGGTGAGGTTCCGGTTCACCGCGCACGTCGCCTGCACCCCGCCGTGGCTGGCCACCACCGGCTTCGTTGCCAGGGCCAGCATCTCCGCGATCGCCGGGTGGCTGGCGTGCGCGATGTCGATGACGACCCCGCGCCGCTCCAGCTCCGCGAACACCCGGCGGCCGAGGTCGGTGAGCCCGCCCTTGTCGACGCCGTGCATCGAGCCAGCGGTCTCGTTGTCGAAGAAGTGGGTGAACCCGGCCATCCGCATCCCGGCGTCGAAGAGCCGGTCGACGTTCTCGATCCGTCCCTCGAGGTTCTGCAGCCCCTCCACCGAGAACAGGGCGCCGGTCACCTCGCGGCCGGCAGCCCGGTCGGCGAGCAGCGCCTCAAGGTCGCCCCGGCTGCGGATCACCCGGAGTTGGTCGTCGGATGCGGCGGCGGCCTTGCCGAGCTTCTCCGCGTGGTACAGCGACCGTTCCAGGATCGACCCCCAGGTGCGGGGCGGCTGCAGCTGCGCGACACCGAGCAGGGTGATGTTGTCGCTGTCGCCGGTGTTGGCGTCGTAGTTCTGGCCCTTCGGCGACTTCGACACCGAGGAGAACACCTGCAGCGCGACGTTCCCGTCCTGCAGCCGGGGCAGGTCCATGTGCCCGCGGGAGGAGCGTTCGAGCAGGTCGCGGTCCCACATCAGGGTGTCCGAATGCAGGTCCGCGATCAGCAGGCCGTCGTGGAGTTGCCGGGTCTGCTCCGACACCTCCGGCAGGGCGGTGTCGACGATCTTGTTCTGCGCCCGCTCGACAAGTCCGGGGGCGAGCGCGAAGAACGCGGCCGCGGCGACGAGGACGAACACGGCGACACCGACGAGGGCGCGGCGCACCCAGCGGCGTGACGAGGACGACATGGCGCGAATCCTAGATGCCGTGCCGGACGGCCCGAGCGGAGCCGCCTAGACTGTCGACCGTGGCCGGCCGAATTCCTGAACGAGACATCGCGGCCATTCGGGAGCGCACCCGCATCGAGGACATCGTCGGGGAGTACGTCGCGCTGAAGAACAGCGGCGGGGACTCGATGAAGGGCCTGTGCCCATTCCACGACGAGAAGTCCCCGTCCTTCCATGCCAGGCCCAACCACGGCACCTTCCACTGCTTCGGCTGCGGGGAGGGCGGCGACGTCTACTCGTTCCTGCAGAAGATCGAGCACGTCTCGTTCGTCGAGGCCGTCGAGCAGCTCGCCGACCGGCTGGGCTACACCATCTCCTACGAGGGCGGCGGACCGTCCGTTCAGCGCGACCGCGGCACCCGCGCCAGGCTGGTCGCGGCGAACGCGGCGGCGCAGAAGTTCTACGCGCAGCGGCTGCGGGAACCGGACGCGCAGGCCGCCCGCGACTACCTGACGGAACGGAACTTCGACGGGCAGGTCGCGTTGACGTTCGGGTGTGGCTACGCGCCCGACGGCTGGGACACGCTGACCAAGCATCTGCTGTCGCAGGGATTCGAGGCGAAGGAGATCGTCGACGCGGGCCTGGCGACGCCCGGCAAGCGGGGCACCCCGATCGACCGGTTCCGGCGCCGACTGGTGTGGCCGATCCGCAACCTCGGCGGCGACGTCATCGGGTTCGGCGCCCGCAAGCTGTTCGATGACGACACCATGCCCGGCAAGTACATCAACACGCCGGAAACCATGCTGTACAAGAAGTCTCAGGTGCTGTTCGGTCTCGACCTCGCGAAGCGGGACATCGCGAAGGGTCATCAGGCGGTCGTCGTCGAGGGCTACACCGACGTGATGGCGATGCACCTGGCTGGCGTGACGACGGCGGTCGCGGCGTGCGGCACCGCGTTCGGCGACGACCATCTCGCGATGCTGCGCAGGCTCCTGATGGACGACAGCTACTTCCGCGGCGAGGTGATCTACACCTTCGACGGCGACGCGGCCGGTCAGGCGGCCGCGATGAAGGCGTTCGAGGGTGACCAGAAGATGGCCGGGCAGACGTACGTCGCGGTCGCGCCGGACGGCATGGATCCGTGCGAACTGCGGCAGGCGTCCGGCGATGCGGCGGTCCGCGACCTGGTGGCCCGGCGGGTGCCACTGTTCCGGTTCGTCGTGAAATCGTTGCTGGCCGAACATGATCTGGACACCGCCGAGGGGCGGGTCCAGGCGTTGCGGCGCACGGTGCCGGTGGTGGCCCGGATCAAGGACACCGCGCTGCGCGAGGACTACGCACGGCAGTTGGCTGGCTGGGTCGGCTGGGACGACATCACCGCCGTCGTCCGGCGGGTGCGGGACGAATCGCGCCGCGCCGGATCCCGGCGCGGGAAGACGCAGCCGGAGAACAGGTTCCGGGAGGAGGCGCCCGCGCCCGCGGCACCCGAGGGTCCGCAGCGGCCGAACCCCCGCGACCCGACGCTGTGGCCGCAGCGGGACGCGCTCAAGGCCGCGCTGCAGTACCCCGCGATCGCCGGGTCCGTCTTCGACTCGCTGCCCGCGGAGACGTTCACCCACCCCGCGTACGCGCTGGTGCGGCAGGCGATGGCCGACGCGGGTGGCACCGCGGCGGGCCTCGGCGGCGCCGAATGGATGGACGCCGTCGCGAAACTCGCCGACCCGCTGCAGTCCCTCGTCACCGAGCTGGCGGTGGAGCCGATGCGGGCGTCCGACGTCCCCGACTACATTCCGCGGGTCCTCGCCCGGCTGCAGGAGGTGTGGGTGGGGCAGCAGGTTGCCGACCTCAAGTCGCGGCTGCAGCGGCTGTCGCAGGCGGACCACCCGGACGAGTACATGTCGCTGTTCGGGGACCTCGTCGCGCTCGAGCAGTACCGGCGCAGCCTCCTGGAGCAGGCGGTCGGCGACAACGCCGAGGAGTTCTAGCGGCGCAGCTGGTCGCGGGGGACGAGGATCGTCGTCTGCTCGTCGATCGGCTTGAGCGGTTCGAGCTTGGGCTGCGGGTTGAGGCTGTCGGAGAGCTTCTGCCGTCCCACCTCGATCGCCTTCTTCGTCGCCGGGCTCTCGATGATCGCCTTCGTGGTCCGGGTGATCTGTTCGTAGCGGGCGCGGCCGGCCTTCGTGCCGAGCACGTATCCCGCGGCAACCCCGATCAGCAAGCGCATCATGAACTGCTTATCCCTCCTGTCGAACGGCCTCCCACAGTCTGCCTGACCGGTCCGCGGGCAGGCGATTTGGTACCTGGGTGGGTCTATGGGTTAAAGTCTGTTCCGCAGCCAAGCGAGAGCGAGCGCTGCCGAAGGTAATCCCCTGTAGCTCAATTGGCAGAGCTTCCGACTGTTAATCGGACGGTTGCTGGTTCGAGTCCAGCCGGGGGAGCCGCGAAACCCCTTCATCCGCCTCCGGCGGGTGGAGGGGTTTTCTCGTTCCGTTGCCGCAGTCGACGAACGGCACACCCCCGACCTGTGTACGCAGGTCGGGGGCGTCGTTCGCCGCGGCAGGCGGCCGGGTGCGGGAGTGAGATGGCTCACGCCGACGCCGGGTCGCCGACAATCGGGGACCTTCGACCCTGTTGTCGCCGCGCCGAGAATGGAACCCTCGCATTGTCGATGACGAACGAGGATGACGATGCGGAATTCACGAACTCTGACCAACCGGCACCTGCTGGCGCCGCGGGACGTCGACGAGCAGGTCGCGCGGGCGTGGTTCCTGCTGGCGATGCTCGCCGCGGTCGCGGTGGTGGCGACCTCGGCGCTGCTGTTCGTCGCGATGACCTGAGCCTCGACGCGCCTCCGGACCGGCCGCGGCGCACCGGTACCATTCGGTGCGCCCGCGGTGCGGGCGGATGGGGCGGTAGCTCAGTCGGTTAGAGCCGTGGACTCATAATCCATTGGTCGCGGGTTCGAGCCCCGCCCGCCCCACCCTGGTTGACGCGACAATCGTGGCACCCCACGACTTAGGGTAGCCATGCTTAACTCCCGCTCGTGACACACACCTCCCGCCACTGGGCCACCTCCGCGAGCGACCTCGCGATCGCCGCCTTCCGCGTCGTCATCGGATTCCTCTTCTTCTGCCACGGCGCAACCAGCCTGTGGGCGTGGCCCGCCGAGCCCTACGGCGGGCAGACCGCGCAGCTCGGTGCGTGGCCCGGTTGGTGGGGCGCCGCCATTCAGGTCGCCTGTGGCGCGCTGCTGATGGTCGGCCTCGGGACGCGGGCCGCCGCCTTCCTCGGGTCGGGCTCGATGGCATACGCGTACTTCTGGGGTCACCAGGCCGACGGCGCGCTGCCGATCCAGAACGATGGCGAACCCGCGGCACTGTTCTGCTGGGCGATGTTCGTGCTGGTGTTCATCGGCGGTGGATCGTTCGCGCTCGACCGGGTCGTGCGGCGCGGCCGGGGGGCCGCTGGCCCGGATCCGCGGGTGGACTCCCGTGCCGTCGGGGCGCCCACCTGACCCGTCGGTAACGGACGTTCACCTGGGGATATGCATCTACGTTAGAGGCTGTTACGAAATTCTTCTAGAACGTGTTCCAAATCTGCGGTTTTCCGGCTATCGTGTCCGCTGTGATCGCCGTCACCGGGGGTCACCTGACGCCGAAGTTGGACGAAAGGCCGGAACCGAGATGAAGACAAAAGGCGCGCTCCTGTGGGGTCTCAACGAGCCCTGGTCGGTCGAGGAGATCGAACTGGGCGACCCGCGCGAGGGTGAGGTCCAGATCCGCATGGAGGCGGCGGGCATGTGCCACTCCGACCACCACCTCGTCACCGGCGCAACTCCCATGCCGTCCTTCCCTGTCCTCGGCGGGCACGAGGGCTCCGGCGTCGTCACCAAGGTCGGCCCGAACGTGAAGCGGCTCAAGGAGGGCGACCACGTCGTCCTGTCCTTCATCCCGGCCTGCGGCACCTGTGACCCCTGCACCCAGGGCCACTCGAACCTTTGCGACCTCGGCATGGGCCTGCTCACCGGGCAGTCCATCTCCGACGGCTCCTACCGGATCCAGGCGCGCGGGCAGAACGTCATCCCGATGTCCCTGCTCGGCACGTTCTCGCCGTACATGACGGTGCACGAGTACTCCGCGGTCAAGATCGACGAGCACATCCCGTTCGAGGTCGCCGCGCTCGTCGGCTGCGGCGTCACCACCGGCTGGGGTTCGGCAACCAACGTCGCGCAGGTGCGTCCCGGTGACTCCGTCGCGATCGTCGGTGTCGGCGGCGTCGGCATGGCCGCGCTGCAGGGTGCCGTGGTCTCCGGCGCCCGCCACGTCATCGCGATCGACCCGGTCGCGTCCAAGCGTGAGCGGGCCCTGAAGTTCGGCGCCACCCACGCGTACGCCAGCCTCGAGGAGGCCATCGTCCCGGTCATGGAGCTGACCTGGGGCAAGATGTGCCAGAAGGTCATCCTCACGATGGGCGAGATGGACGGCACCCTCGTCGACCCGGCGCTGACCCTGACCGCGAAGACCGGCACCTGCGTCGTCACCTCGATGGGCAACATGTCGGACATGGACGTGAAGATGAACCTGTTCCTCTTCGCGATGCTGCAGAAGACGCTCAAGGGCAACGTCTTCGGCGGCGCCAACCCGCGCCACGAGATCCCGATGTTGTTGGACCTCTACAAGTCCGGTCAGCTGAACCTGCAGGACATGATCTCCAACACCTACAGCCTCGAGCAGGTCAACGAGGGCTACCAGGACATGCTCGACGGAAAGAACCTGCGCGGCGTCATCAAGTACACCGACGCCGACCGCTGACGGACACCCGCCGACGGCTCCTCGATGCCGGGTCGCCCCACGGGGTGACCCGGCATCGTCGCGTCCACCGGTCCTCGTAGGCTGACGCCATGCCCTCCCTCGCCGCGATCGACACCTGGCCCGTCGAGCACGCCGCCGCCGCCGCGGTCGGCCCTGGCGGCGTCCTGGACACGGCGGGGGACCAGGACCGGGTCTTCGCGCTGGCCTCGGTGACCAAGCCGCTCGTCGCCTACGGCGTCCTGGTCGCGGTGGAGGAGGGTGCGATCGACCTGGACCAGCCTGCGGGCCCACCCGGCGCGACCGTGCGGCACCTGCTCGCGCACACCTCGGGGCTGGCCTTCGGTGACCGGACCGTGCAGGCGGAGCCGGGCACCAAACGCATCTACTCCAGCGCGGGCTTCGAGGTGCTCGCCGACCTCGTCGCGGCCGAGACCGCGATCGCGTTCCCGGAGTACCTCCGGCAGGCGGTGTTCGAACCGCTCGGGATGACCGGGTCGGCACTCGACGGATCCGCCGGTCACGGCGCCAGCGCCAGCACCGCCGACCTGACCCGGTTCGCGCGGGAACTGCTGCGGCCCCGGCTGGTGGCCCCCTCCACCCTCGGCGACGCCACGACGCTGCACTACCCCGACCTGCGCGGGCTGCTCCCCGGCTACGGCATGCAGCGGCCCAACGACTGGGGGCTCGGGTTCGAGATCCGCGACGGGAAGGCGCCGCACTGGACCGGTGCGACGAACTCGCCGGCCACCTTCGGTCACTTCGGGCAGTCCGGCACCTTCCTGTGGGTGGACCCGACCCGCGCGCTGGCGTGCGTCGCGCTCACCGACCGGGCGTTCGGCGACTGGGCCAAGGAGGCGTGGCCGCCGCTGAGCGACGCGGTCCTCGCCGAGTTCGGCGGACGCTGAGCGAGCCCCGTCCGCGGGGCAATACCCGCTTCAACTGGCGCACCACCGTGCACACGGGGCACACTGTTACCGCGCCACCGCCGGGTCAGCGCGACAGAGGCCGTTGGGGAAGACGACCCTCGTCGAAGCTGGAGGTGCGCTGTGCGCGAATGGGATCGGTTCGCCGACGCGACGAACGGTGTGCTGCACGTGCACTCGTCGCCAGCGGCGCTGTGCCCGCACATCGAGTGGGCCCTCGCCGCCACCCTGGACTGCCGCGCCAACCTGGCGTGGACCTCGCAGCAGGCATCCCCCGGACAACTGCGCGCCAGCACCGACTGGGTCGGCCCGGTCGGCACCGGTGCCCGGCTCGTCAACGCACTCCGGGCGTGGCCGATGCTGCGGTTCGAGGTCACCGAGGACGCCAGCGAGGGCGTCGACGGGGAACGCTACTGCCACGCGCCGTCGCTCGGGCTGTGGCGCGGGTCGATGAGCGCGAACGGTGATGTCATCGTCGGCGAGATGCGGCTGCGGGCGCTGATCGCCGAGCATGGCAGGTCCGAGCGCCTCGCCGCCGAGCTCGAACGCGCGCTCGGGTCGCAGTGGGACGCGGAACTCGAGCCGTACCGCAGCGGCGGCGAGGGCGCGGAGGTCACCTGGCTGCGCAGCGACGTCGGGTAGGACATCATGGCCCCATGCTGATCCTCGGCCTCGTCACGCTCGTCCTGCACGGCGTCCTCGCCGGCCTCTACTACGCGTTCTCGATGTCGGTGATGCCCGGCCTGAAGGCCGTCGACGACGACGCGGCCGACGCGGCAATGCGGAGCGTGAACCGGAAGATCCTCACCCCGTGGCTGTTCGTCCCGTTCCTCGGGGCACCCGTCGCGGCAGGCGCCGCCGGGTTCCTCGCGTCGGGCGCGGCCGCGACGTGGTACTTCGCTGCCGCCGCGGTCAACCTCGTCGGGTCCGTCCTGATCACCGCCGTCGTCAACGTCCCGCTCAACAACGCGCTCCTCGGTGGGCGGATCGGCTTCCGGGAGTACGCGCCGCGCTGGACCGCGTTCAACACGCTCCGCGCGGCGCTGTGCGTGGTGTCCCTGCTGCTGGTCGGCGTCGCCCTGACCCGGTGATCGACGGTCGGGAATCAGACCGGCCGACGGGGTGTTGAACGGTTCGGCCGTGGTTTTTGTGTGTTTGTGTACCCACTGCACGCTCGCAAGGAAACAGTGTTGCGGGCGCCGTGCAGCCCTTCAGGTTCCTGGGTTCATCCCGTCAGCGTCTGGAGACGTTCGCGTCGCGTCTGGAAACCGGCCCGGTCCGCACGGTGCGGTCCGACCAGCCCTGAGAAGGAGTCCTCATGACCCAGGGAACAGTCAAGTGGTTCAACGCGGAGAAGGGCTTCGGCTTCATCGCGCAGGACAACGGCGGCCCGGACGTGTTCGTGCACTACTCGGAGATCTCCGGTTCCGGCTTCAAGAGCCTCGAGGAGAACCAGCGGGTGGAGTTCGAGATCTCGCAGGGGGCCAAGGGCCCGCAGGCGACGGACGTCCGCGCGGTCTGACGCCGATCCGCCGGTGAACCCGCCGGCAGCCACGGGAGCCCCTCGACCGGAAGGTCGGGGGGCTCCCGTCGTCGGGGACCCGGTCCGTCAGGGACCCGGTCGGTCAGGGTTCGGGCCGAAGATCGTGCGCCGTCTGCGCAGCGAGCACGTCGCCGAGGTGCTCGTCGCTCCACTCGCAGGCCGCTCGGAGCGGCCTCTGCAGTGACCGGCCCAGGTCGGTCAGCTCGTACTCGACCCGCGCCGGGATCTCGGGGTACGAGGTGCGAGTGAGCAGTCCGCTGCGTTCCATCGACCGCAGTGACGCGGTGAGCACCTTCGGGGACACCATGTGCAGCGGCACCTGCAGTTCGGAGAACCGGCGGGGGCCGTCCCGCAGACAGGCGATGATGCGGGCGGTCCACTTGTCCCCGACCCGGATCGGTGACGGTCCCGGCAGGCAATCCGAGAACAGGTCGCGGGGCAACGGGGTGCGCACCTGGTCAGCCTAACTATCGTTGCGGTAACCGGCACCCCCCTCGCTACCGTCGGCGTCTCGACCGGCGACCGCCGGCCGAACGCGGACCAGGGAGGACAGTCGTGAACGAGATCGTGGTGTTCGGTGGCGGCAGGGCGGGGCGGCGTGTCGTGGCGGAGGCGGCTTCGCGCGGTCGGGCGGTGACGGTCGTGGCGCGGGATCCGCACCGCTACACCGGTCCGGTGGGGAATCTGGTCCGGGTGGTCGCGGGGGACGTCACCGATCGCGGCGACGTCGCGCGGATCGCGGCAGGCCACTCCGCCGCGATCCACACCGCAGCCCGAATGGACGTGCCGTCGACGGAGTTCTACGTTGCGGCCGCGCGGGCGTTGACCGGCGGCCTCGTCGACGCCGGGGTGCCGCGACTGGTGGCGGTGGGGATCGGCACGATGCTCGAGACGCAGCCGGGTGTGCGGGTCCTCGACGCACCCGGGTTCCCGGCGGAGGCGCGCGAGTTCTCGCTCGGCCATGTCGCGGAACTCGACGTCCTGGAATCCGCCGATGCCGCGTTGGATTGGGTGATGCTGGCGCCGCCGCCGGTGGTGCTCGACGAGGACGCGCCGCGGACCGGGCGGTACCGGACCGGTGGCACTTGTGTGCTCGGCGACGGGGCGTTCTCCTACGCCGACCTGGCCGTCGCGCTGGTCGACGAGGCCGAGAATGCCCGCCACAGCAGGGCCCTGGTCGCGGTCGGCTGACGGCGACAGCGTGCGGGCCCCGACCGGACCGGTCGGGGCCCGCACGTCACGTCACAGTGGGATGTTCTTGTGCAGGCCGCGGCGTGCGGGGGCCGCGGCGAGTGCCGCGGTGAGCCTGCTGCGGGTCGTGGCGGGCTCGATCAGCTCGTCGACGACGCCGATCGACATCGCCCGGCCGACGCCACCGGCGATCGCCTCGTGCTCGGCGGCCAGCCGGTCGTGCAGCGCCTCGCGCTCCTCCTCGGGTGCGGCGGCAAGGGCCCGCTTGTGCAGGATCCCGACCGCGGCCTTGGCGCCCATCACCGCGACCTCGGCCTCCGGCCACGCGTAGACGGCGGTGGCGCCGAGCGCGCGGGAGTTCATTGCGATGTACGCGCCGCCGTAGATCTTGCGGGTGACCAGGGTGACGCGGGGAACGGTCGCCTCGGCGAACGCGTGCAGCAGCTTCGCGCCGCGGCGCACCACCCCCTCCCACTCCTGGCTGACGCCGGGCAGGTAGCCGGGCACGTCGACGACGACGACCAGCGGGATCCCGAACGCATCGCACAGCCGGACGAACCGGGCCGCCTTCTCCGCGCTCTCCGAGTTCAGGCAGCCGCCGAGGCGAAGCGGGTTGTTCGCGATGACGCCGACGGTGCGACCACCCATCCGGCCGATGCCGGTGACGATGCTGCGCGCGTAGTTGCCCTGCAGTTCCTCGAGGCTGGACTCGCCGTCCACGTTGTCGAGCAGCTCGTGCACGATCGGGCGGACGTCGTAGGCACGCTTGGCCGATGCGGGCATCATCGCCCGCAGGTCGGTGTCCCCGCGGCGGGCCGCCTCGACGTCGAACTCGCCCTGATCGGCGATCATCGACACCAGCCTGCGGGCCCGGTGCAGGGCGTCGAGCTCGTCGCGGGCGGCGATGTGCGCGACCCCGGACTTCTTGGTGTGCGTGTCCGGGCCGCCGAGCGACTCCATGTCGACCTGCTCGCCGGTCACCGAACGGACCACGTCGGGTCCGGTGACGAACACGCGGCCCTCGGGCGCCATGATGACGACGTCGGTGAGCGCGGGGCCGTAGGCGGCGCCGCCCGCGGCGAACCCGAGGACGACGGAAATCTGGGGGATCAGGCCGGACGCGCGGACCATGGCCTCGAACACGAGGCCCACGGCGTGCAGGGCCTCGACGCCCTCCGCAAGGCGGGCCCCGCCCGAATGCCAGATCCCGACGATCGGGACCTGCTCCTCGATCGCGGCGTCGATGGCCGCGACGATGTGCCTGCAGCCGTCCACGCCCATCGCGCCGCCCATCACGGTGGCGTCGGAGCAGTAGGCGATGGTGCGGACGCCGTCGATCTCGCCGGACGCGGCGAGGACGCCGGACCGGTCGCGGTCATGCAGCGTCGTCGTGGTGCCCGCGTCGAACAGCTTCTCGAGCCGGGCGAGCGGATCGCGCGGGTCGAGCTGGGCGTCGGATCTGGTGACGGGATCCAGAATGGTCATCGCCGGTCCTCCTTCAAAAGCGAGCCGCTGACTGTGGGGGGTGGTGAGGGGCCCGCCGGTGCGGGCCCCTCACCCTCGAACTACGAGCCGCCCAACGTCAGGCGCGGCCGAAGGCGAGCGCAACGTTGTGCCCACCGAATCCGAACGAGTTGTTGATGGCGAAATCGATCCGGCCCTCGCGGGGCTGGCCCTTGACGACGTCCAGGTCGATCTCTGGATCCTGATTTTCGAGATTGAGCGTGGGCGGGATGATCCCGTCACGCACACTCAGGACCGTGAGCACCGATTCGAGCGCACCGACGGCGCCGATCGAATGCCCGAGCGCGGACTTCGGTGCGTACACCGCGGCGTGCGATCCGACCGCGGCGGTGATCGCCTTGGCCTCGGCGGTGTCGCCGATCGGGGTCGCGGTGGCGTGCGCGTTGACGAACGAGATGTCCGCCTTCGCCAATCCCGCGGACTCGATGGCCCGGGTCATGGCGCGGGCCGCTCCGGTGCCCTCGGGGTGCGGCGCCACGATGTGGTGTCCGTCCGAGGTGATGCCCGCACCCAGCAGTCGTGCGTGGATGGTGGCACCGCGCGCCTTCGCGTGCTCCTCGGTTTCGAGGACCATCATCGCGCCCGCCTCGCCGAAGACGAAGCCGTCGCGGTCCTTGTCGAACGGCCGCGACGCCCCCTTCGGGTCGTCGTTGCGGGTGCTCAGCGCCCGCATCATCGCGAAGCTGGCGGTGGCGACGGCGTCGAGTTGCCCTTCGACGCCACCGGCGACGACGATGTCGGCGTCACCGAGCGTGATCATCCGGTACGCGTGCGCGATCGCCTCCGACCCCGACGAGCAGGCGGAGACCGGGGTGATGACCCCGGCGCGCGCGCCGAGCTCGAGCCCCACCGTCGCGGCAGGGCCGTTCGGCATCACCATCTGCACGGCGAACGGGGACACCTTGCGGTACCCGCCCTCGCGCAGCTTGTCGACCGCGTCGATGAGCGTCTCGCCGCCGCCGAGGCCGGTGCCGATGACGACGCCGAGCCGGTCCTGGTCGACCTCGGGGCTGCCCGCGTTCTGCCAGGCGGTGCGGCCCAGCGTCAGGGCGAGCCGCTCAGCGAACGCCATCCGCCGGACCTCGACGCGGGAGAGACCCTCGTCGGGGCTGACCTTGAGCCTGCCGCCGATGCGAACCGGCAGATCGAACTCGTCGACGAAGCCGTCGAGCGTGCCGATGCCGCTCTCGCCTGCGAGCAGGGACTTCCACGTGGCATCCACGTCACCAGCGAGTGACGTCGTAGCCGCGAGGCTGGTGACGACGACGTTGGGCAACGTCCGGGGAGAGGTGGAGGACACGTCGGGGCTCACTTGTCGTCGGTGGAGCCGGTCTGGACGCCCTCGGCCTCGAGCTTCTGAACGTAGGTGACCACGTCGCCGACGGTGCGCAGGCTCGCGAGGTCCTCGTCCGGGATCTTCACGCCGTACTTGTCTTCCATCTGCACGGCGATCTCGACCATGGACAGCGAGTCGATGTCGAGGTCGTCGACGAAGGCCTTCTCGATGGTCACCTCGGACGGCTCGATGCCGGTGACCTCTTCGATGATCTCGGCGATGCCGGCGATGATTTCTTCCTGAGTGTGTGCCACGGGGTGGCTCCCTTCATGATGGTGTTGTTATTCGGGTCCTGCGTTCGCCCGGTCCGGCGGACCGGGCGAGTGATGCAAGTTCGGTGAGTTCCGGCCCGCGCTGCGGCCGGATCAGCCGAGCTGGGCGACGGCGTCCAGCTCGGCCGGGGTTTTCATGGCCAGCGTCGGGGTGCCCTTGAGCTCGCGCTTCGCGATGCCGACCAGGGTGCCCGCGGGCGGCAGTTCGGCGACCGCGGAGACCGCGGCGCCGCGGAGGTAGGCGCTGCACAGGTCCCACCGCACCGGGCGGGTGACCTGCGCGGCCAGCTTGGTCAGCGCGTCGGCGCCGGAGGTCACCGGCTGCCCGTCGGCGTTGGACAGCAGCGTGCGGGTGGGGGCCTGCGGGACGATCCGGGCGGCGGCCGCGGTGACCGCGTCCTGCGCCGGTGCCATGAAGCGCGTGTGGAAGGCGCCCGCGACGGGGAGGGCGCGCACCCGGGCCTTCTCCGGCGGGTTGGCCGCCAGCTCCTCCAGCTGGGTGAGCAGGCCCGCGGCGACGATCTGGCCTGCCGCATTGCGGTTGGCTGGCTCGAGATCGAGTTCGGCGAGGCGGGCGAGGACGGCGTCCTCGTCGCCACCGAGGACCGCGGACATGCCGGTCGGCTCCAGCGCGCACGCCTTCGCCATCTCCGACCCGCGCAGCGCGGCGAGCGCGACCGCGTCGTCCGCGGAGATGACCCCGGCGATCGCCGCTGCGGCCAGTTCGCCGACCGAGTGGCCCGCGACGACGAGGTCCGCGGGAACCTGGCCGCGGCGTTCGAGTTCCTCGAACGCCAGCAGTGCGGACGCGACGACGAGCGGCTGGGTGACGGCCGTGTCGGTGATCTCCTCCGCGGTGGCGGTGGTACCGAGCCGACCGAGGTCGAGGCCGGCGGCCTTCGACCAGATCGCAACGCGATCAGCAGAGCCGGGCAGCTCCAGCCAGGGGCTGAGCATGCCGGGCGTTTGGGACCCCTGACCCGGGGCGAGCAACGCAATCACAGGAATAAGGGAACACCGGCCGCCCGCCGTGGCGGGGTGTTGTTGACGATGAACCTTGGACAAGTGTTTTGTAGGGTTTCAACAAAACCGCTTGTCGCCGTCGAGCATCGTACTTCAATCGTTGCGCGTTACAGCCCGTTCCCGTGATCTGTTGCGGCTGTGACTGATGTGGCGGAACTGGAAGGTTCGTGATGGGTTCGAGTCAGCCTGCCCACTGTTGCTGCGATTCGGAGTACGTACGCGTCCCGCGGATTGGTCGGATCTCGCCGCGTGATCTCCGCGATCTTCTTCAGTCGATACCGCACGGTATTTGGATGGACGAACAGTTGACGGGCGCAGGTCTCGACGGCGGCGCCGCAGTCCAGATAGGTGTCGAGGGTGTCCGTCAGCGCCGATCCCGCCGCGGCGAGCG
This sequence comes from Rhodococcus sp. NPDC058532, assembly GCF_042719255.1. Lineage (NCBI taxonomy): Bacteria > Bacillati > Actinomycetota > Actinomycetes > Mycobacteriales > Nocardiaceae > Rhodococcus > Rhodococcus sp. NPDC058532. The sequence continues at coordinate 80,605 of NZ_JBHXNU010000011.1, forward strand.
GCTGCACCAACTGGTCGTTGAGGGCGTCGAGCGCGGCGCGGTCGCCGAGCAGGGCGCGCTCGGGCAGCAGCTCGCCCGCGTGCACCGGCCGCGGCGCGGCGCGCCAACCCGCGACCGCGTCCATGCCGGCGAGCGCCTCGACCGCGCTGAAGTGGGCGGCGCCGAGGGTGCCGGTCGTCGGACCGATGACCACCGGTCCGGGGGAGAACGCGGCAAGCAGGTCGTTCAGGAACGGCCGGTTCTCCGGTGAGGACCGCACATCCCCGGAGACCACGGCCACCAGCCGCGACCCCTGCACCACCGCGAGCGCGGCCCGGTCGTGCCGCTGCGCGATCGTGTGCACCGTGCCGACGACGGACACCCCCTCCTCGGGCGGCGGCGTCCCGACCAGCACCGTCGCGGGTGCGGTCGCGTCCCAGTTCAGCGTCGCCGCCCGCGAGAGCATGTCGGGGCCGCTGTCGCCGCGGACCACCGCATCGACGACCAGGGCCTCGAGCCGGGTGTCCCAGGCGCCGCGGGACTCGGCGGCGCTCGCGTACACCGTCGCCGCCGTGAACCCGAGCTCGCGCCCGTACCGCAGCACCGCCTCGGTCAGGGCGACCAGCTGCTGATCGTTGCGGGCGAGCGCCGGCAGCCACTGCTCGAAGAACTCCATCGCCACCCGAACCATGTCGACGGTCTGCCGCAGCGTCAGGCGCCGGGCCAGGTCCTGGGGGATGACCTGGAATGCGTCCAGGCTGAACCGCATGTCGCTGTCGGCCGGGTTGCGCAGCCATTCCAGGAAGTTGACGATCGCCGTCTGCACCAGCAGCTGCACGCTGGCGCGCTGATCCGCGTCGAGGTCGGCGAAGAACGGCAGCTGCGTCTGCATCGAGGACACCGCCTCGGTCGACAGCCTGCCGGAGAACTGCTTGACCCGGCGGAGCAGCGCGTCCGGCAGCGGCTCCCGCGGTTCCCGGCGGCCGACGAACGGCGGTGCGACCGGGGTGCGGGCGCCCTCCGGGACGGCGGGCGGCGGCGCCGCGGCCGGGTCATCGGTGGGCGGGGTCGCCGCCGTCTCCGCCCCGTCGGACTCCTGTGCACCCATGACAGGGAAACCTACGCCACCACCCGGGCCGAACGCCCCGGCACCGGGGCGGTGTCGGGGCGTTCGAGGGGGAGCTAGGCGCTGCCGGGATCCTTCATCGACGTCGGCGCCGCGAGGACGTCGTCGATCCGGTACTGGCGGGCGGCGGCCGCCGGGGTGTTGTGCTCGACCTTGCCCGCGCGGGCGAGCCCGGCGAGCACCGCGACCGCGATCGACTCGGCGTCGACGTTGAAGAACCGTCGCGCCGCCGTGCGGGTGTCGGAGAAGCCGAACCCGTCGGTGCCGAGGGTGGTGTAGTCGCCGGGCACCCACTGGCGGATCTGGTCCGGCACCGCGCGCATCCAGTCGGACGCGGCAACGAACGGGCCCTCGGCGCCGGCCAGGGCGGTGGCGACGTACGGGATACGCGGGTCGGCGTCCGGGCTGTGCAGCGCCTCACGGTCGCATTCGATGCCCTCCCTGCGCAGCTCGCCCCACGAGGTCACCGACCACACGTCCGCGGAGACCCCCCAGTCGTCGGCGAGCAGCTGCGCGGCGCGCAGACCCTCCGGCATCGCGACACCCGAGACCAGGATCTGGGCCTTGGGGCCAGTGCCTGCGCTGCGCTGGTAGAGGTAGATGCCCTTGAGCAGGCCGTCGACGTCGAGGCCCTCCGGCTCGGCGGGCTGCACGTACGGCTCGTTGTAGATCGTCAGGTAGTAGAAGACGTTCTCGCCGCCGAACCCGGGAACCCCCTCGGTGCCGCCGTACATCCGGCGGATGCCGTCCCGGACGATGTGTGCGATCTCGTAGGAGAACGCCGGATCGTAGGTGACCGCGGCCGGGTTCGTCGACGCCAGCAGCAGCGAATGCCCGTCGGCGTGCTGCAGGCCCTCGCCGGTGAGGGTGGTGCGGCCCGCGGTGGCGCCGAGCACGAACCCGCGGGACATCTGGTCCGCCGCGGCCCACAGTCCGTCACCGGTCCGCTGGAACCCGAACATCGAGTAGAAGATGTACAGCGGGATCATCGGCTCGCCGTGCGTGGCGTACGAGGAGCCGACCGCCGTGAACGACGCCGTCGAGCCCGCCTCGTTGATGCCCTCGTGCAGGATCTGGCCGACGCTGGACTCCTTGTACGCCAGCATCAGCTCGGCGTCGACGGAGGTGTACAGCTGCCCGTTGCGGTTGTAGATCTTCAGCGACGGGAACCACGAGTCCATGCCGAAGGTGCGCGCCTCGTCCGGGATGATCGGCACGATGCGCTTGCCGATCTCCTTGTCCCGCAACAGTTCCTTGATGACGCGGACCAGCGCCATCGTGGTCGCGACCTCCTGCTTGCCCGACCCCTTGCGGATCGGGTCGAGGGTGGCGATGTCCGGCACCGGCAGCGGCGCCGCATCGGTGCGGCGGGACGGGAGGAACCCGCCGAGCTGCGTGCGGCGGTCGAGCATGTACCGGATCTCCGGGGCGTCCGGCCCGGGGTGGTAGTACGGGGGCAGGTAGGGATCCTTCTCCAACTCGGCGTCGGAGATCGGGATCCGCTGCAGGTCGCGGAACGCCTTGAGGTCGTCGAGGGTCAGCTTCTTCATCTGGTGCGTGGCGTTGCGGCCCTCGAAGTGCTTGCCGAGGGTGTAGCCCTTGATCGTGTGCGCCAGGATGACCGTCGGCTGGCCCTTGTGGGCCATCGCCGCGGCGTACGCGGCGTGGATCTTGCGGTAGTCGTGGCCGCCCCGCTTGAGGTTCCAGATCTCCTGGTCGGTGAGGTCCTTGACCAGTTCCTTGGTCCGCGGGTCGCGGCCGAAGAAGTGTTCGCGGACGTAGCCGCCGTCGTTGGCCTTGTAGGTCTGGTAGTCGCCGTCCGGGGTGACGTTCATCAGGTTCACCAGGGCGCCGTCCTTGTCGGCCTGCAGCAGCGCGTCCCACTCGCGGCCCCAGACGACCTTGATGACGTTCCAGCCAGCGCCGCGGAAGAACGACTCCAGTTCCTGGATGATCTTGCCGTTGCCGCGGACCGGCCCGTCCAGGCGCTGCAGGTTGCAGTTGACGACGAAGGTCAGGTTGTCCAGGCCCTCGGTCGCCGCGACATGCGCGAGTCCCCGCGACTCCGGCTCGTCCATCTCGCCGTCACCGAGGAACGCCCACACGTGCTGCTGCGCGGTGTCCTTGATCCCGCGGTCGTGCAGGTAGTGGTTGAACCGGGCCTGGTAGATGGCGTTCATCGGGCCGAGGCCCATCGACACCGTCGGGAACTCCCAGAAGTCGGGGAGCAGGCGCGGATGCGGGTACGACGGCAGCCCACCCTCGGCGTGGCTGGCCTCCTGGCGGAACCCATCCATCTGCTCGGGCGGGATCCGGCCCTCCAGGAAGGCGCGTGCGTAGATGCCGGGGGAGGCGTGCCCCTGCACGAAGATGTGGTCGCCGCCGCCCGGATGATCCTTGCCGCGGAAGAAGTGGTTGAACCCGACCTCGTACAGCGCCGCGGACGACGCGTACGTGGAGATGTGCCCGCCCACGCCGACCCCGGGGCGCTGCGCGCGGTGCACCATGATCGCGGCGTTCCACCGGATCCAGGCGCGGTAGCGGCGCTCGACCTCCTCGTCGCCGGGGAACCAGGGCTCGTTCTCGGTGGGGATGGTGTTGACGAAGTCGGTGGACGTCAGGGCGGGAATGGAGACGTGCCGCTCGCCTGCGCGCTCGAGCAGCCGCAGCATCAGGTAGCGTGCGCGGGCCGGGCCGGAGCGCTCCACGAGATCGTCGAAGCTTTCGATCCACTCGCCGGTTTCGTCGGGATCGATGTCGGGAAGGTAGGACGCGACGCCCTCGCGGATGACGCGCACACGGCCGTCGGAACCGGGAGTGGAACTGGGCGCCAGGGGAGATACCGGGTCCTGGGTCTGCTCGGACAACTTTTGCTCCTCATCGCGGGTGGACGCACGGTGCGGCGTCCGATCCATCCGGGTCTCCTGGTGTGACGGCGGCCCGGTGTGTTCATGATGGTGATCTGGGTCCAATCCTGCCAAATGCCCCCGACCGCGGTGCGCGCGCGTCTGTTTCGTCGCCCGTCCAAAGATTTGTTATGGCGAATCGGCGCGGCCCGCTTGCGCGGAACGCCTCGAGCATGTTCGCTTTCACTACCGATCAACACCGATCGGATGCTGGAGACAGCACGAACACCTGTAGGAGGACACCACCGTGGTCGCCGAGGCCGACGCCCAGAACTACGTCCAGAAACTGGGCATCACCCAAGACATGGCTGTACAGGAACTGGGTTGGGACGAGGACACCGACGACGCCCTGCGGGCCGCCGTCGAGGAGACCATCGGCGGTGAGCTCCTCGACGAGGACTCAGACGACGTGATCGACGTGGTCCTGCTGTGGTGGCGGGACGGCGACGGCGACCTCGTCGACGCGCTGATGGATGCGATCGGCCCGCTCGCCGACGAGGGCTTCGTGTGGGTGCTCACCCCGAAGACCGGGCAGCCCGGGCATGTCGAACCCAGCGAGATCGCCGAATCGGCGCCCACCGCCGGACTGACGCAGACGTCGGCCGCGAACCTGGGATCCTGGTCGGGCAGTCGGCTGGTGCAGCCCAAGGCCCGCCCCGCGAAGCAGCGCTGAGCGCCCAACCCGGTTAGGAATTCGCATGCCCCTCGACGTCGGTGCCGTCGCGCCCGATTTCACCCTCAAGGACCAGAACAACCAGGAGGTCTCGCTCTCGGACTATCGGGGCGAGAAGAACGTCCTGATCGTGTTCTACCCGCTCGCGTTCACCGGAACGTGTCAGGGCGAACTGTGCAAGGTGCGCGACGGGCTGCCCAAGTTCGAGAACGACGACGCCGCCGTGCTCGCGATCTCGGTCGGCCCGCCGCCAACGCACAAGATCTGGTCCGCCGAGCAGGGCTACACCTTCCCGCTGCTGTCCGACTTCTGGCCGCACGGCGCGGTCGCGCAGGCCTACGGCGTGTTCAACGACAAGGCCGGGTACGCCAACCGCGGCACCTTCGTCGTCGACAAGGAGGGAATCATCCGGTTCGCCGAGATGAACGGCCCCGGGGAGGCCCGTGACCAGGGAGCTTGGGAGAAGGCGCTCGCCGCGCTAGATTCCTGAGTGCATTCCGGCGCGCGGACACCTGTCCGCGCGCCGGGGTTCGGGCGTGTAGCTCAGTGGTAGAGCTCTGGTTTTACACACCAGCGGTCGGGGGTTCGAAACCCTCCGCGCCCACTGCATTCGACCGCGCGGGTCGTCGATTCGCAGCCGGACAGGAGCCCCCACCTCGAGGCGGGGGCTCCTGCCGTTCCGCGGAGTCAGGATCCGAGCGGGAGGTTGAAGATGAAGTCCTCCGAACCCAGTACGCCGAGGAGGCCGAAGTCCTCCGAGCCGGCCGAGCCGAACGGGCCGCCCTGACGGTTCCAGTTGGTGCAGCCGACGGAGTCGAGGCGGTCCCCGGCGTCCATGTCGACGATGCGGTACTCGCCGGTGACGCCGACGCCCTCGTAGCTGGGCGCCTCGTCGTCGACCTGGGTGAGGGAGAACCGGCAGTCCATGCTGTCGGTGATGCGGGAGTAGTACGAACCCGGCTCCACGTCGACGCCCGCGACGTAGGGGTGGCCGGTGGTGCCGGGAATGCTCGTGGCGAGCGCGGTGGCGACGCCGGCGGTGCCGATGACGAGGCCGACGGCGGCGACGGTGGCGCCGATGAATCCTGCGGTTCTACGCACGGTGGTTCTCCTCGGGTTCATGGAATGAGCCCGCACACCGTAGTGGTTTCGCGGTGTTCCGGTCAGGATTTCGGCCATTCGTCCGAGCACGATCGTGTGGATGGCCGATGGTGCGAGTCTCCCTCGCCGCGTGGCGACGCTACCTGTAGAACCTGTCGTGCAGGTCGACGCCCGGCCCGACCGACACTTTCAGCGCGGTGAGCATGCCCGTCCGGCCGGGCAGTGCGGCGCTGCCGCCCGGAGCGATGCTCAGCCGCCGTACTGCGGGCTCCACCAGGCGTCCTCGGCGGCGAGGCGTTCGGCCACCGACTCCGGCATCGTGCTGCAGCTGTCGGGGTCGCCGAGCGGGTCGTTGTCGGCGGCGGAGTCGAGGATGCCGACCGTCTCCACGGTGCCCTCCCAGCCGCCCATCTCCGCGATCCGCTGCGGTACCCGTTCGCGGGCCCTGGTCACCGTGCTGGCCACGACCCACTGACCGTCGCTGGTGATGTCCACGCCGCCCCCCGGGGAGCGCTTGGCGTCCTCACCGAGGGGTAGCAGGCCGGCGAGAGTGGCTGCGTCCCAGGTGTTTCCCTCCCACGGAGCACGGTTGAAGTAGTACCAGCTGGCGGCGCAGATGCCGTACAGGTTGGGGCCGAACTGCGCGTAGTTTAGGTACAGGTCGAGTTGCCGCCGGTCGCCCATCATGTTGAACGGCCACGCGAGCACGGCCTCGACACCCTTCCTGGCGACCTTGGCGACCAGCCACTCGCCGCGGATCAGGAAGATGTTCTTCACCAGCTGCTGCGGAATGGTCGACCCCGAGTTGTCCTCACCGGTCGTCAGGTAGGTCGTGGTGCGATCGACGAACTCGCCCAGGTGGTACGGGCCGGTTCGGGTGCCGAGCTGCGCGTCCTCGTGCACGAGGGTGGCCGCGACGTAGTGCCTGCTGATGTAGTCGAGCGAGACGGTCTGCTGCACCGTCGGACCGCTCGCCTCGTCCGTCAGCATGAACAACGTGCGGGGCGGCGTCACCACCCGGTAGACGATCGGCGTCACGACGCAGAACACCAGGAAGGCCGCCAGCAGTCGCGCCCCCCAGCGGACCGCGACCCGTGGCCAGGTCGGTGCGCTCGCCGGGGGTGGTGCCGGCCACGGGTAGGGGCCGGGGATCGGCCCCGGTGGCGTTGGGGCGCCGGCAGGAGGCCACGGCGGTGTCGGTGGCGTCGGTCCCGCCGGATCGGTCGGGGGCAGCAGGCCGGCGAGCCGGTCACCGAGGGGGGAGCCGGGGCGCAGCCAGCGGGGCACCCGCTGCGGTGGCTGCTCGGGCGGATGCGGTGGGCGGGGTTGGCGGTTCCGGCTGTCGCCGAGACGGATGTTCATGAGTCCTCGACGGCGGTACTCCGGGGCCAGAAACCGGAACTGGCCTATTCGCCGTTGCGTTCGATATTAGACGGCGTACGACGTCCGGAGCCCCGCGGTTTCCTTCCGGGGGCTAACGGGCCGTGACTTCACCGGTGACTGCGGGGACGATGAAACCGACCGGTTATTCCGACTGGGTGCGGTGCGTCCCGCTGGCTGTGCCGCGTGCCAGGGAGAGCCCGACGAGGCGGCCGCGATGAGTGGATTCAAGGCGGGGTTGGTCGACAGTGCGCTGCACACCCGGTTCTCGCCGGAACTGATGCTGCGCTCGACCCGGCAGCTGGCGGTCGCCGGCGGTGCGGATTCGATGTGGGTGCCCGACCACCTCAACAGCATCTTCCCGGCGTCGATCTGGAAACGCGAGCACCTCGGGGCCGCGGCGCTCGTGCCCCGGGCCGACGCGTGCTACGAGCCGTGGACCGCACTGGGATACGTTGCGTCCCAGAACAAGTTGTCCCGGCTGCGGCTGGGGGTGAGCGTCACCGACACCGGCCGCCGCAACCCGGCCGTCACCGCGCAGGCGGCGGCAACCCTGCACCAGCTCAGCCGGGGTCGCGCGATCCACGGGATCGGCCCGGGGGAACGCGAGGGCAACGCGCCCTACGGCGTGGACTGGGAACGGCCGGTGGGCCGGTTCGCGGAGGCGATCGCGACGATCCGTGCGCTGTGGGACGCCGACGGTCGACCGGTGACCCGGGACTCGGAGTTCTTCCCGCTTCGCGACGCGGTGTTCGCGATCCCGCCGTACCGCGGCAGGTGGCCGGAGATCTGGATCGCCGGGCACGGGCCGCGCATGCTGCGGGTCACGGGACGGTACGCGGACGCGTGGTTCCCCGCCTACGCGCTCCGGCCGAGCGAGTACGCGGAGCGGCTCGCCGTGGTGCGGACCGCGGCGTCCGATTCCGGACGTGATCCGGCGGCCGTCACGCCCGCGGCGTTTCTGTTCGTCATGACGGCCAGCAGCGGCGCCCAGGTCGACGAGATGGTCGGCTCGCTCGCGGCGCGACTGTTCACCCTGACCGCGTCCGGCGAGGTGTGGGCGCGGCACGGGGCCGAGCACCCGATGGGGTCGGGGTTCAGTGGGATTCAGGATCTGTTGCCGCAGACCATTGACGAGCCGACCGCGCTCGATTGCGCGGATCGTGTCCCGCCGTCGCTGGTCCGGGCGTCGATGCTGGCCGGGACGCCCGCCGAGGTGCTCGAGCAGCTCGCGGAGTGGCGGGACAACGGGCTCCGCTACGTCGTCCTCGCCGGTCTCGGCTTCGTGCATCCCCGGCTTCGCGTCGGGCTCGCGTCATCGTGGCCGATGGTGCAGGTGCTCCGGGGAGCCCGTCGGCTCTGACCGGGTGCGGTCACGCGGGGCGCTGCATCATCGGTAGAAGCCGTCGCGCAGGTTGATGCCGTGCTCGACCCACACCTTCAGTGCGGCCAGCATCCCGGTCCAGCCCATGCAGTTGTCGAACGCGTTCTTCGCGCCCGCCTCCGTTGGCTGCCAGGAGGATTCGGTGATCGTGACCAGGGTCCTGGTGTTGTCGTCGACGGGCTCGAACTCGAAGGTCGTCGTGGTCTTTCCGGTGTCCGAGGTGGTGGCGGTGCCGTCCCACTCGATGACGATCCGCCGGTGCGGGTCGGCGGCGACGACGGTGACCGGGAAGGCGCCGGGGAAGTCGTGGAAGTCCCAGGTGACCTCGGTGCCGGGTTCGAGTCGGCCGCGCGCGCCGCCGGTGGTGAAGTACTTCGACAGCTGCTCGGGGTCGGCCACCGCCTCGTAGACCTCGGCGCACGGGCGGGCGACGTGCCCGGAGACCGTGAACGACAGTGCGGTGAGGGGCTGGGGAGTGTCGATGTTCTCGTTCATGTTGTAATTTTACAACATGAATGCGGGCGAGGGCGAGAGCAACGAGAACTCCGACGACGACCGGGTGTTCAAGGCGCTGGCGTCGAGCACCCGAAGGCGGATGCTCGACGTCCTCAAGGACGCGTCCTGCACCACCGGGGAACTGTGTGCGCACTTCCCCGACCTCGACCGCACCACCGTGCTGCAGCATCTGCGGGTGCTCGAGCGGGCGGACCTGGTCACCGGCCGCAAGGTCGGGCGCGAACGCCGACTCGCGTTGGCGCCGCTGCCGATCAAGCGGATCCACGACCGGTGGATCGGGGAGTACGCGCGCGCTGCGGTCGATCTGCTGCACGAACTCGGCCGCGACTGACCGGCGCTGGCGCGATGCGCAGCGGGCGAGAAGGCGCAGCGAGCGAGGAGGCTCAGCGGGCGAGGCTGGCCTCGTCGTCGAGCTGGCCGCGGAACGTCCTGCGGTAGGTCGACGGCGGCACGCCCAGCTGGGCCGCCATATGCTGACGCAGCGAGGCGGCGGTGCCGAAGCCGACGTCGGTGGCGATCGTGTCCACCGACAGGTCCGTCGTCTCGAGCAGCTGCCGCGCCCGGTCGACGCGGCGAATGATCAGCCACCTGGCCGGGGTGGTGCCCACCTCGTCGACGAACCGGCGGGTGAACGTGCGGACGCTCATGTTGGCGTGCCGGGCCAGCCGGGACAGCTGCAGCGGCTCGTCCAGCCGCTGCAGCGCCCAGTCTCGGGTCGCCGCCGTCGATTCGGCGGTGGTCGCGGGCAGCGGCCGCTCGATGTACTGGGCCTGGCCACCGTCGCGCCAGGGCGGAACCACGCATCGCCGCGCCACCCGGTTGGCGACGTCGGCGCCGTGGTCGCGGCGCACCAGGTGCAGGCACGCGTCCAGCCCGGCGGCGGCGCCCGCCGACGTGATCACCTCGCCCTCGTCGACGTACAGCACCTCCGGGTCGACCCGGACCCGCGGGAAGGTGTGCTGGAAGTGTTCGGCGTGCCGCCAGTGGGTGGTGGCCCGGCGGCCGTCGAGCAGGCCCGCCGCCGCAAGCAGGTACGACCCGATGCAGATCGACACCCAGCGGGTGCCGGGCCGGACGCGGGCGAACGCGGCGGCGACCGGTTCGGGCAGGCGCCCGTCCCGCGCCGAGCCGAGCCGATGGGTCGCCGGGATCACCACCGTGTCCGCGGTCGCCAGCAGCGCCGCGTCGTGCTCGACGGACACCGCGAAGTCGCTGTCGGTCCGGACCGGCCCGCCGTCGACGGTGCATGTCAGCACCTCGTACAGCGGGTGCCCGCCCGCGTCGGTTGCGCCGCCGAACACCCGGGCGGGAATGCCCAGCTCGAAGGGAATCACGCCGTCCAACGCCAGAACCACCACACGATGCATGGCCGGATTCTTTCACACATCGACCTTCCGGCCAGTGGTTCGCGGCACTACCGACCGGCTACACGAGGGCGAGAGTCGTCACGCACGTCGGATCGTCGGCGCCGGTGCCGATCGTGGTGCGACCCGACCGGCCACCGGACTCCACCAGGAGGTCGGCGTCGATGCCCTTCGGCAGCCACAGCCCGATGAAGCCGTTGTCGTAGGTCCGCGTGGTCCGGTCGACCAGCACCGCACCGTCCGCCGGGTCCGTCACCCGGACCCGGATCGGCTCGTCGCGCAGCTCGCCGAGGCATGTGGTGAGGCTGTGGAAGTAGCAGTCGTGCGTTCGGGTCGCATAGGGGGCGATCGAGACGTAGAACTCGTCGGCGGGCAGCGGCACGCTGGTCTCGAACCCGTCGGGGTCCGAGACGACGACCGCGTCGGGCCGGACCGAGGCGAGCAGGTCGTTCGGTCGTTCGGCGACCGGGAGGGTGTCGAGCCGCTCGATCAGCTCCCGGCCGTCGAGCCCGTCCAGCCCGTGCGCCGCCAGCACATTCGCGGCGGGAGCGGCGGACGGGGTGGTGGTGCACCCCGCCAGCAGCAGCGCCCCGGCGGCGACGGACACGAACAGGGCAATCGGGTGCAGACGGGAGCGGGCCATACCGCCAACCTAGCGCGCATGCGCGGGGGCGCCGGTCGCCCGGACGTCACCGTGGTCGGCATCACAGCGAGAGTTCACCCGCCCTTCACCGGCGCCGCGTGATCGCCCTCTACCGTGAGGTGGGGAGCGGGTTGCCGCGATCGCGGGACCGCGCACCAGTGCACGTGCCGCCGAACGAGAAAGTCCGCCTGCCAACGGAGGTGTCCGATGGAACTCCTCGCAGTCCTGACCCTGATCGTCGCCCCGGTCGTCGTCGCCGCCGCCTACCTCACGGTGGGTGCGGTGTTCCTGATGGAGATCCGCAGCCGGGAGCGGCAGCCACCCCAGCCCACCGAGGTGCGGGCGCCCGCCCCGGTGCCTGCGCAGGCTCAGCCCTGCCGGGCACCGAGATCGTGGCGGTCCAGGAAGTCCAGCGCCAGATCGGCGACCTCCCGCCAGCCGCGGTCCGCTGCCAGCGAGTGTCCGCGGTCGGGCAGCACCCGATACTCGGTTGCGCCGGTGTTGCGACGCTGAATGTTGTACGCGGACTGCACGATCGGCTCCGGGACCATCCGGTCCGCGCCACCGGCAACGAGCAGCAGCGGGCCGCGGGAGGAGCGGGTGTCGATCTTCGTGGGCCCGCCGACGATGTTCGCGAACGCCGCCTGGAACAGCGGCCGCGCCGGGCCGGGGATGCTGTGCGCCTCGAACAACGCGTCCGACTCCTCGCGGGTCACCGCGCTCGCGAACCCCGCGTGATACGTGTCCGCGGTGTGCGACCAGGTCCGGGTGCGCAGGCCCGGCCTGCGCAGGATCGGCAGCACCGTCCGCACCTGAGTCGGGGGGAGCCGAAGGACGCCCTTGAACTGGACCGGGGCGATCGCAACGGCGCCGCGGACCACACCCTCCCCGAGCAGCTTCTGCGCGATCAGCCCGCCGAACGAGTGCCCGACCACGATCGGCTGCGTCGGCAGCGCCTCCGCCACCGTCCGATAGTGCCGGGTGAGCTCGGCGATCCCGACCCCGTCCAGCCTGCCCGGATCGTTCCGGGTGGCCTCGGCGGTGTCGCCGTCGCCGGGCCAGCCGGGCGCGATCGGAACGTACCCGTGGTCGGCAAACAGGTCGAGCCACGGCCGCCAGCTGCTCGCGTGCATCCACAGACCGTGCACGAACAGCACGGGGATCGGGTCGGGCTCCATCTCGCACTCCTCGGTTTCGTTGACCCGTCGAGCCTAGGGTGTCGCCGCGGCTATCGTGGCGCGGTGCGTCTGATCACGATCATCCAAGCGTCCCCGTTCGTCCCGGTGTGGCTGCGGATCCTGCTGCTGCTCGCCGCGGGGGCGCGGGTGTGGGGCGCCGGAATCTACTCCGGATGTCACTTCGGCGGCAAGGACATTCGGATGGGGGTCGGCACCTTCGTCAACCGTGGGGTGCTCTTCGACGGGACCGCGCCGATCACCCTGGGCCGGCAGGTTGCGGTCGGGCACGGCGCCCGGTTCATCACCAGCACCCACGAGATCGGCCCCGAGGACGGCCGCGGCGGGCGGGTGGTCCACCGGCCGATCACCGTCGGTGACGGCAGCTGGATCGGCGCGGGCGCCATCGTGCTGCCCGGGGTGACGGTCGGGCCGGGCTGCATCGTCGGTGCGGGCGCGGTCGTCACCCGCGACTGCGATTCCCATGGCCTCTATGTCGGGAACCCTGCGCGGCGGGTGCGGGACCTGCCGGTCGGCGCCGCGGATCGCGCGGCGCGGCCCTGACGGCGGCCGTGCCTCGGCTACTTCTTCCGCTTGCGCTTCTTCCTGGCCTGGGCGCGGGACCCGCGGGTGCGTTTCGCGGCGGTCGCCGCTGCCGCCTCGCCGGTGGTCGGCGCCGAAGCGGCGGCAGCCAGGATGCGGGCCATCTCCCGCCGCAGGCTGTCCATCAGCTCGGGGGAACGGAGCAGGAAGTTCGCCTCCTGCAGCGCGGCGTAGCGGTCGCGGGAGATCAGCACCGCGTCGCCGCGTTTGCCCGCGATCTCGACCGCGACGGTGCCCTCGTTGACCTCCCGCACCAGGGACCCCAACCGCTTGCGTGCGTTCTTCACCGTGGTCGCCGCCACTCCCGCCGACTCCAATCGTCGCTGCACCGCACCCCGCTGGGGTGCCCCGCGCATCCTCGCATCACCGGAGCCGATTCGGGTCAGGACACGGCGGATTGCCGCCGCCGCCGCGATTGATACAACTACCGGTGTGAAACGTCCCAGGATCTCCGCCCGCGCCACCGGCATCGCCCTGGGCTATCTCGCCGACCGGGTGTTCGCCGACCCGGTGCGGTGGCATCCGGTCGCCGGGTTCGGATCGGCCGCCGCCGCCCTCGAACGGTGCACCCACCGCGACTCCAGGGCGGCGGGGGCCGTGCACACCGGGCTACTCGTCGGCGCCGTCGTCGGCGGCACCGCCCTCGCCGCCCGCGCCGCCGGGCGGCTCGGCTGGGCGGGGGAGACGGCGGTCGTCGCCGCGGCGACGTGGATCTCCCTCGGCGGAACCTCGCTGACCGGGGTGGGGTTCCGGATGGCCGACCGGCTCGCCGCCGACGACCTCTCCGGCGCGCGGGCACTGGTGCCGTCGCTGTGCGCGCGGGACCCCGACCTGCTCGACGCGACGGGCATCGCCCGCGCCACCGTCGAATCCGTCGCCGAGAACACCTCCGACGCCACCGTCGCGCCGCTGGTGTGGGCGGCGGTCGCAGGCGCCCCCGGCGCACTGGGGTATCGCGCGATCAACACGCTCGACGCGATGATCGGGTACCGCTCGCCGAAGTATCTGCGGTTCGGGTGGGCGGCGGCGCGGCTCGACGACGCGGTGAACCTCGCGCCCGCGCGGGTGACGGGACTGCTCACCGCCGCGGCGGCCCCGGTCGTCGGCGGCTCACCGCGCGCGGCCGCCCTGGCCTGGCGACGCGACGCGTCCGCGCACCCGAGCCCCAACGCGGGCGTCGCGGAGGCGTCGATGGCGGGCGCGCTGGGGATCGCGCTCGGCGGCCGCACGGAGTACGCGTACGGCGCGGAGGATCGGCCGACCCTCGGTGCTGGCCCGGCGCCCGGCGTCGGCGACATCGCCAGGGTGGCGCGGCTGTCGACCGTGGTGCAGGCGGGTGCCGCGGTCGCGGCGGTGCTGGTGGCGTCGGCGTTCCGACGCCGACCGGGCGGTTGCCGGGTCGGGCACTCGGGCGACGGTCCGGGATCCGCCCGGTCAGCGGGTGCGGGTCAGCGCCGGGTGCCGTAACGGTCGGCGAGCTTCGCCTCGGTCGCCGACATCGTCTCGGGCTCGCGGGTGGCGGCGGCGGTGCTCGCCTCGGCGGGCGCGGCAGGCTCGGCGACCCGGCGCTCGCGTCCCCTGCGCCGTTCCCGCAGTTCGGCGCGGACGAAGTACGCCAGCCCGAGCGGGGCCATGATCCCGAACGCCAGCCACTGCAACCCGTACGACAGGTACGGTCCCGCGTCGAGTTGCGGCAGCGGGATCGGCGTCAGCACCCCCGGCTCGCCGGCGGCGAGCTGGAACCAGCCGTCGACCAGCGGCAGCCCGACCGCGGCGCCGACCTGGCCCGCGTTGAGGGAGTACACCTGGGGGATGCCGTTCTCGACGATCGGGTCCTTGCCGGGGGCGGTTCCCTCGGAGGCACGGACCCGGGTCGTCACCGTCGTCTCGCCGGCGGGCGGCGGCTCGATCGGTGGTGCGACGGTGCCCCGGACGGGACGCACGTAGCCGCGGTTGACCAGGATCACCTGACCGCCGGTCAACCGCATCGGCGTCAGCACCTCGTAGGCGGGATCCCCCTCGATGGACCGCAGCCGCACCAGCGCCTCGTCCTCGGGCAGGTACGTTCCGGTGGCGGTGACCTGACGCCACTCGTCGTTCGTGGCGATCGGTCCGGACGCGGGGAGCACCGATTCGATCGGCACCGGGTCCGCGTTCACCGACTCCTCGATCAGGGTGTTGCGGGTGGAGGTGCTGGTGTTCTTGCCGAGCTGCCACGGAGCAAGCACCGTGAAGCACAGGTAGGCGAATCCGGCGACGACGACGGCCAACACGAGCCAGCCCGGACGTAGCAGAAACTTCAGCCTTCGCACGACACCACGGTACTTGGCGTTGCCGGGGACCCCGAAACGGGCAGGCGCGGGATCACAGGTGCTCGCGCACCCAGGCAAGCAATCCGGGCACCGCGGCCTCGATCTGGGTCCGCACGAGGTCGAAGTCGGCGCTCCCCCCGTAGTAGGGGTCGGGCACCGAGTCGCCGTCCGCGTCCGGGTCGAAACTGCGCAGCAGCCTGCGCCGTCCGGTGGGAACCCCGAGCTGCGCGAGCGCCCGGTCGTGGCCGGTGTCGAGGGCGACGACCAGGTCCGCGCCAAGGTGGTCGGGCCCGACCTGCGCGGCCCGATGCCCGGTCGGGTAGCCGTGCGCGGCGAGGACCGCGGTGGTGCGGTGGTCGGCGTCGTCGCCGACATGCCAGCCGCCGGTGCCCGCGCTGGACACCCGGACCGCTTCCGCGAGACCGGTCTCGGATAGGCGGCCAGCGAGGATCTTCTCCGCCATCGGGGATCGGCAGATGTTGCCGGTGCAGACGAACGTGATGTGCAGCGGGTCAGCGCGCATGCAGGATCGCCTCCAGATCGGCGACGGTCGCCGCGGACCAGCGCGCGTCCTCGGCCTCGGTCTCCGCGCCGTACCCCCAGTGCACGAACACCGTCGGGATGCCCCAGTGCGCGGCGCCCTGCACGTCGTGGATCCGGTCCCCGACCATCACCACGCCGTCGGTGCCGCCCGCGACGGCGGCGACGCCGAGGCCGCGCAGGGCATGCTCGATGACGTCCGCCTTCGCGCGCCGGGCACCGTCCGGGGAGGCGCCCGCGATCACCTCGAAATGCCCGGCGAGGCCGAAGTGTTCGAGGATCCGCACCGCGAACCGCTCCGACTTCGAGGTCGCGACCGCGAGCCGGGCCCCCGCCGCGGCCAGCGCGTCGAGCAGGTCCGCGACGCCGTCGAACACCGCGTTCTCCGCCCAGCCGACACGGTCGTACCGGTCGACATAGGCGGCGAGGGCGCGCTCGGCGGTCGCATCGTCGAGCCCGACGCCGCGCAGCGTGTCCGCCATCGGCGGGCCGAGGATCAGTTGCGTCGGATCGCCAGCGGGTTCCGGGGCGCCGACCGACGCCAACGCGTGCCGGAACCCCGACACGATGCCCGGAGCGGAATCGGTGAGGGTGCCGTCGAGGTCGAACAGCAGGATGGGGGAGCGCACCCGTCCATCCTGCCTGCCCCGACCGGCGAGCACCGGACCGCCATAGACTGCCCGTCGTGAACACCGCGGCATCCGACGGCAACGAGGTGGGTCGCCCCGGCGACGGTGACCCGGATCGCCCCGGCGACGTCGACCTCCGTCACCACGGCGACGTCGACGCCGCCCCCGGGCTGGTCGACTTCGCCGTCAATGTGCGGGGCGAGGGCCCACCCCGGTGGCTGGCCGCGCGGCTGACCGCGCAGTTGGCGACGCTCGGGCGGTACCCGTCGGCGAGCGCCGAGCGGGCCGCGCGGGAGCAGGTCGCGGCCCGGCACGGTCGCGACCCCGAGGAGGTGCTGCTGCTGTCCGGCGGCGCCGAGGGGTTCGCGATGCTGCCGCGGCTGGGGTCGCGGCTGGCCGCCCTGATCCACCCGTCGTTCACCGAACCCGAATGGGCGTTGCGGCAGGCCGGGATTCCGGTGCAGCAGGTGCTGCTGCCACCGCCGTACCGGCTCGCCGCTGCCGCGGTCCCCGACGCCGCAGACCTCGTCGTTCTCGGCAACCCCACCAATCCGACGTCGGTGCTGCACCCGGCGGCCGACGTGCTCGCGCTGCGCCGCGACGGCCGGATCGTGGTGGTGGACGAGGCCTTCGGTGACGCCGTGCCGGGGGAGCCGGAGTCCCTCGCCGGGCAATCCCTGCCCGACGTGCTGGTGCTGCGGTCGCTGACCAAGACGTTCGCGCTGGCCGGGCTGCGCTGCGGCTACGCCCTCGGCGACCCGGGCGTGTTGGCCCGGCTGCAGCAGGGCCGGGCCCACTGGCCGCTCGGCAGCCTGCAGGTGGAGGCGATCCGGGCCTGCAGCGAACCCGAGGCGGTCGCGTGGGCGGAGCGGGAGGCGGCGCTGATCGCGTCCGAACGGGCCGCGATGCTCGCACTGCTCGGCGCCGCCGGGGTCGAGGTCGTCGGCCCGGCCAACGCGCCGTTCCTGCTGCTCCGCGTCCCGGACGCCGACCTGGTCCGGAAGAAGCTGCAGGACGGGGGGATCGCGGTCCGGCGCTGCGACACCTTCCCCGGCCTGGACCCCAACCACCTCCGCGTCGCGGTCCGCGCCGCGGACCCGGCGCAGACCCTGGTGAGCGCATTGACGGAGGTATTGGCATGAGCGTTGCCCTGTCCGAGGTCATCTCGGTGCTCGAGGAGGCGTACCCGCCGCGGCTCGCGGAGTCGTGGGACTCGGTCGGGCTGGTGTGCGGCGACCCCGCCGACCCGGTGCATCGGGTGATGGTCGCCGTCGACGCGACCGCCGCCGTCGTCGACGAGGCCCTCGCCTGGGGGGCACAGCTGCTGCTGGTGCATCACCCGCTGCTGCTGCGCGGCGTCGATACCGTCGGCGCGCACACCCCGAAGGGTGCGCTGCTGCACCGGTTGATCCGCGGCGGCTGTGCGCTGTACACCGCACACACCAACGCCGATTCGGCCGACCCCGGCGTGTCCGACGCGCTCGCGCACGCGCTCGGGTTGACCATCACCGGGCCACTATCGCCCGCCCCGTCGGACCCGCTCGACAAGTGGGTCGTGCTGGTCCCCGGCCCCGACACGGCGGCCGTGCGCGAGGCGTTGTTCCAGGCCGGGGCCGGGCAGGTCGGCGACTACAGCTGCTGCAGCTGGACCGTCGCAGGCACCGGCCAGTTCCTGCCCGGCGCGGGGGCGAGCCCGGCGCTCGGGTCGGTCGGGCGGATCGAGCGGGTCGTCGAGGACCGCGTCGAGGTCGTCGCCCGGCGTGGGCTGCGGGCCCGGGTGCTTGCCGCGCTGCGGTCCGCGCACCCCTACGAGGAACCGGCGTTCGACGTCCTCGAACTCGCCGATACCGGCAGCGCGCTCGGCATCGGGCGGATCGGTGAGCTCGCCGAACCGGAGTCGCTGCGGGACTTCGCGGCGCGGGTGCGGCGGGCGCTGCCGGAGACCGCGTGGGGTGTCCGCGCCGCAGGCGACCCCGACACCGTCGTCCGCACCGTCGCGGTGTGCGGCGGCTCCGGTGACTCGCTGCTCGGGGCGGCACGGGCCGCGGGCGTCGACGCGTACGTGACCGCCGACCTGCGGCACCATCCCGCCGACGAGCACCTGCGCGGCGGCGGACCGGTGCTGGTCGATGTCGCGCACTGGGCCAGCGAGCAGCCGTGGTGCGGGCAGGCCCGCGACCTGCTCGACGCCCGATTCCGGGGTGTCGACGGCTGGGCCGCCGCGCTGTCCGCCGTCCGCACCGACCCCTGGACCCTCGGCGGCTGACCTCCCCGCCGTCCGGGTGAAGGGCACCCCCGCCCCGCCCAACCGGGCGAAGGTGCCCTTCACCCGTTCGGAGCAGGCGCCGACGGGCGGTACGGTATGCGAATCCCCACCACCCGCGAACCACAAGCAGGAGCGATGCCCGCGTGAACGTCGAACCCCGGATCCAGGCCAAGCTGCTCGACCTCGCCGCGGTCGACACCGAGCTGACCAGGATCGCGCACCGCAGGCGCACCCTCCCCGAGCAGCAGGAGGTGCAGCGCCTCGAGGCGGACCGGGTGGGACGCAAGGATGCCGCCGTCGCCGTCCAGATCGTCCTCGACGACCTCGACCGCGACATCGCGAAGCTTGAGGGTGAGGTCGACGCGGTCCGCAAGCGGGAGGACCGCGACCGTCAGCTGCTGCAGAGCGGCACCGTCGGAGCCAAGCAGCTCACCGAACTCGAACACGAACTCGCCAGCCTCACCCGCCGCCAGGAGGCGCTCGAGGAGGACCTCCTCGAGGTGATGGAACGGCGGGAGGCCACCCAGGCCGACTACGATCACGCGGGCGGTCAGGTCGACCAGATCGACGACGCCCTCGTCGACGCGGGCCGCCGCCGCGACGACGCCGTCGCCGACCTCGACACCGCGCAGCAGCGCTGCGAGAGTGACCGCACCGCGCTCGTCGCCGAGTTCCCCGCCGACCTGCTCGCCGTCTACGACCGTCAGCGCGCCAGCGGCGGGGTCGGGGCCGCCCTGCTGCAGGCCCGCCGCTGCGGTGCCTGCCGCATCGAGATCGACCGTGGCGAGATCGCCCGGATCCAGGCCACCGCCCCCGACGTCGTCGTCCGATGCCCCGAATGCAGCGCAATCATGGTGCGCACCAAGGAATCCGGTCTGTGAGTTCCGCGCGCGTCATCGTCGAGGCCGACGGCGGATCCCGGGGTAACCCCGGCCCGGCCGGCTACGGGGCGGTGGTGTTCGACGCCGGCCACGACCGGGTCCTCGCCGAACGCGCCGAGGACATCGGCGTCGCGACCAACAACGTCGCCGAGTATCGAGGACTGATCGCCGGCCTCACCGCCGCCGCCGCGCTCGACGCGCACCTGGTCGACGTCCGGATGGACTCGAAACTCGTCGTCGAACAGATGTCGGGACGCTGGAAGGTCAAGCACCCGGACATGATTCCGCTCGCGCGGCGTGCGCGGGAATTGGCAGGCGGATTCGACGCGGTCACCTACACCTGGATCCCGCGCGCCGAGAACGCGCACGCCGACCGCCTCGCCAACCTGGCCATGGACGGCACTGCCGTCGAGACGACGAACGGGCATGTCGAGGACGTTCCCGAGGTGGCACCGGTGCCCGCGGCCGCGGAATCGACGCCGACCGCGCCCGGCTGGACCGGTGCCGTCGGCGCGCCGACCCGGCTGCTGCTGCTGCGGCACGGCCAGACACCACTGTCGGTGGAGCGCCGCTACTCCGGTCGCGGCAACCCGGAGCTGACCGAGGTCGGGCAGGCGCAGGCCGCGGCGGCCGCGGCCCGGCTCGGGGCACGGGGCGGCATCGCGGCGGTGGTGTCGTCGCCGCTGGCGCGGGCCAGGCAGACCGCGCAGGCCGCGGCCGACGCGCTCGGACTGCAGGTCACCGTGCACGAGGGCCTCACCGAGACCGATTTCGGCGGGTGGGAGGCGCTGACCTTTCTGGAGGCGAGCGAACGCGACCCGGACCTGCACGGCCGCTGGCTCCGCGACACCTCGGTGCGTCCGCCGGGCGGGGAGAGCTTCGACGGGGTCCGCGCCCGCGTCGACGCGGTGCGGGCCGACCTGCTGCGCGACTTCCCCGGGCAGAACGTGCTCGTCGTCTCGCACGTCACCCCGATCAAGACGCTCCTGCAGCTGGCGCTCGAGGTCGGGCCGTCGCTGCTGTACCGGCTGCACCTCGACCTCGCGTCGCTGTCAATCGCCGAGTTCTACCCCGACGGCGGCGCGTCGGTGCGGCTGGTCAACGACACCTCGCACCTGTAGCACCGTCGCGCCTGCTCCGCCGCCGTGCCTGTCAATGTCGGCTCCGCCGCCGTGCGTGATTTTTACCCCAGTGAGGGTAAGAATCACGCACCGGCGCGGAGCGCACTTTTTAGCGGGGGTAACATCGTGCGGGTGAACTCGCTGCTGACCAGTCGACGCTTCGTCGACAACTGCCTGCAGTCGAGCGCCGTCTGTATCAGCTGACCCGGTCGACACACCTGTCCCGGGGCGGTCGTCGCTCTCGTCGCGGCCGTCGGAATGCCCTGCGAACGTCAGCCCTCTCGCGCACCCCGATGTGATTCGCCGTGCGCGCACCCGCAAGAAAGGTCCGTCCAATGTCGGCCTCCTTGAGCGCCCCCACGCGGCGCCGCCTGCCCTCCTGGGCCACCTCGTTCGGCACCCAGATCGTCATCGGCCTGGTCGCGGGCGTCCTGATCGGCCTGCTCGCCCGGTCGATGCCCGACGCCGCCGACGGCAACCCAAACTGGCTGGTCGGCACCGTAACGACCATCGGTTCCAGCTATGTCGGGCTGCTCACCGTCGCGGTGATCCCGCTGGTGTTCACCGCGATCGTCAGCTCCATCGCGAACCTGCGTCAGGTGGCGAACGCGGCTCGGCTCGCGGTGCAGACGCTGCTGTGGTTCGCGATCACCGCGCTGATCGCGGTCGTGATCGGCATCGTCGTCGGGCTGGTCGTGCAGCCCGGCGCCAACACCACGGTGGACGCAACGTCGGCCGCGCAACCGAAGTCGTCCGGCTCCTGGTGGGCCTTCCTCACCGGGCTCGTCCCACAGAACTTCCTCGCGCTCGGCGCCAAGACCACCGTGACGGATGCGGGCACCGCGACCACTTCGCTGAGCTTCAACGTGCTGCAGTTGCTGGTGATCGCGGTCGCGATCGGGATCGCCGCGCTGAAGGTCGGGGAGAAGGCCGAGCCGTTCCTGAACTTCAACGCCGCGCTGCTGGCGATCGTGCAGAAGGTGCTGTGGTGGATCATCCGGCTCGCCCCGATCGGTACCGCCGCGTTGATCGCGAAGGCGGTCGCCACCTACGGCTGGGATGCGCTCGGCCAACTCGGCTGGTTCACCGCCGCGATCTACCTCGGCCTGGCCATCGTGTTCCTCGTCGTTTACCCGATTCTGATCCGCGTGCACGGGCTGTCGGTGCGCCGCTTCTTTTCCGGTGTGTGGCCTGCCACCCAGCTCGGGTTCGTCTCGCGCTCCTCGATCGGCACGCTCCCGCTGACCGAGCGGGTCACCGAACGCAACCTCGGCGTGCCCCGCGAGTACGCGTCGTTCGCGGTGCCGCTCGGTGCGACCACCAAGATGGACGGGTGCGCCGCGATCTATCCGGCGATCGCCGCGATCTTCGTCGCCCAGTTCTACGGTCTTGACCTGACCCTGACCGACTACCTGCTGATCGTTGTTGTCGCCGTGATCGGCTCCGCGGCGACCGCAGGGACCACCGGGGCGACGGTGATGCTGACACTGACGCTGTCGACGCTCGGCCTTCCGCTCGCCGGCGTCGGTCTGCTGCTCGCGGTCGAGCCGATCGTCGACATGGGCCGCACGGCGGTCAACGTCACCGGTCAGGCGCTGGTGCCGACGATCGTCGCCAAGCGGGAGGGCATTCTCGACGAGGAGTTGTACAACGCGGAACGTCGCGGCGACCCGTTCGCCGACGACACCGCGGACCAGGTCCCGGTCACCGAGGCTCCGCCGAACGGGGGGTCGCCGGCGGATGCCGGGCCGGCCCGAACGCCGGAGCGGCACCCGGCAACCGTCTGACCAGCAGTTACCGAACTGTGCGTGATTTGCACCCCGGTCGGGGTGCAAATCACGCACGGGCGGCGGAGCCGCTCAGAGGAGCTTGCGGAGGGTGCGTAGGTTCCGGTTGGTGGTCGCGGAGCGGTACTTTGCCTTGCCGCTGAGCTTGCCGAACGGGCTGGTCAGGGTCTGGCCCCGTTCGACGTGCCAGTACAGGACGCCGTTGCCGAGGCTCAGGTTCTCGTCGCCGAGGTCGAGTTTCCCCGCGGCGGTGAGCATCTCGTCCAGCGCCGCCGGGTCCGACGACAGCAGCACGTACGGGTGCCAGCCGTCCCGGTCGGCGTCGAACGGGAACGCCTCGACGATCGCGGCGAGCGTCGGCTGGTCCACCAGCACGATCCACGCCTCGTACCCGAAGCGGTCCCGCAGCGCCGACTCGATGTCGCTCTTGACGGCGGCGACGTCGGTGCGGTCGGAGTCGAACAGGACGTTGCCCGACGCCAACACGGTCGTCACGTTCTCGAACCCGGCCGCTTCGACGGTGGCCCGCAGGTCCGCCATCTTGATCGTGACTCCGCCGACGTTCACGCCCCGCAGCAGCGCCGCATACCGTGTCATGCGCACACCCTAGCGCCGGGTAGTCTGGACGGGCGGACGAGTTGGTCGGGCGGCCGCGGCAGGGGGAACCGTACGCAGCCAGCGTGCAGGCCCGGTGCCGAGGAAAGTCCGGACTCCACAGAGCAGGGCGGTTGCTAACGGCAACCCGGGGTGACCCGCGGGACAGTGCCACAGAAAACAGACCGCCGGCACATGCCTTTTCGGAGGCATGGCGTCGGTGAGGGTGAAACGGTGCGGTAAGAGCGCACCAGCACCCCGGGTGACCGGGGTGGCTAGGTAAACCCCGCCCGGAGCAAGGTCGAAGGCCGCACCCACTCGGGTGCGGCTGCGCGGGTGTTCGAGGGCTGCTCGCCCGAGCCCGCGGGTGGACCGCTTGAGGTACCCGGCGACGGTGTGCCCAGATGGATGGTCGCCGCCCGACGCCTCGGCGTCGGGAACAGGATCCGGCTTACAGGCCAACTCGTCCGCCCCCCCGGGGGGCGGTCCCCGCGTCGGAGACGCGAAAATGCCGCCGCGTCGGAGACGCGAAAATGCCGCCGCGTCGGAGACGCGAAAATGCCGCCGCGTCGGAGACGCGAAAATGCCCCCGCCCCTGAGGGCGAGGGCACAGTCGATGTGGGCCCGGCTCAGACCGGGTTGACCACCAGCAGGGTCGCCCAGTGCTTCGCGCCCTCTTCACCGAGGTGCGGAAGCAGTGCGTCGAAGAGCAGGTAGGACATCGGCTCCATGTGGGGGGATTCTCCATTCGGGATTCGTCGCTGCGCAGCCGATCCGGGACAGATCAAAAGGCCATGGTTCGACGAGGGGGAGCGACGTACCATGGCCCGCTGCGGCGTAAGAATCTCATGGTTGTGAGTTCCCTTCAAGCGTTCTCCCGGAAATCTTCCGGCGGCGCGCCAAGTTACCGCCGAGTCATCGGATGGCCGGGCCGCCGAACGTGGCGCACACTGGACCGATGAGCGACGACGACCAGTGGTATTACTGCGTTTCCGATGGTTCCGTGCGGCAGGGCAAGGATGCGCGCGGGTTGGACCGGATGGGGCCGTACCCGGATCGGGCGACCGCCGAACGCGCATTGGAGATCGCGGCCGAACGCAACCGGGCCGCGGACCGGGAGGACCGCGACTGGGAGGACTGACCCGCGGTCCCCGGCGGGCCGGGACACTAGGCTCTGTTTGGTGACCACGCGAATCTCCGCCAACGGCATCGACTTCGAGGCGGTTCGAGCAGCCTTCTCCCTGTCCGGGACGTTTCCGCCCGCCGCACTCGCCGAGGCCGAGACGGCAACGGACCGGTTTGCGACCGGGCGGGTTGACCGCACCGATCTGCCGTTGGTGACGATCGACCCGCCCACCTCGATGGACCTCGACCAGGCGCTGCACCTGGAGCGGACCGGGACGGGATTCGTTGTGCACTACGCGATCGCGGACGTCGCGGCGGTCGTGGAACCCGGCGGCGACCTGGACGGGGAAACCCGGCGTCGCGGCCAGACCTTCTACCTCCCGGACGGCTCGCTGCCGCTGCATCCGCGCGTGCTGTCGGAGGATTCGGCGAGTCTGCTGCCCGGTCGGGTGCGGCCCGCGGCGTTGTGGCGCATCGAGCTCGACGAGCGGGCGGAGCCGGTGGCGTTCGGGGTCACCAGGGCCCTGGTGCGGTCGGTGGCGCGGTTCGACTACGCGGGCGTGCAGGCGGATTCGGACGCGGACACGCTGCATCCGTCGATCGCCGCGCTGCCCGCGTTTGGGGTGCTGCGGTTGGCGTCCGCGGCCCAGCGCGGCGCGATCGAACTGAAGCTGCCGGAGCAGGCGGTGGTCTCGGACGGGGACGGCGGCTGGAATCTTGAGGTGGAGCCGCGCACCGACGTCGACGACTGGAACGCCGAGGTGTCCTTGTTGACCGGGATGTGTGCTGCCCGGTTGATGTTGGACGCCGGGGTTGGCCTGTTGCGCACGTTGCCGCCCGCCCCGGACGATGCGGTGCTGGCGCTGCGCCGGTCCGCGCGGGCGCTCGGGCTTGGCTGGCCGGCGTCGATGTCGGTCGGGGTGATGCTCGCCGGGTTGCCACCGAACTCGCCGGAGACGTTGGTGATGATGAGCGATGCGACCACCTTGCTGCGCGGCGCCGACTACGCGGCGTTCGACGGCGCGGTGCCGGAGCTGACGGTGCATGCCGGGATCGGGGCACCCTACGCGCACGTCACGGCGCCGTTGCGCCGGCTGTCCGATCGGTTCGCCACCGAGGTCTGCCTGGCGGTGACCGCGGGAACGGAAGTGCCGCAGTGGGTTCGGCAGGCCCTGCCGACGCTGCCCGCGCTGATGCGTGGCTCCGATCAGGTGGCGGGGAAGGTGGACCGGGCGTGCGTCGACATGGCCGAGGCGAGCGTGCTCGCCGGGCGTGAGGGCGAACTGTTCGACGCGGTGGTGCTGCGCGGGGCGGAGGGGAAGCGGGCCGCCGAGGTGTACATCGGCGTTCCGGTGGTGATCGCCCGGTGTGACGGCAACCCGCCGGAGGGCGCGCGGGTGTCGGTGCGCCTTGCGGAGGCGGATCCGGTGGCCAGGACGGTCCGGTTCGCGTACGACGGGTGAGGGTGCTCGCAGGTCACAGGTCGTCGATGGCGGCGAGGACGGGACGCGCGTCGGCGGCCGTCCGTTCGGCACGGGTGATCTCGCCCGCCGCGAGCACGCCGTAGCTGAAGGTGTCCTCGCCGGCGGCGCGGGCCCGGTCCGCGGCGGCGAGCAGCACGGCCCGCGCGACCACGGCGTCCTGGTGCGCACCGAGCACCGTCTGCAGCCGCTCGGCGGCCTCCCCGAGCCGGGCCGTGCCGGGTCGGGCCGCGGCGATCGCCTCGGCGGCGTACCGCAGCGCCTTCGCACGTTTTCTCGTGGTGTGCAGGGCGTCGGGTGGGCCGGGGGCGGCACCGTCCCGAAGTCCGGCGGATCGGCCCGCGCGCAGCACGCGGCGCCGGGCGTGCCGCAGTTCGTTGCGTGGTCGTCCACCGCTCGCGGTGGTGGCGCACAGGACGTCGAGACCGTCGACGAGGGCCCGGTAGCGGGGGCCGGTCACCGCGGTCACCGCTGCGGTGTGGGCGTCCCGGTAGCGTCGCCGGTGCTCGTCGACGAGGCGGAACCGCACCGGGCCGCGCAGCAGTTCCGGGGGCAGCGCGTCGAGGACCTCACCGAACCGGTCGGCGAGGACCTCGGCGTCCCGCGCGCGGCCGAGAACCGTCCCGAGCCACCGCAGTTCGTCGCGCAGCGGATCGGCCGCCGGCGCGGGGAACACCGACGGGTAGGTGCCGATCACGCTGCGCAGGCGTCGCGCTGCCACCCGCATCCGATGCACCGAGTCCGGCTCGTCCGCGGCCACCGCGTCCACCAGGGCGGTGAGCCGGTCCCGCTGGTCGCGGACGTGGCCGCGCACCGCAGCGCGGTCCGCGCGTCTCTGGGTGCCCATCCCTCAGGTCTACCGCACCGCGGCCCGGGGCGTCACCCGGCGCGGAAGCCGTCCGTCGCCTGCACCAGGTGGTGGGTGATGCCGGGCTCGGCGGCGGCGTGGCCCGCGTCGTCGACGAGGTGCAGCCGTGCGGACGGCCACGCCCGGTGCAGCGCCCACGCCGACGTTGCCGGGCACACGACGTCGTAGCGCCCCTGCACGATCACCGCGGGCAGGTGGGCGATCGCGCCGATCCCGTCGAGCAGCTGGTTCTCGGCGAGGAAGCCGCGATGGACGAAGTAGTGGTTCTCGATCCTGGCGAACGCCAACGCGAACCGCTCATCCGAGTTGCGTTCCACGTGATCGGGTTTCGGGATCAGTTCGCTGGTCGCGCCTTCCCATGCGGACCAGGCGACCGCGGCCCCGCGCGCGACGTTCGGGTCCGGGTGGTGCAGCAGACGGTGGTACGCCTCGACGAGGTCGCCGCCGCGGTCCGCGGCGGGGATCGGGGCGAGGAACTCCTCCCAGCGGTCCGGGTAGATCGCGCTCGCACCGCCGTTGTAGTACCAGTCGATCTCGCTGCGGCGCAGCAGGAAGATGCCGCGCAACACCAGCTCGGTGACCCGGTCCGGGTGCGCCTGCGCGTACGCCAGCGCCAGCGTCGATCCCCACGACCCGCCGAACACTTGCCAGCGGTCCACCCCGAGGTGCCCGCGCAGCGCCTCGATGTCCGCGATCAGGTGGGCGGTGGTGTTCACCGACAGGTCGGCACCGTCCGCGACGTGCGGGGTGGACCGGCCGCAGCCGCGCTGGTCGAACAGCACGATCCGGTAGGTGTCGGGGTCGAAAAAGCGGCGGTGGTCGGGGGAGGTGCCGCCGCCGGGGCCGCCGTGCAGGAACACCACCGGCTTGCCGTCCGGGTTGCCGCTCTGTTCCAGGCGATGCGCTGCCCGTCGCCGACGTCGAGCATGCCGGTGCGGTGCGGCGCGATCGGCGGATACAGCCGCCGCAGCGCCCGGTCGTCGCGCGGCATCAGAAGCCGATCAGCCCGGACGCCAGGTCCGGGATCTCCAGCGCGTACATCGCGCCCTCACGCACGTCCGGGCACTGCGCGGAGGTGATCACGTCGATCCGGGCCTTGTGCGCGACCAGGTCGATCATGTTGACGCCGTTCTGCGCGGCCCAGGTGCCGACGACGGTGTTCAGGCCGCCCTTCCCGATGGTCGGCGTGTAGGTGCGCCAGCTCTGCAGCTGCGCCGCCATGTCGGAGCACAGCTTCTCGGCCTGCACGGTGGTGACGCCGCCGGAGTCGCCGGGAATCACGGCGGGTGCCTGCCCGGTGACCGGTGCTGGCGCGGGCGCGGCGGTGCTCGCCGGGGCTGGCGGCGTCTCGGTCGCGCATGCCGCGGTCGAACCGAGCACGACGGCCGCCCCGGCGGCGACAACGTAACGGCGGAAAGGCATGTGGTGTCCCCAGTCTGTCGGTGGGCGGACGTGCTGACGGTGGAACCCGCGTCGCACCGTCAACGGATACGGGCGACGCCCGGTTCCCTGGCGCGGAAGCAGTGTGCCACCGGACCGGGAACCGGGCGTCGATACGCGCCGGGTCAGAAGCTGTGTTCTTCGCCGGGGAAGCTGCCCGCCCGGACCTCGTCCGCGTAGGCGTGGGCGGCGGCCCGGAGGGTGTCGCCGACGGTCGCGAACTGCTTGACGAACTTCGCGGTGCGGCCGCTGGTGTAGCCGGCCATGTCCTGCCACACCAACACCTGCGCGTCGCACTCCACGCCAGCGCCGATGCCGACGGTCGGGATGGTGAGCTTGCGGGTGACCTGCCCGGCGATCTCGGCTGGCACCATCTCCATCACCACCGAGAACGCGCCGGCCTCCTGGACGGCGATCGCGTCGGCGACGAGCTGTTCGGCGCCGTCCCCGCGGCCCTGCACCCGGAACCCGCCGAGGCTGTTCACCGACTGCGGGGTGAACCCGATGTGCGCTTGCACCGGGATGCCCGCCGCGGTGATCGCCGCGATCTGCGGGGCGACCCGTTCGCCGCCCTCGAGCTTGACGGCGTGCGCGCCGCCCTCCTTCATGAATCGGAACGCGGTCTCCAGGGCCTGCTGCGGCGACGCCTCGTAGCTGCCGAACGGCAGGTCGGCGATCACCAGGGCGTGCGGAGCCCCGCGCACCACGCCCCGCACCAGGGGCAGCATCTCGTCCACGGTGACCGGCACCGTCGTGTCGTAGCCGTACACGACGTTCGCGGCGGAGTCGCCGACCAGCAGGACCGGGATGCCCGCGTCGTCGAAGATTCGGGCGGTGGAGTAGTCGTAGGCGGTCAGCTCCGCCCAGCGGGTGCCCTCGGCCTTCATCGCCTGCAGGTGGTGGGTGCGGATCTTGGTGCGCTTGACCGGCGCGGCCGGTGCGCCGCCGTAGACGGGAGTCTCGGGAACAGCAGTCTCGGACATCAGTGTCCCTTTCGTGCCTCGAGGCCCAATGCGGGTCCCCGGGTTGTGGGTGATGACACGCACAGTCTGCCACCGGGGTGGGTCGCCGCGCCCGTGCGGTTCGTCACATCCGATCCGCGAGCCGGGGAACCTCCCGCGCGGCCACCGGCGTCCAACCCGGCATGACGCCGGCGGCAGTGCACCGGATCATGGCCGGCCAGGACGGCATCGTCACGCTGACCCAGGCGCTGGCAGCTGGCATGAGCCGGACCGCGGTCGACCGGCGGGTGAGCACGGGCGAATGGCGTCGGTTGCACCGCGGTGTGTACCTGCGCGCCGACCGACAGCACACCAACGCGGTCCGCCTGCGGGCGGCGGTGTTCGCTGCCGGGCCGTGACCGCGCGCCCCGATCAGCGGATCCGCCGCCGCGACCTGCACTGGGCCGACCCCCGCAGCACCCGCGGACTGCGGGTCACCGAGCTCCCCTTGACGGTGCTCGAGGCGGCGGTGGTGCTGCCCGACGGCTCAGTGCTGATGGACCGGGCACTGCAACAGCACACCACACTGCCGATCCTGGTGGCGGTGCACGAGCGTAATCGTGGCCGCAGCGGCGCGGCGGCCGCGGCCCGACTCCTGCACTCCGCCGGGGAGGGCGGGCACCGCGAGGCCGAGCGGATGCTGCTGCGGCTGCTGCGATCGGTCGCCCTGAACGGATGGCGTCCGCACGTGCGCGCGTGCGGATACGAGATCGACGTCGCGTTCATCCGAGACCGCGTCGCGATCGAGGTCGACGGCTGGGCCTGGCACCGCGACGTCGCCCGGTTCAACAACGACGCGAAGCGCCAGAACATCCTGGTCAACGCGGGCTGGCATGTGCTTCGGTTCACCTGGCATCAGCTCCGCCTCGAGCCGAATGCCGTCCTCGCCCAAATCACGGACGCGCTGGCGTCGCGCGAGTGACTCGGGTCGGGAAGGATCTGCCCCGGTCTGCGGGGCCGATCCTTCCCGAATCGGGGGTGCGGCGGCGCGTGGCACCATCGAGGCCATGCGTATGAGGACTCCCGCGGCACTGGTCGCGGGCTTGGCGGTGGCCGCGGCCGTGGCGGGCTGCGCCGGTCAGGTTGCGCCGGAACCGCCTGCCGCGGCTTCGGCGTCGGGTGCGGGTGTGGTCCCCGCCGGGCTGGAACGGTTCTACGACCAGGACCTGCGGTGGGAGTCCTGCGCCGACTACGAGACGGACGGGCCGCTGGCGAGCAGGCTCGAATGTGCGCGGGTGACGGTGCCGGTGAACTACGACGAGCCGGGCGGGGACACGGCGGAGGTGGCGATCTCCCGCAGTGCTGCGACGGGCGACCGGATCGGGTCGCTGCTGGTCAACCCCGGCGGGCCGGGGGCGTCGGGACTGTCGATGGCGACCGTCGGGGACGGCACCGAGCTCGCCGCCCGATTCGATGTGATCGGGTTCGATCCGCGCGGTGTCGGCGCGTCCACCCCGCAGGTCCGGTGCCTGACCGGTGTCGAGTTCGACGCCGACCGCGCTGACCCGCGCGTGGACATGAGCCCGGCGGGGATCGCGCACATCGAGGCGGTGAACGCCGACTACGCGGCGAAGTGCGCGCAGCGGACCGGCGCGGAGTTCCTCGCGCACGTCGGCACCCGCGAGGTGGTGCGCGACATGGACGTCATCCGCTCGGTGCTCGGCGACGAGCAGCTCAGTTTCCTTGGCTTCTCGTACGGGACGCGGATCGGGTCGACGTACGCGGAGGCGTTCCCCGCCAACGTGCGGGCGATGGTGCTCGACGGCGCGGTCGATCCGGAGCAGGACCCGGTGCAGGAGACGGTGCTGCAGGCGGCCGGGTTCCAGCGGGCGTTCGACGACTTCGCCGCGGACTGCGCCACCAAGGCGAACTGTCCGCTCGGGTCGGATCCCGGCCAGGCGGTGCCGCGGTTCCGGGCCCTGGTCGACCCGCTGATCGCCAGGCCCGCCGAGACGACCGATCCGCGGGGGCTCGGCTACCAGGACGCGATCACCGGCGTCCAGCAGGCGCTGTACTCGCCGCAGCTGTGGGGGGCGCTGCGCAGCGGACTGTCCGCGCTGGCGGACGGCCGCGGTGATGCGCTGCTGCTGCTCGCGGACCAGTACCAGGGTCGCGGTGACGACGGCACGTACAGCAACATCAACGACGCGTTCAACGCGGTCCGCTGCGTCGACGATCCGCCGGTGACGGACCGGGCCGTCGCGTCGGCGGGCGACACCGCGTACCGGCGGGCCGCGCCGTTCCTCGACGACGGTCGGGGGACCGGTACCGCCCCGCTGGACGTGTGCGCGGTCTGGCCGGTGCCCGCCAGCGGGACCCCGCACGCGGTCGACGCGCCGGGGCTGCCGCGGGTGGTGGTCGTGTCCACGACGCAGGACCCCGCGACGCCCTACCAGGCGGGTGTCGACCTGGCGAAGCAGCTGGATGCGGCGCTGATCACCTACCGGGGGACGCAGCACACCGTCGTGCTGAACGGGGTGGCCTGCGTCGACGATCCGGTGGTCGCGTACCTGACCGACCTGACCGCCCCCGCCCCCGACCTCACGTGTTCGTAACCACCGCCCGGATGTAACACAGATTTAACGCGCGGTGCCTACTCTCGCGTGCATGGATCGCCAAAAGGAATTCGTGCTCCGGACCCTCGAAGAGCGCGACATTCGTTTCGTCCGACTGTGGTTCACCGACGTGCTCGGGTACCTCAAGTCCGTGGCGATCGCGCCCGCCGAACTGGAGGGCGCCTTCAGCGAGGGCATCGGCTTCGACGGATCGGCGATCGAGGGGTTCTCCCGGGTGTCGGAGGCGGACACCGTCGCGAAGCCGGACCCGTCGACGTTCCAGGTGCTGCCGTGGGAGCACAAGGACGGGCGGCAGCATTCGGCGCGGATGTTCTGCGACATCGCGATGCCGGACGGCACCCCGTCCTGGGCGGATCCGCGGCACGTGCTGCGCAGGCAGCTGAGCAAGGCGGGCGACCTCGGGTTCAGCTGCTACGTGCACCCCGAGATCGAGTTCTTCCTGCTGGAGAACGGCCCGATCGACGGGACCCGGCCGATCCCCGCGGACACCGGCGGCTATTTCGACCAGGCGGTGCACGACTCGGCGCCGAACTTCCGCAGGCACGCGATCGACGCCCTCGAGCAGATGGGCATCTCCGTCGAGTTCAGCCACCACGAGACGGCGCCGGGCCAGCAGGAGATCGACCTGCGCTACGCGGACGCGCTGTCGATGGCCGACAACGTGATGACGTTCCGGTACGTCGTCAAGGAGGTGGCCCGCAACGAGGGTGTGCGTGCCACGTTCATGCCCAAGCCGTTCGGTGAGCATGCCGGGTCGGCGATGCACACCCACATGAGCCTCTTCGAGGGCGAGAACAACGCCTTCCACAACCCCGACGACCCGATGCAGCTCTCCGAGACCGGCAAGGCGTTCATCGCGGGCATCCTCGAGCACGCCAACGAGATCAGCGCGGTCACCAACCAGTGGGTGAACTCGTACAAGCGCCTCGTCCACGGCGGCGAGGCACCGACCGCCGCCTCGTGGGGTCCGTCGAACCGGTCCGCGCTGATCCGGGTGCCGATGTACACGCCGAACAAGGCGTCGTCCCGGCGCGTCGAGATCCGCAGCCCCGACTCCGCATGCAACCCGTACCTGGCGTTCGCGGTCCTGCTGGCCGCCGGTCTGCGCGGCATCGAGAAGGGCTACGAGTTGCCGCCGGAGGCCGAGGACGATGTGTGGTCGCTGACCTCCGCGGAGCGCAGGGCGATGGGGTACCGGGAGCTGCCGCGCAGCCTCGGCGAGGCCCTCGAGCAGATGGAACGATCGGAGCTGGTCGCGGAGACGCTCGGCGAGCACGTGTTCGACTTCTTCCTCCGCAACAAGCGGCGCGAGTGGGAGGACTACCGCGGCCAGGTGACGCCGTTCGAGCTGCAGAGCTACCTGGGGCTGTAACGCGACAATGGTCAAGCCACCCAGCGCCAGGTCCACGATCCCCGGTG
This sequence comes from Rhodococcus sp. NPDC058532, assembly GCF_042719255.1. Taxonomy (NCBI): domain Bacteria; kingdom Bacillati; phylum Actinomycetota; class Actinomycetes; order Mycobacteriales; family Nocardiaceae; genus Rhodococcus; species Rhodococcus sp. NPDC058532. Next base: position 113,495 of record NZ_JBHXNU010000011.1, read on the forward strand.
TCGGCCGACTCGGTCTCGTCGAGTCGGCGGCGCCCGACCAACTCGCCACGCTCGACTGGCTGAACGTCGACAGCGTCGACCTGCTCTGGTCGCTGTCGCGGGCCGCGAACGCGGACCTCGCGCTGCGCACCCTGGTCCGGATGCGCGAGTGCCTCGGGGAAGGGTGGACCGAACTCGACGCCGCCCTGCGCACCGACACCGGACTGCGCGGGCGGCTGTTCGGGGTGATCGGGGCGTCCAGCGCGCTCGGCGACCACCTGGCGGCCGAGCCGGGGCGGTGGCGCCAGTTGCGCGGCGACGTGGTGTTGCCGTCCCGCAAGGAGCTGACCGACGACCTGCTCGCCGCGGTCGGGGCCGTCCCGGACGCGTCTGCGTCGGAGTCGAACCTCGTGTACCGCGCGGCGGTCACCGGCCCGGAGGCCGTGCTGGCGCTGCGCACCACCTACCGCGACCAGATGACGGTCCTCGCCGCGCTGGACCTGGCGGCGATCGTGGAGAACGAGCCGGTGCTGCCGTATCAGGCGGTCGGGCGACACCTGTCGGACATGGCGGACGCCGCACTGACCGCTGCGCTGGCGGTCGCGGTCGCGACCTGTCACCCGGACGAGGAGTGCCCGACCCGGCTCGCGGTGATCGCGATGGGCAAATGCGGTGCGCGGGAACTGAACTACGTCAGCGACGTGGATGTCGTGTTCGTCGCGGAGCCGGCGGACGCGCGGGCCAGCAGGCTGGCAGGCGAGTTGATGCGGATCGGCACCTCCGCGTTCTTCGAGGTGGACGCGGCGCTGCGGCCGGAGGGCAAGCGGGGCGAGCTGGTCCGCACCCTGGACTCGCACGTCGCCTACTACAAGCGCTGGGCGAAGACGTGGGAGTTCCAGGCGCTGCTCAAGGCGCGGCCCGCGACCGGGGACCTGGAACTGGGGCAGCGCTACGTCGACGCGCTGAACCCGATGGTGTGGACCGCAGCCGAACGGGAGGACTTCGTCCCCGGGGTGCAGGCGATGCGCCGCCGGGTCGAGGAGATGGTGCCGCCGGAGTTGCGGGAACGTGAGATCAAGCTCGGCCGTGGCAGCCTGCGGGACGTCGAGTTCGCCGTCCAGCTGCTGCAGTTGGTGCACGGCCGCGCCGACGAGTCGCTGCGGGTGCAGAGCACGATCGACGCGTTGACCGCGCTCGCCGGGGGCGGCTACATCGGCCGGGACGACGCGGCCAACCTCACCGCGTCCTACGAGTTCCTCCGGCTGATCGAGCACCGGCTGCAGCTGCAGAAGCTCAAACGCACCCACACCCTGCCGCCAGCCGAGGACGAGGAGTCGCTGCGCTGGCTGGCGCGGGCGGCGCACATGCGGCCGGATGGTCGCCTCGATTCGCTCGGGGTGCTGAACGCGGAGATCAAGCGCAACGCGCACCGCATCCGGCGGCTGCACGTGAAGCTGTTCTACCGTCCGCTCCTCGAATCCGTTGCGCGCCTGGACAAGGAGGCGCTGGTGTTGAGCCCGGACGCCGCGGTCCGGCAGCTCGCGGCACTCGGGTACGTGGCCCCGGAGAACGCCCTCGGGCATCTCAAGGCGCTCACCTCGGGTGCATCCCGCAAGGGTCGCATCCAGGCGCTGCTGCTGCCGACGCTGCTCGAATGGCTCAGCGACACACCGGATCCCGATGCGGGACTGCTCGCCTATCGCAGGTTGTCGGACGCGATGGTGGACGCCGACTGGTATCTGCGGGTGCTGCGCGACGAGGGCGCGGTGGCGCAGCGGCTGATGATCGTGCTCGGGTCGTCGGCCTACATTCCGGACCTGCTGATCAAGGCGCCGGATGCGTTGCGGCTGTTCGCCGACGGCCCGAACGGGCCGCGACTGCTCGACGCGACACCGGAGGAGGTGTCGCGGGGCATCCTGGCGTCCTCGGCTCGGTACGACGACCCGGCGCGGGCGGTCGCCGCCGCGCGGTCGTTGCGCAGGCACGAGTTGGCCAGGGTCGCGTCCGCCGACGTCCTCGGGATGCTCGACGTCCCGCAGGTGTGCCACGCGCTGTCGTCGGTGTGGGCCGCGGTGCTCGGGGCGGCGCTGGACGCGGTGATCCGGGCCAGCGAGGCGGAGCGGGGGGAGCAGGCGCCCGCGTCGCTCGCGGTCATCGGGATGGGGCGGCTCGGCGGTTTCGAGCTCGGCTACGGCTCCGACGCGGACGTGCTGTTCGTGTGCGAGCCCCGGCCGGATGTCGACGAGACGACGGCGGTCAAGTGGGCGAACCTGGTCGCCGACCGGGTCCGCACCCTGCTCGGGGCGCCGAGCACCGATCCACCGCTTGAGGTGGACACCGGGCTGCGACCCGAGGGACGCAACGGCCCGGTCGTGCGGACCCTGGCGTCGTATCAGGCGTACTACCGGCAGTGGGCGCAGGCCTGGGAGGTGCAGGCCCTGCTGCGGGCGCACGCCGTCACCGGCGATGCCGACCTGGGGCTGCGGTTCCTGCACATGATCGACGAGTTCCGGTACCCGGACGGGGGTGTCTCGGAGACCGCGGTGCGCGAGATCCGGCGGATCAAGGCCCGCGTCGACTCCGAGCGGCTGCCCCGCGGCGCCGACCCGGCGACCCACACCAAGCTCGGTCGCGGCGGCCTCGCCGACATCGAGTGGACGGTGCAGCTGATCCAGCTGCGGCACGCGCACGAGGTGCCGTCGCTGCACAACACCTCGACGCTGGAAACCCTCGATGCGATCGGGGCGGCGGAACTGCTCGCCGAGACCGACGTCGAACTGCTGCGCGAGTCGTGGCTGACCGCGACGAAGGCCCGCAACGCGCTGGTCCTGGTCCGCGGCAAGCCGACCGACCAGCTGCCCGGCCCCGGCCGGGTGCTGTCCGCGGTCGCGCAGGTCGCGGGGTGGCCGGGCGGTGACGCCAACGAGTTCCTCGACAACTACCTGCGGGTGACCCGCCGGGCGAAGGCCGTGGTGGAGCGCGTCTTCGGGTCCTGAGGGCCCGGTGTTTCCGACGGCGTACGCCGAATCCGGTTGTGGCTACGTGGTTGCCGCAAACGGGTATGGGTGGGGGTGATTCCCCGGTCGCCCGGCCGGCCGAGTCCCGAGATTCTTCGATGACCGCGCCGGCGCCGTGCTGGCGGAAGAATCCCGGAGGACCCAGCGACGATGTCGACGCCCCGCACCGCCCGCACCACCCGCACCCACCGATCCGTCCGGCACGCCGCGGTCGCCGCCGCCGTCGTCGGGGGAGCGCTGCTGCTGCCCGCCGTCCCGGCGCTGGCCGCGCCGGTCACGATCCCCGGTGTCGGCCCGGTCGAGCTTCCTGGCGGCGGGGCCCCGGCGCCCGCTCCCGCGCCGATGGCGACGCATGGCACGGCGGCGCTCGATGCCGCGCTGTCGAAGCTGGGTGCGCCGTACGTGTGGGGGGCGACGGGCCCGAACTCGTTCGACTGCTCGGGGCTGGTGCAGTGGGCGTACCGGCAGGCCGGTGTCAGCGTCCCCCGCACGATGCACGACCAGGTCAACGCCGGGAGCCCGGTGGGTCGCGGCGACCTGCAGCCCGGCGATGTGGTGCTGTTCAGCGGCGCCGAGCATGTGGGCCTGTACGCCGGGGACGGCACGGTCGTGCACGCGCCGACGACCGGCCAGCCAGTGAAGAAGACGCCGGTCGACGCGATGCCGTTCCACGCCGCCCGCCGGTACTGACGCGCCTCCGGCGCCCGTGAGTCCTTTTGGCCCCCTGGTGGGCCAAAAGGACTCACGGGCACGAAGTGCCTACTCGCCCGCGAAGAGGCGGATGCGTTGCTCGCGGCTGCGTTCGAGGTGGGTGCGCATGTGCTCGCGGGCCGCGCGCTCGTCGCGGGCCCGCAGCGCGTCGAGGATCTGGTCGTGTTCGGTGTTGAGCAGGTCCGGTTCGCCGTAGTTGGAGGGCGGGCCGCTGTCGTAGATCCGGAGCTGGGTGGTGAGCCGCACCAGCAGCGTCATGATCGTGGTGTTGTGGGCGGCCTGCCAGAGGGCCTCGTGGAACCGGAAGTTCCCGGCGCGCACCGCGGTGTCGTCGTCGGCGGCGCAGCAGGAGCGGTGCAGCCGTTCGAGGCGCGCCATGTCGAGGTCGGTGTGCCGGATCGCGGCGGCGCCCGCGGCTTCCGACTCGAGCGCGACGCGGGCCGCGTAGATCTCGATCACGTCCTCGGGAGTGCCGGAGCGGACCCGGAAGCCGCGGGCCGCGCGTTCGAGGAGGCCGTCGTGGGCCAGCCAGTTCAGTGCCTCGCGGATCGGTGTGCGGGAGGCGCCGTAGGTCTCGCTGAGTTGGGTCTCGTGCAGCGGTGCGCCCTGGGGGAACTTGCCGTCCAGGATGTCCGCGCGCAGGCGAAGGTACTGCTTGGACGTCTGATCCGACCGGCCAGCCGCACCGGTGAGCATCAGGGTGCCCAGGTCGTCGTCCTCGCGCGTCATCGTGTCCTCCCTCGATTCGGTCGCGGCCTCGGGCCGCCGCGCTGATTATGCCAGGGAAGACATTCGAATACTTGCGTATACGCTCGTCCTCATTTAGGTTCGTGTCGTTCGGATCTTCAGAAGGGCGTTTCGTGTGCACCAGACACCGCTGATCGGGGCCGAGGAGCTGATCGACGCCCTCGGTCGCGCCGATGCCCCGCTCGTGATCGACGTCACCGTCGGCTTCCCGCCCGCCCGCTTCGACGGTGACTACCGGCCGGAGTCGGGCGCTGCGGCGTGGCGGGCGGCCCACATCCCCGGGTCGCGGCACGTCGACCTGCTGACCGCGTTCTCGGACACCGCGCGGAACCTGCACTTCAGCCGCCCCGACGCGTCCCGGTTCGCCGACGAGCTCGCCGCGCTTGGGATGTCGGCGGGCATCGACGTCGTCGTCTACGACCAGGGATCGATGACGTGGGCGGCCCGGGTGTGGTGGCTGCTGCGCAGCGTCGGCGTCGCCGCTCGCGTCCTGGACGGCGGTCTCGCGCGGTGGACGCGGCTGGGCCTGCCCCGCGAGTTCGGGGACGCGGTGCCGCCGAACGGAACGACCCCCGAGCGGGGCCTGTCCTACCTCCCGCTGTGGGTGGACCGCGCGGAGGTGTCCGCGATCGTCGCCGGGCAGGCGCCCGGCACGCTGGTGTGCGCGCTGGCGCCCGCCCAGTTCGCGGGCACGGACCGCACCCGGTACAGCAGGCGCGGCCACATTCCCGACAGCCGCAACCTGCCCGCGAAGGCCCTCCTCGGCGAGGACGGGCTGGTCCGGAACCGCGCCGAGTTGCGCGGGCTCGCCGCCGACGCCCTCGCCGGCGCCGAACCGCCGCTGGTGCTGTACTGCGGCGGCGGGGTGTCCGCGTGCCTGACCGCCCTCGGTCTCGTCCTCGCCGGATACGACGACGTGCAGGTGTACGACGGGTCGCTCGAGGAGTGGTCCGCCGATCCGGGTCTGCCGATGTCCACGACCGCGGAGGGTGACGCGTGAGCCGATGTCGTCGCCGCTGAGCATCCCGATCCCCAACCCCTCACCGCCCCAGGACCCTCGATGACCCCCACCCTGTCCGGAGACGACCTCGGCCACGCGCTCGACGCGCTGCGTGCCCGGGTCCCGCTCGTCCACTCGCTGACCAACGTCGTGTCGGCCAATTTCCTGACCAACGTGCTGCTCGCCGCTGGCGCCAGCAACGCCCACATCGACAACACCAACGAGGCCGCCGAGTTTGCGCGGATCGCGGGCGCGGTCCTGGTGAACCTGGGCACGCCCGACGACGGCACCGCGGCGGCGTTCACCCTCGCCGCGCGGGCCGCGCACGACGCGGGAACGCCGTGGGTGCTCGACCCGGTCGGGGTCGGTGGCCTCACCTGGCGCAGCACGCTGGCCGCCGACCTGCTGACACTGCGGCCCACCGCGATTCGCGGCAACGCCTCGGAGATCATCGCCCTCGCCGGGCGCGGCGGCGACACCCGCGGGGTGGACAGCGCCGACGACGCCGCCGCCGCGGTCCCCGCCGCGGTGGCGCTGCTCGAGCACGCCGACGTGGTGTCCGCGTCCGGGCCGGTGGACCACCTGGTCGGCCGGGACCGCGACGGCACGGTCGTCGGAGTCCGGATCGGGGGCGGCAGCGCGATGCTGCCGCGGGTGACCTCCACCGGCTGCGCGCTCGGCGGGCTGGTCGCCGCGTACCTCGCGGTCGCGGACACTCCGCTGGTCGGGTTGGCCGCCGCGCACGCGCACGTCGCGGTCGCCGCCGAGATCGCGGAGGAGACGTCCACCGGGCCCGGCTCGTTCGCCGTCGCCTACCTCGACGCCCTGTACTCGGTGGACGCGGCGACCCTCGCGGACCGGGCCAGGGTCGCGGCGTTCGACGTCACCGTCGGAAAGGCGGGAACCCGGTGAGCATCAAGACCTTCTGGTACCTGACCCAGGCGGACGGCGACGTCCCGTGGAGTCCGGGTGGGCTCTACCCGGTCGACGGCGCCCGCCAGATCGAGCTCGCGCGGACCATCGACGACGGGGGCTTCGAGGGGGCGCTGGTGGCCACCTGGCCCAACGACCCGTTCGTGTCGGCGACCTGGGCGGCGTCGCACACCTCGCGGATGAAGTTCCTGGTCGCGGTGTACGCCAACATGATCCCGGCCCGGCTGCTCGCCGAGAAGGCGCTGACCTTCGACGCGTTCACCGGGGGACGGCTGATGATCAACTCCGTCAACGGCCGCGACAACATCCTTACCAAGTACGACATGAACGTCGACCACGACCGGCGTTACGAGCTCGGCGAGCAGTACTGGGCGGACGTCCGCGGCCACTACCGCGCGGGCACCGAGTCGAACTTCCCGAACACCCCGCTGCGCATCGACGCCGCAGGCGGCCACACCGTGCCGCTGTGGGGGACCGGCGATTCGCCTGCCGGGCTGGCGAACTCGGGCAGGGTCCTGGACGCCTACCTGGCGATGCTGCGGGAGACGTCGTTCATCGAGGAGAAGTTCGCCGGTGCCCGGGCCGCGGCCGCCGCGGCCGGCCGCGAGTTCACGGACTTCGGCGCCCTGTCGGGGGTGATCGTTCGGCCGAGCCGCGCCGAGGCGATGGACCGATTCCGGTCCCTGTTCGAGAAGACCGGCATCGACCGGATCACCGACGTCCTCGACCAGGCCGTCCGCAGGCGCACCGGCGGGCGGCAGGACCTGCGGACCTTCACCGCACGGGACGCGCAGCGACAGGGCTGGGTGGACGCAATCGTCGCGGGGAAGCTCCCCGAACCGGACGACCTGTACCTCGGGGACGGTCTGTACGCGGGCATCACCGCGTGGTCGCCGCTCGACATCTTCGCGACCGGCTCGTCGGCGGTGTACTACGTCGGCGACCCCGACGAGATCACCGGCCACGTCCGGGCGCTGCGCGACCGCACCGGGCTGACCTCGCTGATCCTCGCGGGCTGGCCGCTGATCGACGAGGCGAAACAGGTCGCCGAGCACCTGATTCCGCGCTTCTCCGCGCTGTAGCGCGGGCGGCGTGTCAGGGGATGGTGACGAACCCCTGGTCCGCCAGCCACTGCCGGGCGACGTCGGCGGGCTCGCGCCCGTCGACGTCGACCTGGCGGTTGAGCTCGCTGATCTCCTCGTTCGTCAGCCGGGCCGAGATCGGGGCCATCACCTCGGCCACCTCGGGGTGCGCCGCCGCGAACTCCTCCCGCATGGTCAGCGCCGGGTTGTACTTGGGGAAAAACGACCGGTCGTCCTCAAGGAGCACCAGGTCGAGCGCGACGATCCGGCCGTCGGTGGTGAACACCTCGCCGAACTTGCACTGCGTCCCGTCCGCGGTGGCCTGGTAGATGATGCCGGTCTGCAGCAGCCGTCGGTCCGCCGCCGCCGGATCGAATCCGTAGGCCGCCGCCATGCCCGGGTAGCCGTCCTGCCGGACATTGAACTCGGTTTCGACGCAGGTGGTCGCCGCCGCCGGATCCCGCTGCACCAGCGCCGCGTAGTCGGACAGCGTCCGGACCCCGGTCGCCGCCGCGGTCGTCCGATTCGTCGCCAGCGCGTAGGTGTTGTTCATTGGGGCGGGATCGGTCCACACCATGCCGTTGCGGGCCAGGTCCTCGTCCCGGACCGCCTCGAACTGGGCCGTCGAGTCGGGGATCGGCTGTTCGTGCCCGAGGTAGTTGATCCAGCCGGTGCCGGTGTACTCGTAGCTGACGTCGATCTGGCCGTCCACCTGGGCATCGCGGGTGCTGTTGGACCCCTGGATGTTCGTCAGGTCCCGGATGTCCGCGCCGGCGGCGGCGAGCGCGAACTCGATCAGGTAGCCGAGGATGATCTGCTCGGTGAAGTCCTTGGACCCCACCGTGATCGGGACTCCCTCGAGACTTTCGATCGGGGTGATGCTGCCCGGACCGACCTCGAGGGGGATTGCGCCGCCGGACTCCAGGCCGCACGATGTCAGGGCGACCACGGCCGCGGCGGCCGCGGCGAGGGCGCGCACCCGCCCCGTCACCGCAGCCCCTTCGGCCCGAGGTACGACTCGGCGAGCGCACCGAGCCAGTCGACGAACAGTGCCAGCGCCACCGCGAGGACCGCACCGACGATCAGGGTCACGTTGTCCCGCAACTTGTATCCGGTGTCGATCAGAATGCCGAGGCCGCCCGCACTGACCAGGAAGCACAGCGTCGCGGTCCCGACGGCGAGCACCAGCGAGGTCCGCAGCCCGGCGAGAATGTACGGCACCGCCATCGGGAACTCCACCCGGCGCAGCACGGTCAGCGCCGACATGCCCTGCCCGCGGCCCGCGTCGATCAGCGCCGGATCCACCTCCTGGTAGCCGAGGATCGTGTTGCGCAGCACCGGAAGCAGGGAGTAGAAGGCGATCGGAAGCACCCCGATCCAGAATCCGGTGGTGCGGGTCGCGAGATAGAACAGGACCAGCAGGCCGATCGCGGGCGCCGCAGCGCCCACGTTGGCGATGCCGACGAAGAACGGCGCCAACCGATTCCACCCAGGGCGGGTGAGCAGCGTCCCGAGCGGCACGGCGAGGGCAAGCACGATCGCGACCACCGCGACCGTGATCAGCACGTGCTGCCAGGTCAGGGTCGCGATGTTCGACACGCTGATGCTCGCCTGCTGCGTCGCGGTCAACTCCCGGTTGAACGCCCACAGCAGGACCCCGGCGACGAGCACCGTCACCAGCGCGGGCTGGACCAGCAGCCGGATCCGCTCCGCCCGGCGTTCGGCGGCGGCGGTCACGACGGCGCCTCGTCCGGTGCGGCTCCGCGCGCGGCGTGCCTGCCGCTCGGCTCGGCCCAGTGCGCCGGTCCGTGATCGTCGTCGTGGTCGTCGGCGTGCTCCTCGCGCAACTCCCGCAGGGCGGCGACCAGGATGTCGATCGTGACCAGTCCGGCGTACTCACCGTGCCTGCCGGTGACGACCGTCGACGCGCTCGACTCCGCGAGCAGCGCCTCGAGCGCATCCTGCAGCGTCGACTGGACGGTCACGATCTCGCCGACCGGATCACCCACGTCACGAAGCGAATCCGCGTGCGCGAGGTGCTGCGACGACACCCACCGCAGCGGCCTGCCTCGGCGGTCGAGGACCAGACCCCAGCGCCGCTTGCGGGCGAGCAGCGCGTTCCGGAAGTCGTCGACCGAACCGTCCTCGTGGACGGTGGGGCAGTGCAGCAACCGCACGTCCCGCACCCGGGTCAGGGTCAACTGCTTGAGGGAGGCGTCGCCGCCGACGAACCCGGCGACCGTGTCGTCGGCCGGGTTCGCCAGGATCGCCTCCGGGGTGTCGTATTGCAGGATCCGGGACTGGTTGCCCAGCACCGCGATCCGGTCCCCGAGCTTGACCGCCTCGTTGAAGTCGTGGGTGACGAACACGATCGTCTTGCCCAGTTCGGACTGCAGCCGCAGCAACTCGTCCTGCAGCAGCCCGCGGGTGATCGGGTCGACGGCACCGAACGGTTCGTCCATCAGCAGCACCGGCGGGTCCGCCGCCAACGCCCGCGCGACCCCGACCCGCTGCTGCTGCCCGCCGGACAGCTGACGCGGGTAGCGGTGCCGATAGGTGTCGGGATCGAGCCCGACGAGGTCGAGCATCTCGTCGACGCGGGCGGCGATCCGTTTGCGGTCCCAGCCGACCAGTCCCGGCACCGTCGCGACGTTCCTGCCGACCGTCAGGTGCGGGAACAGCCCCGCCTGCTGGATGGAGTACCCGATGCCGCGGCGCAACCGGTCCGCGTCGATGGACAGCGCATCCCGCCCGGCAATGGTGATCCGCCCCGACGTCGGCTCGATCAGGCGGTTGATCATCCGCATCGTGGTGGTCTTCCCGCATCCCGACGGGCCGACGAAGACCACGGTCTCGCCTGCCGGGATCGTCATCGACACCCCGGCGACGGCGGGCGTCGGGGCGTTCGGGTAGCGCTTGACGACGTCCTCGAGGACGATCTCGACACCGTGCACGTGCGCGTCGCCGCCAGCGCTCATCGGATTCCCTTCGACGTGGTCAGCTTGCCGAGCACGACGTACAGGCCGTCGAGAATCAGCGCGAGGATGACGATCAGGACGGTTCCGGTCAACGCCTGCGGAACGGCGGTGGGGCTGCCCACCCGGGACAGCCCGGAGAAGATCAGGTTCCCCAGGCCGGGGCCCTTCGCGTAGGCGGCGATCGCGAGGATGCCCATCAGCATCTGGGTGCTGACCCGCATCCCGGTCAGGATCGACGGCCACGCCAGGGGCAGTTCGATCCGTCCGAGGATGCGGAGCCTGCCCATTCCGACGCCGCGGGCGGCGTCGCTGACGGCCGGGTCCACCGAGGCGAGGCCGATGATCGTGTTCCGGATGATCGGCAGCAGCGCGTACAGCACCAGCGCCGTGACGGTCGGCCGCACCCCGAGGCCGAGGATCGGGATCAGCAGACCCAACAGCGCGAACGACGGAACCGTGAGGATCGTGCTGGCCAGCCCGGTCGCGACCGCGGACCCGAACGGGCTGCGGTAGACGGCGATTCCGATGCCGACGGCCAGGATCGTGGCGAGCACCACCGACTGCACCACCGCGCTGACATGCAGGAACGAGTCGGTGGCCAGTTGCTGGCGGCGCGCGGTGACGAAGTCCCACCAGGTCTGCAGGTCCACCGCGGCGTCACCCCCACTGGTCGGTTGGTCACCGCTCACCCTGCTCCCGAAACGCGGTGTGCGCAAACGTTCGGCGGATCCGTGGCGTGTCACGGCGGCCCGGACGCGGCTCGGGAAGGGAAAACGGGGCGGGAGGGAGAGGAAGAGGGGGGGGGGGGGGGAAAAGGAAAGGGGGGAGGGGGGGTTGGGCTAAGGGGGGTCCCGGGACGCACCGGGATCCTCGCAAGGGGAGAGGGGGGGGGGGGCCCCGCTG